>NZ_MWLM01000066.1 GCF_002198665.1 Novosphingobium sp. B 225 | reverse complement strand
CCCCGCACCCGCCCGCCCAGTGACAATGCAGAGGAGCCGATCCCGACCATGGCATCATCCTCGCGGTCCTGGCAGGCGTAGATCGTGTCATAGCCGATGCACCACAGCACTGCCCCGGCATAGAGCGCGGCCAGCACGTCCAGCCGGTCACCGCGCAGCGCGATCCATCCCACCGGCGCGCCCCAGGTGAAGACCAGCCCCAGCCAGACCTGCGGCCAGCCGGTGATCCGCTTCATGAAAGGATAGGCCGCGACCAGAGCCAGACTGCCCAGGGCGACCAGTTGCGCCTGCCAGCGCAGCTGCAACAGCACCGCCAGCCCGATCAGGCACAGCGCCAGCAGCCAGACCCACGCTGCGCGCTTGCTTACCGCGCCGCTTGCCACCGGGCGAGCCATGGTGCGGGCGACTTGCCGGTCCAGATCGGCATCGACAATATCGTTATAGACGCAGCCCGCGCCGCGCATCGCGATCGAGCCCAGCAGCAGCCAGCCCAGCAGGCCCCAGCGCCCCTCTCCCCCGGCCAGCAGCAGACCCCAGGCGGCGGGCCAGAACAGCAGCCACCAGCCAATCGGCCGGTCAAACCGGGCCAGCAGCGCAAAGTTACGCAGCGGCTGGGGTAGCCGCGCGACCAGCCCCTTGTGCTCCGAATCGGGGACCACCGCGCCCTCCATCGTTCAGCTGACTCCCGCCCGGACTGAACGACTGGACACACTGGACACGGTCCTGTGAAAATTTGTCACGCTGCGAAACACGGTGCCATGCTGGCCTGAAACGGTAGAGAAAATGGCGCGGATCATGTCCCGTCCATGCCACATTGCGGGCTTGTAGGACAGCGCTCAACATCGCGGGGAACGAGCCAATCCCGATCCCGCTCATCCTAAGCCTGTCGAAGGACCCTCGCGCGCACGCAGCCTCTCCGCAACAGGCGGGTGCTTCGACAAGCTCAGCATGAGCGGTCTTTTGAGCGTGTGACTAAGTACGCACGCGCCCTACCGGCAGTCCCCCTTGCCCGCCGCCCAGGCAATCGCATCACGCATCAGCGTGACGTTCTGGTCCTGTGCATAGGTCGCAGGCAGGTGTCCGATTGCGGAGTAGAACATCCGGCCCTTGCCCAGACACTGCGTCCAGGCGAGCGGGTGATCTGCGCCCATGTCCAGCGGTTCACCGAACCGGCTCACCCGGGTATAGGTGCTTTCATCCAGCGTCAGCAGCACATTCGCGCCCACCGCGCGCGGGTTGGTCTTGAAGGAATACCACTCATCGGTCATCCGCCACTCGGCCGGCAGATTCGCCGCCAGCGGGTGCTGCTTGTTCACCGCGATCCGGGCTTCCTGGAATTGCGGGTCCATCGGGTGCCCGGCAAAGCGCGCGCCGATCAGCTTGTCGGGATACCAATCCCAGAAATAGACCGGATCGCCCGCGCTGCCGTGCAGGCCGACAAAGCCGCCGCCGCTCTGCAGGAACTGCTGGAACGCCTTGCGCTGGCCCAGCGTCAGCACGTCGCCCGAAATGTTGTTCCAGATCACCGCATCGAACTGCGCCAATGTTCTGGCATTGAACGCCCCGCCCTTGTCAGTCACCGCCATCCGCCAGCCTTGGCGCTTGGCCATCGCGGTCAGGGCATCGCGCGCGGCGTTGACCGAAGGTTCGTCACGAAAGCCATTGATCTTGTCGAACAGCAACAGGCGCGGCCCCTTGCCCTTCGGCACAGTCAGCTTCGGCACCACACTGTCGTAGCGTTCACAGCGCGCGACTTTGTCGGCACCGGTTACCGGGATCGTGCGCAATTTCGCATCGAGCGCGGGGAGCTTGGACAGATCACCCCCAACGAAGGCCAATGCTTCCTTGATTGTCAGAATCGCAGCAAAAGTAGGGGCCTTGGTGCCAACAAAGATCGGCGGACCCTGGGTCGGATCCTTGCCGGTCACGTCCTGCACCGCCTGCTTCGCTGCCGGATTGAGCAGCAAGTCCACGAATGGCGTATCGATCGAATAGGGCGCATCGCGCAGCGGGCAATCGAGCAACGGCGCACCCTTGGCCTGGGCCATGCCGGGCAGAGCCAGCGCGGCGGCGGCGGCGAGAACGAACGAACGCAGCATCACAGCTGTCCTTCCTTGAGCAACTGCACCGCATGATCCGCCGCGCGGGCCGACAGCGCCATATAGGTCAGCGACGGGTTCTGGCACCCGGACGAGGTCATTGCCGAACCATCAGTGATGAACAGGTTGGCCACTTCGTGCGCCTGGTTGAACTTGTTCAGCACCGAGGTTTTGGGATCGAGCCCCATCCGCGCGCTGCCCATTTCGTGGATGCCAAGCCCCGGGGTGGCCGGTTCCTTGGTTTGCAGGATCACCTGTCCGCCGGCTGCTTCCAGCATGGCGCGGGCATCGTCGAAGATGTGCTTGATCATCGCCTTTTCATTGGGGCCGATCGCATATTCGACATGGGGAACGGGAATCCCCCACTTGTCCTTGCGCGTGGCGTGCAAGGTCATGCGGTTGTCCGGATTGGGCAAGACTTCGCCAAACCCGGCGATCATGGCCGTCCAGGGGCCCAGGGTATGGGCGCGGGCCTTGATTTCGGTGCCAACCACGCCGGGCTGGAGCGCCATCTGCCGCCAGCCGACGCGTGAAACGCCGCCCTGATAGCCAAAGCCGCGCACATAGCCGTCCGCCGCTTCGGTAACGTTGCGGAAGCGCGGGATGTAGATCCCGGTCGGGCGGCGGCCATGGTAATAACTGTCTTCCGGCCCGGGGAATGCCGCCACCGTGGCCAGCCCGTACATATGATCCATCAGATTGCGGCCAACCTGATCGGAACCATTGGCCAGCCCACGCGGGTTGGCCTCGTTGGCGGAATTGAGCAGGACCTGCGCCGAACCCAGCGTGGAAGCGTTGAGGAAAAACAGCTTCGCTTCGTA
The DNA here is from genome assembly GCF_002198665.1 of Novosphingobium sp. B 225. GTDB lineage: Bacteria > Pseudomonadota > Alphaproteobacteria > Sphingomonadales > Sphingomonadaceae > Novosphingobium. Next base: position 43,729 of record NZ_MWLM01000066.1, on the reverse strand, counting down.
GGTACGCCCTTCATTGGTCTTGGCATCGATCACTTTGACCGAGGTGATCCGCCCGGTCTTGGGGTCCTGCACCAGCGAATGGACAATTGCATCAGTCACGATCGTCAGGTTGCCGGTGCGCTGCGCGGCGGGCAATGATGAGGTGAGGCTTGAATGCATCGCCCCGAACCGGCAGCCACGCTCGCAGATCGAACGCGCCTGACAGCTGGTGCGGCCCAGTTCTTCATGCTGCGGCTGCGCCTTGGACAGATTGGCAACCCGGCCCGAGATCACCTTGCGGCCGGGGAATTTCTGTTCGACCGAGGCTTTGAACTGCTTTTCGGCATCGTTGAGTTCGAAGGCGGGCAGGAATTTGCCATCGGGCAATTGTTCCAGCCCCTCATTCGAACCGGCAACGCCGATAAACTCTTCGATATGATCGTACCAGGGCTTGAGATCGGCATAGCGGATCGGCCAATCGACCCCGTGCCCGTCCTTGGCATTGGCGCCGAAATCGATGTCCGACAGGCGATATGTCTGCCGCCCCCACATTACTGACCGCCCGCCCAGGTGATCGCCCTTGATCCACGCGAACGGCTTGTCTTCGGGTGTGGACAGCGGCTGCTCGCTGTCTTTCGCGAAGAACTTGCTCGTAGCCGCACCAAAGGCATAGCACATCGACTGCATCGGCCAGTGTTCGGCCACTTCGGCTTCCGGCATCTGGTTGTTGTTGGGCAATTCCCACGGCATCAGGTGATCCATGTAATCCTTGGCCGGATCGATCATCTTGCCGCGTTCGATCACCAGCACTTTCAGGCCGCGTTCGGTAAGTTCCTTGGCGGCGATCCCGCCGCTCATCCCCGAACCGATTACAATTGCATCGAATGCCATGTCAGAATGCTCCGAAAGTGACGGCAGGTCTGGTTTTTGGGGTGACCTTGACCGAACTGGTCCAGCCGCCGGGGACGTGTTCGTAGGCCAGCTCGGTCGTCAGCGCGGCCTGGGTGGTGTAATAGGTCACCGCCGTCAGCTCCTTGAGCTTGTGATAGCCATTGTCGGCCACAGACACGGGTGGAACGAAGGGGTTGCCCTTGGGCGCATCGGAAGGCGGCGGCACTTCGACCAATGCGGCCTTGTCATGCGCGGCCAGAAAGGTCTGGCGCTCAGCCGGGGTCAGTTCGGTGAAGCCTTTCTCCTTGGCCTTGCGCGCGCCCGCATCGATCCGGTCGAGTGCGCCGGTCAGGGCCTCGCGGGTCTCGTCCGAAGCCCAGTCATGATACATCTGGGTCAGCACCTTGGGCACGCCCGCCGCGACCGCGCCGGGGGTGTCGGTCTGCGGGATCAGGGTATCGGCAAAGGCGGTCAGCAGCTTGAAATGCTCGGCAGACAGTTCCTTCCAGGCGGCGGAACCGCCCAGCTCCTTGCATCCGGGCAATGCGCTCGCCCCCAGCAGTACCAGCGCCCGGGCCATCAGGCCGCGCCGGTCCATCGCCAGCAATTCTTGCATCATCACTCTCCCTCCCAGCACGACCGGATATACCGGTGGCCTTCGCTGTAAACTTCCTGTTCCGAGGCGAACAACGGCCGCCAGATCCGGGTTGCGGCGGCCAGATCGGGCACCGATCCGCCGAACGCCTCGATCGTCAGCCACTCGTCGTAACCCAGCGCCTTGAGCGCGTGGATCGTCTCGGCAATCCGCGCCTGCCCCTTGCCGGGGACCCCGCGATCGTTCTCGCTGATGTGGACGTGCTTCAGCTGGCCCCGGTTCCACGCGGCGGTCACGGCGGCCACGCTGTCGCGCTCCTCGATATGGGCGTGGAACGTATCGAAATGGATGCCGATGCCCGGCTCGCCCAGCAGGTCGAGATAGGCGCTGGCCTGATCGACGGTGTTGAGCATGTAGCATTCAAACCGGTTGAGCACTTCGAGGGCGCAAGTCAGTCCGGCGGCCTGCGCGCGCGGAACGATCCGGCGGTGGACCTCTGCGCAGCGTTCCAGCTCGCCCTGGCTCGCGCCCGTGCCGCTGAACACGCCGAGCGGCTGATACCATGGCCCGGCCAGCACCTCTGCCCCCAGCGCCGCGCAGCAATCGACCACGCGGGCAAGGTGATCATGCCCGGCCTGCCGCGCGGCGCGATCGGTGCTGGTGGGATCGTGCGCGGGGTCGGGGATGGTGGTCGTGACGGTGCGCGCCAGCCCCAGATCGTCCAGCAGCTTGCCCAGCCGCGCGTAGTGGCCGGGATCGGAAGCGTCGAAAATCGGCACCTCGACCCCGTCGAACCCGGTTTCCTTGAGCGCGCGGAATTGCGGCGCAAGCTCTTCGGTGACGTGCCCGGTCCACAGCAGCAGGTTGATGCCGACTTTCATTTGGTCTTGCGGCCCCGCTCAAACAGCCAGACCGCGCCGAACACGAAGAACAGCACCACCGGGATCACCGCGACGGTGCGGAACGAGACTTCGGCGGCATGGGCCAGCACTTCGTGGAGCTGCGGCGAACCCTTGGCCAGCGCGGCAAAGCCATCCTGCCCGCCGGCTTTGGCCAGCTTGGCCTGATCATAGATCTGGCCAAGCTTGGGCAGCACGAAATAGATCGCCAGCGCGCCCGCAAAGCCGACCAGCCCGATCCCCCACGGCCCCGAACGCGGGAACCGGCGCGATACGGCGGCCAGCATGGTCGGCCACATGAAGCACACCCCGAAGGCCCATAGCGTCGCGGCGACCAGCGCGGTGACCGGGCTGTTGGCGGTGCTCAGCAGGTATAGCCCGATCGCGGCAGGCACGGTGCAGAACCACAGCAGGCCCATATCGGAAAAACGGTGTTCCAGCGGCCCGGCAAAGTGCCGCATCACGAACATGATCGCGCTGACATAGACCAGCACCAGGATCCCCGGCATGCCCACCGTCTCGCTGAGCGTCACGTCGACCCAGGCCCCCGGCGCCAGCTCGGTCGAGGCGGTCAGGAACATGATGGCGAAGAACACCCAGAAGAACGGGCGCTTGAACGGTTCGGCCAGCATTTCGTTGAAGCTGACCCCTTGCGCAGCACTTTCGGTTTGCGGGAAGTCCAGCCGCGAGGCCATCAGCGCCAGCGCGGCGCCGGGCAGGATCGGAATGGCAATCGCCACGCGCCAGTCAAAGGCGAACTGCTTGAACAGAACCACACTGGCCAGCCCGCCCAGGATCAGTCCGAACGGCCACCAGGCGTGCAGGCTGTTGAGCTTGCCAGTCTTGTCATCGGGATAGAGCGTGGTGATCAGCGGATTGACCGAGCCTTCGGTCGCGCCCCAGCCGAACCCCCAGATAACCATCGCCACGTTAAGCAGCAGATAGACCGAGCTGCCAGCCGAAGCCGAAGCCAGCACCAGCAGCGGCCCGGCCACGAAGCAGGCGGACGCGAACAGGATCACCTTTTTCGCGCCGATCCGGTCCAGCAGGGGCGAAATCACCAGCAGGCTGAGCGCGAAGCCGAGGAACGAACTGCCCAGCACGGTGCCGATCATCTCGCCCGAATGATCGGGGTCGATCGGATCGAGCAAGGCGGTCTGCATCGCTCCCGATGCCCCCACCCGCAGCGAATTGGCCAGCGCGGCAGTGAACAGCGCAAGCACGCTTGCCCAATAGATCGACCGGCGATTGTCGGCAGGTGCAGGCATCCCATTCTCCCCCGCGCGGCTTGATTCCGCGCTGTATCGCGCAAGGCTTATCAGGCCTTTTGGCGAGCGAACAGACAGGAATGGCAATTTCGATCCGGCAAATCCCAGCCTATCGATTTGCCGGGATCACCGCGCCTGCACCTGCACGGTCACCGGCCCGATCAGCCCGCTGGGGCGCAGCGGGGCATCAGGGCGATAGCCCGGCGCGGCCAGCCTGGCGACCGGCTGCGCGCCCGGCTGGACATCGCCGATCAGGCGGTTGACCCATTTGTTGGCAACTTTCACGGCCAGCGCATTGCGCCCCGGCCGCGCCGCCGACCCCAGATCGATCCGCCACGGCGCGCGCCACAGCCCGCCCAGCTTCTGCCCGTTGAGCCACACCTCGGCCACATCGCCCACGCGGCCCAGATCGAGCCATAGCGGATGGCCAGCCTTCCACCCCCTGGGCGTGGTCAACGTGGTTGAATAGCTCGCCACGCCAGAGAAATAGCGCACCCCGGCCTCACTGCTCTGATCGAGCGGAGTCAGGCGGTCCATCTTGACCATTGCCGGTGCGCCGCGTCCCGGCTGGAACAGCACCTGCCACGGCCCGGTCAACGCAGTCGGTGCGGCCAGCCCAGGCTGAGGCACTTTCGCCGAAGTTTCCGCCGTACCCGCGCGAAACACCACGAACAGGGCGTCATCGCGGTTCAGGCTGAGCGGGACCAGCGTTTCGCCGCCCTCTACCGTATAGCTCAGCGCGCTGGCCTTGCCGGTTTCGGCGTTCCACAATTCGGGCCGCTTGCCCGTGACCGGGAAGCGCGCGGTGACTTGCACCGTGTCGCCGGGGTTGGACACAAAGAACAGCCGCCCCCCGTCAAACCGCCGTTCGACATAGCGCAAGGCAGCGCCCGGCCCGTCAAACCGCAGCCCCGGCGCAATCCCCGCCTGGGTCAGGCCCGCATCCAGATCGGCCGTTGCGATCACCCGCCCCTTGCCACTGTCACCGCCCCACAGCGCATCGGCCAGCCGCGCGAATTCGGCGGTGTCATCGGCCTTGCTGGGGCTGCCGGCGGGCTTGTTCCCGATCAGCGTCAGCCCACCGCGCACCAGTGCACTCAACCGCCGCAAAGTCGGCAAGGTCATCTGGTGCGAGGTGCCGCCAAGATACAGCGCCTGATACCGCGCGCCTGCCGCGCTGACCAGTTCGGCCCCCTCCCCCGTCAACGCATCACCCAGCATCGCCGCATTGACGAAGTCATAGGCGTGGCGGCTGGGTAGCCCCGGTGGCGGCGCATCGGCGAACAGCGCGGTCACCGGCGCTTCCTCGCCAATGAACCACGCCACTTGCGCTGCATTATGGCCCTGCTGCAGCAGGTAGGACGTGCGTGCGAGGTAATCGACCCAGGGCCGAGCCAGCGGCGCCCAGGCCTCGTGGCGATTGAAATACTGCCCGAAGATCGCAAGCGAGAGCCCCGGCTGCAGATCGTCGCGCGGCTGGTGAACCGACGTGTGGATCACCGGGCGGTTGATCCCGCTGGCAAATTCCAGATCGATCACCGGCTTCAGGTCATGCGGGGCAAAATCCCACGGGGCGTTGACCGAAGTCATCGATTCCGCCGCAACGAACCGCTGGCCATAAACATGCGCAACCGACGCAGCGCCCTTCATGTCGCCGACCAGAGTGGAACGCACCTGCTGCCCCTTGGGCCAGGTCCACAACGCCGCCATCGGCACATCGGCATGGCGGCGCATGGCAAGGTCATCGCCCAGCACCGGACGCTTGTCTTCCAGCGCCTCACCATAGAGCGTCAGGCCCTGTTCGCGGGCAACCTTGGCGATGGTGGCATAGTGCTGATCGGCCATCAGATCGGCCAGGGTCTGCCGCCAGTCGAACAGGAAGCGCTCGCTTTGCGCGGGCGATCCGATCACTGTCCCGGCCAGCACCGGCAGCCATGGCCGCAGGTCATAACCGCGGCGGGCCTTGAATTCGGCCTCCATTCGCGGGGTCCAGTTGGCCTTGCCGACCTCGATACTATCGGTCAGCAACGCGCGCAGTCCGCGCTTGCCGATCATGGCATCGCCCACCACCGCGCGGTATTTGCCAAGGTACGTTTCCAGATAGCGCCGCACTGCCGCGCCATCGAATTTGTCTACTTCCAGCCCGGTCGCCTCGGCAGTGGCGGGGTGATTGGTCTTGCCGGTCAGTGACCAGCCAAACCGCAGCACTTGCCAGTCGCTGCCTTTCGGCGGAGTCCAGTCAAGCGCGCCATCGGTACCCACGCGGCCCGTCAGGTCGATCACCTGCGCGTCGGTCAGCCCGGCCGCGGCCGCGTCGTCATCGGCGATTGCGGTGTAATCGAGCACGGTCTCATACCCGGCCTTCTCCTCCACCCGCGCCACACGCGGCTGGGCGAACAGCTGCAGGTCGGCCAGCTGCACCGCGGTGAGCGGCCCCTTGCTGAAGAAATCAACCGCGATTGCGCCAGGCGCAGCGGCCAGCAGGTCCTGATTGCCGTGATCGCCGCTGTCCGACAGCCGCAGACGGAATTCGCGCGCGGTGGTGGTGGGGACGGACTGGGTAGTCGCCACGCTGGTGATCGGCACTTGCGCCAGCACCTTCCACCCCGCCCCGTCCCGCACGTCCAGATCGGCACGCAGCGGCGTTCCCCGGAACGGCGGTTTCAGCCCCGGAATGAACAAGCGCAGCGAACGCACGGTGACCGCCTGCGGATAGGTGATCGTCACGGACGCATTCAGATCGCTGCCAAGCGGCACTTTCGCGCCACTGGCAAAATCGGCATCGGCCAAGGCGGCAGCGGGCAAGGCAGTGCCATCGGCAAGGGCATAGCCGGGCAGGGGCAGCGGCTTGCCTGCCAAGGGCACGGCCAGCACCGCTACGAGCCCGCCCATTTGTGGCACCTTGGCCACATCGCCCGAAATACCCGGCAATTCTTCCGCGAATGGCACGTTCTGATAGGGTCCGGTCACTGCAGGCGGCGCGGCCAGCTTGCCCTTGAAACGCTTCCCGCCGGGCAGTCGCGTTTCGGCCCAGACCAGCTTTTTCATCCCGTCCTGCGGCGGCACCCACGGTCCGCCGGTTTCGGACCAGCCCGGCGACGCCGCGATCGCCAGTTCCAACCCGTGCCGGTCTGCCTCATGCACAGCAAACCGGAACGCGTCCTGCCATTCGGGCGTCATGTAGGAGAGCCGCTTTTCCACCACTTGCGGGGTACCCAGACTGGCATCGAAATTCTGCACCCCGCCAATCCCGACATCGGCCATCCAGCCAAGATCCTTGGCAATCCCGTCCCGGGTGACATTGCCATTCATCCAGTGCCACCACACCCGCGGGCGGGCTTCACCCGGCGGATTCTGGAATGCCGCATCGCTGGGCGCAGGCTCTTCGGCCAGAGCCGCCGGAGCGACCCCGGCGCTGGAGGCAAGCAGGGCTGCAAGCAGCACGGCTGAGCGAATGGTCATTGTCTTCTCTCCCGAAAAGTCCCGTCAGGCCCTGGGATCTGGCGATCCCGGGTGCCAACTTTCACCCCTGCGCGGCGTAGTCCTCCTCCAGCGCATGGACTTCGCGGGCACTGGCATCGGCAAACGGATCAGCTGAAAACGGAAGCGTCATTTCGCAGCCTTGGGTTTGAGGAAGCCTTGCATCGCCAGCCAGGCGGTGAACTGATCAATCAGCAGCGTGGTGGTGGTGCCCGGCTTGCCCAGACCAAAGCCGTGGTCACCGGTCTGATAGCCGTGGATCTCGACCGGACGCTTGGCGGCAAGCCAGCCCGCCGCAATCGGAAAACCCTTGGACGGGAACAGACCGTCATCCAGCGCAATCGCATCGAACAGCGGCGGGGCATCGGCTGGCACTGGCTCCGCGTCTTGCGGGCCATAGATGTAGCCGACGAAATCGGGCCGCTCGCCCGCCGGGGCATCCAGCGCGACCCGGCGCGAAGTCATCGCCCCGGCCGAAAAACCGATGATCCCGACGCGCCTGGGATCGATCCCCCACTTCGCGGCATTGGCGCGGACCATGGCCAGCGCGGTGCGGGCGTCTTCGGGGGCCTTGCTCTGCTTCAGCAGTTCGCCCTCCATCGGGTGGCCGATTTCCTTCATCAGCATTGCGCCCATGAACTTACCGGCCTCGGCCTCGGCCACCGGGGTCTGGATCAGGCGGTACTTCAGCACGAAAGCAGTGATCCCGCGCGCAGCCAGCGCACGGGCGACCTGCCAACCCTCGTGATCGATCGCCAGCCCCATGAATGCTCCACCCGGCGCGACCACCACCGCCGCGCCGTTTGCCTTGCCGCGCGCGGGCAGCACCGGGGTCAGCGTGGGTCGGGTAACGTTGCGCACGCCCAGCACTCTGCCGCCCATCAGCCCCCAGACCTCGCTGCTGGCCGAACCTGGGGTCTGGTCACCATACAGCGGGATCGCGCCCGGTTCGGCCGGGGCCTTGGTCGGCACTGATACCGGCTGTGCGGCGGCGCAAAGCGGCATGGCCAGCAGAGCCAGTGCGGCGACAATTCCGGGCACTCGCTTCATCATCACTCTCCCAATTGCACCGCTGCCCGTGCGATGATCGCTGCTGCCAGGCCGTGGCTGATCGTCGCCTGAAAACGAGAAAAGGGGCGACGCGCAGGTCACCCCTTCCCCCCTCATTCCAATCCAGACCTAGAAGTCGACCGACACCCGCACCCCGTAAGTGCGCGGCGCGCCGAACTGCCAGTTGAAGATATCGTCCGGACCAGCCGACACAAAGCTACCGTAAGTCAGCGGACGGTTGTTTTCCAGATTGCGGGCGAACCCCTGGACGGTGAATTTCCCGTTTTCGGGCTTGTAGGTCAGGCTGAGGTCGGATTGTGAGAATGCGCTCTGCCGGCCATCGCGGTTGTTGTAGAAATCGGTGAAATACGAACTCTTGAAAGTCGTATTGGCACTGGCAGTCAACGTGCCGGCGCTGCCCATGTCGAACACATGGTCATAGCCCATGGTGATCACCCATTGCGGCGAGAAAGCCGGACGGTTGCCCGCAAAGTTCGGCTGCTGCACGCCCGGCGTAGTCGGGTCGAGATCGCCCACGCCGTTCACGTCCGCCCCGGTGCCCGGCACGGTATAGACGTTGAACTGGGCCAGCAGCTGTTTGTATTCGGCGTTGAGATAGTTGACCGAAGCGTGGAAGTTGTCGTTGTCGCTCAGCTCAAAATCGGCCGACGCTTCGATGCCCCAGATCTTCGCCTTGCCAGCGTTGAAAGTCTGGCCGCCCACCGTGGTATCCAGCAGCACCGATACCTGCAGGTCCTTATAATCATAGTGGAACGCGCCAAGGTTGAACTGGTGCTGCCCGGCCGGACCGAAGCTTTGCTTCCAGCCAGCTTCGATCGCCGTATTGGTTTCCGGGCGATAAGCGCCAATCGAATCGAACCCGCCGGCCTTGAATCCGGTTGACGCCTTGATGAAGACCAGCGTGTCTGAATTGGGCTTGTAGTTCAGCCCCGCCAGCCAGGTGACTTTATCTTCCCGCGCAGGGTTGAGATTGAGCGTCACCAGATAACGCATCGCCGAGAACGCCTTGCGGGCCGGGCCTGCGTTGAACAGGGTCGAATCCGGCGGGCCTGCCCCGAACGGCGAGGCATTGCGATAGATCGCCTTGCGATCACTATCGGTATAGCGCAGGCCGCCCACGGCGGTCAGCGTTTCGCCCAGTGGCACTTCGACCTGACCGAACAGGGACCGGCTTTCGCTGGTCACGTCGCGGCCGAAATAGGACAGGAACGTGCCATTTGGACCGATCGGCAGCATGAACCCGCTTTCACGGTCCTGCTTTTCGCGGAAATAGAAGCCGCCGACCTGATAGATCACACCGCCGATCTGGCCGTTCAGGCGCAGTTCGTGGCTGTGGGTCCGGGCTTCATCCATAAAGGTGTAAGACCGGTACGAGATTGGCAGAGTGCGATAGCTGTCTTCGTCACCCGAATAGCTCCGGAACCCGCCAGTATAGGTCAGGGTTGCTGCATCGCTGATTTCATAGGCAATCCGGCCGCGCACCGCATAGGTATCTTCACCCACAACCCCCAGACCAAAGCCGGGGGCGGCGAAGTTGGCGCGATTGATCGTGGACAGGAAGTTGGTGTTGCGCGGCGAGCACAGGGTCTGGGTGTAAGCTGGTGCAACGCGCACATAGCCCGTGTTCAGGCATCCGGCCCCGCCACCATTGCCAGCGCCGTTGAGATCAACCGCAGCGAAAGCCTGCGGCGTGAATTCGCGGCGGGCATATTCGCCCGAAAGGCTGATCGACAGGGCGTCGGTCGGGTCAAGCCGCAGCGAGGCGCGACCACCCCAGGACTGATTGTCATCCGACCGGCCGCCGCCAAAAGCGGGGAACGGACCGAACGCGGCCCGGGCTGGATGGCTGACATAGCCGTCACGCTCTTCATAGAACCCGGCAACGCGCAGGCCGCCCATGCCGCTGAGCGGCAGATCGACGCCACCATCAAGGCGCAGTGCGTTGTAGTTGCCATAGCTGGCCGTGGCATTGATCCCGAAATCGTTACCGGCCTTGCGGGTAATGAAGTTGATCGCGCCGCCGGTCGAATTGCGGCCATAAAGCGTCCCCTGGGGACCGCGCAGCACTTCTACCCGGTCAATATCGAACATGGCGATGCCAAGGACGTTCGGACGGTTGACGTATTCCCCGTCAATATTGACCACCACCGAGGTGTCCTGGGCTTCATCGTTGGACGAGGTGCCGACGCCGCGAACCGTGACCTTGACGGTGCCCTGATCCTGGTTGAGCTGAACCACCGGAGATATCTTGGCGATATCATTCATCCCGCCAAAACCGGATGCGGCCAGCTGTTCCTGGCTGATCACGTCAATCGCGATCGGCACGTCGTTGACGTTCTGGGTGCGGTTCTGCGCGGTAACGACGATTTCGTTGGTGTCGGCTGCTTCGTCCGCAGCCTGCGCAAAGGCGGGCGCGGAAACGGCGAAACTGCAGGCACTGGCCAGCAGGACACGGCGGATGGTGTGCTTGGTCATGACAGGTATGTCCTCCCCTCAAAAGGATCGCAAATGATCACCCGTTGGCGAGTTGATCATATTAGAATGCTTAAAACTAGAATGCTGATTTCATATATCATAGCAGCAAAGTCAATCCCATCGCATCGATTGCGCAGATGACTTCGATATTGATTGATCGATAGGTTGGGCTGGCGCGCGCCGCTGTCAGCTTGCCGCGCCGCCCAAAGTCTCGGCGAACCAGTCGGCGATATAGTCCCGTCCGAACGCCATGTTGTCCGCCCCGACATGCTCAACCCCACCTTCGCGCGGGGTGAAGATCTTGAGTTCAGCGCGCGGACTGTTCACCAGTTGCTCGTAGGCCTGGTGGGCGTATTTGACGTTGATCTGACGATCATTTTCGCCGTGGGTGACCAGGAACGGCACCTTGATCCGGTCCATGTGGCCATTGAGGTTTATGTCCTTGGTCTTTTCGAAGAAGTCATCCATGTCGCTCGCGCCGAACACCCACATTACGTGGCCCCAGTAATGCGGCACGGGGTTTTCGCCCTCGCGCTGGAGACGGCCGTACTGGACCTCGTGCCAGTTGTGGTTCGCGCCCCAGCAGGCCCCGCTGGCAAAGCGCGGTTCATAGGCAACCGCGCGCGGGGCATAGTGCCCGCCAAGCGAGATCCCGGTCATGCCGATCTTGCTGGCATCAACTTCCGGCTGCTGTTCCAGCCAATCGACCGCCTTGCTGGCCCATTCTTCCGAATGCGCGGTGGCAGGCAAGCCATGCAGCCGGATCGCTTCGCCCGTGCCCGGCTGATCGACGCACAGCGTGGAAATCCCGCGCCGCGCCAGCGCATGGGGCAACCATGACCAGTACAGCAGCTCCTTGTTGCTATCGAGCCCGTTGCAATAGACCACTGCGGGCTTCTTGCCGTCACCGGGTGCACGAACCCACAGCGCCGACATCACCGCACCGTTACCGAGCGGAATTTCCACCCGTTCGCAATTGCGCTGACCCAGCGCCATGCCGCGATCGAAGCATTCGCGCGCCCGCTTGAACGCATCCAGCCGCCCGGGCGAACCATGCGCCTGCATCCGCTCGCCATTGAGCAGGTAGAGCGCGGCGCGTTCCAGCTTTTGCCCGGCAGAGAAATTGCGGCCCCTGGCTGCGTCCTCGTCCGCCAGCCCGATCAGCGTATCGGCCTTGGCCATCCACGCCTGCATGAACGCCTGCGTCCCCGCATCGGCGCTTTCCCCGGCCGCGCTTTTGGCGGCGGCGATCACATCGACCACTTCGCCCATCTGCGCCCCGCTTTCCATCGCGATCGCGACCGACAGGTTCCAGATGTAGTTCGGAAAGGGTTCAAACAGGGCCATCGATCAAGCCTCCACGGCAACAAACAGCCCGGGATTGGGCTCAGGATGCGGCATGGTCTGCGGGCCGCCCGTGCCGATCCCCCACTGGTCCATCACCAGGGGGGCGGGGGTGTAAACCACCGGCTGGTGGCTTTCGAAATCGACTTCCTCCAGCTCGGCGGTGTATTCGACTGCGAAGCCGCCGGGGGTGACAAAATAGCTGAAGGCATTGTCGCCCGCCGTGTGCCGCCCGGGCCCCCACTGGATCGGCGTACCCTTGACCTTGAGCCGGTGCCCGCCGCGCATCATGCCGTCGATCCCGGTCATATCATAGGCCACATGGTTGAGACACGGCGGCCCCGGCAGCAAGGCGATGCGGTGGTGCGCCGAATTGCAGCGCAGGAACACCATGAAATCGCCCAGCCAATCCGACACCTTGAAGCCCAGCACATCGACAAACCAGGCGACCAGCGCGTTGTGATCGGGTGAATGGAAAACGATATGACTGATCTTGACCGGCAGCCCTTCCCAGCGTTCAACCGGGCGAGAGGCGCCGCGCGCAACGTCGCTGGAAATCTCGAACTGCAGGCCATCCGGGTTGAAGCAGCGAAAGCCATAGCCGCCGCCCGGCGTGGTCAGATCGCGCGGTTCGTGGACGATCCGCCCGCCCGAAGCGCGGACCCGTTCGCACAATGCTTCAACATCGGCGCGGCTGTCCGCCGCCAGCGCCACCACGTCGATCCGGTTTGCGTCCGCCTGCCGCAGCCGGACCACGTGATGTTCATCATGCCCCGGTGCCTTGAACCAGGCCATGCCATCGTCCGAAGGCACGGGTTCCAGGCCCCAGCTGTCGGCATAGAAGGCACGTTCACCTTCAAGGTCAGTCACGCCATAGCCGACATAGCGGATTTCGGTAACGCGGCTCATCCCCAGTTCCTTATCTCATATGCGCCGCTGCGGCGACGCTGCTTGCAATGCCCCATAGCAGAGTGTGCGCAAGCGGCTCGCCAAAGAGGTGGAGCGTTCCTATCCATGCCCTCGATAGGTCGGCTGATCCTCGCCAAGCGGCTTGACGCGATCATCAGCCAATGAGAATACATGTTCTAATAAAATAGCAGCAAGTCAAGTTGCCAGGCAAACGCAGCCGCCATGGGGCGGCGCGCGGGGCCGCGAACCGGGAGAGCGGCCATGGCTGGAACCGCTAGGGCGCTGAGCCTGAAGGAACGCTTGAGCTATGGCTTTGGCGATATGGGCTTCAGCCTGCCCTACAATATGGCGAGCGGCTTTCTGCTGATGTACTATGTCAACGTGGTGCGGCTTCCCGCGGCGGCGGTGGGGACGATCTTTCTGGTCGCGCGGCTGCTCGACGCAGTGATCGATCTGATGGTCGGCGTATCGGTTGATCGCACCCGCACCCGCTGGGGACGCACCCGGCCCTATTTCCTGTTTTCTGCGCTGCCCTATGCTCTGGTTTCGGTGGCAGTATTCATGGTCCCGCCATGGGGCCAGACCGCCCAGCTGGTCTATGCTTTCCTGACCTTCAAGGCGCTGGGAATCCTGATGAGCCTTGGCGCGATTCCCTATACCGCGCTGATGCCAATGATGACCACAGACCAGTCCGAACGGCTAAAGCTGGGGGGAATGCGATCGATCGGCACGGCCGTATCCGTGGTGTTGGGCACGGCAGCAGTTCAGCCAATCCTGGCGCAGTTCGGCGGTGAAAACGATCCGAAAGGCTACCGCGTGGCGGCCGCACTGTTTGCGGTGATCGGCCTGTTCGCAATCACCGCGCTGTATCGCAATTGCCGGGAACGAGTGGTGGACGAAAGCCCGCCGCACTTTGCCCTGTTGCCTGAAATCGGCCGGATGCTGCGCAACCGGGCCTGGCTGGTCACCTTTCTCACTTGCCTGCTCTATTTCGTGCGGTTTGGCGGGATGATGGCGATAACGGTCTATTTCGCGATCGACGTGCTGCGCCAGCCGTGGCTGATATCGGTAATGCTGCCAGCGGTCGCGGGTATGCTGCTGCTGTCCGCCTTCGTAGCACCGGCGATCCTGACGCGAACCGGAATCCGGCTGGGCACGGCTGGCGCATTGGCAATTGCCGCTGCGCTGTTTGCCGTACTGCCCTTGCTGGAAGCAAGGCCACCGCTGTTCCTGGCTGTCTACATCATCGCGTGCCTCGCCAATTCGATCACCATTACATCGGCCTTTGCGATGATCGCGCAGACCGTCGATTTTCACGAACACCTGTTCGGCACGCGCAAGGAAGGACTGCTTTCTGCCGGGATCAGTCTGGCGACCAAGCTGGGCATGGCGGTGGGCACGGCCGGGATCGCCTTTATGCTGGCCGCCGCGCGGTATGATCCGGGGGCAGTCAGCGACCTGGCCAGAAGCATGATCCGCTGGTCCTATTACGGCGGGGTAATGGCCTTGCTGATCCTGCAGATCCTGGTCGTGCTCTGCTGGCCAGAGAGCAACCTGACCCGGCCCAAAGCCATAAAATCTTAATCATACCGGACATATGGCTCTCCCGACTGGAGGGGATCCATGCTGCTGATCGACGAGGTTGGAGGTGAACGGCTGGTGCGCGGCAAGGCCCCGCTGCTGCGACCCAGCATTACCGTCCGCGAACTGATCCATGCCCGGGTCGATCTGGAACTCGAAGCTGCCACCGATGCACTCGAAGCGCGATTGATAGCCGCGCGCGCAGCAGAAGAGGAAGCGGCCAACGGCCTTTCGGGCAGCCGTGAATGGCGGCTCAATGGCCCTGAGAAAGGGCTGCGCGCCACGTTGTTCACACCCTGCAAGACCGGCACCCTGCCTCAGCGCGAGCGCCTGTTGGACGCCGCGGAACAGGGCTTTCTCGACAACAGCTTCTTCGTCCTGCTCGATGATCGGCAGGCCGATAGCCTGGATCAGGTAATCGAACTCGACCGCACCGGCGAGGCGACCTTCCTGTTGCTGACCCCATTGCAGGGAGGATGATGCGATGAGCTTTTTCGACAAGATTCTGGGCCGGATCAACGATGCCACGCAGCAAGCCTCCGGCCAGGCTCCGCGCCCGACCGGCGGGTTCGGCCGCCGCACGGCTCCCCCGCAGGTGCCGTCAGGCTTTTCGCAGCGGATGGAGCAGTGGGCCAAGGACGGCGCCGAACTGCGCCCCGCCCCGCCGCAAGCCCAACCGCAAGCCCAACCGCAACCGCAAGCCTTTGCACCGCCGCCAGCGCAGCCCCGTGCGGCCCCGCCGAGCCCTGAACCGGCATCCCAGGCAAAACCGCGCGAGCCCCTTGCCACCCGTCTGGCGGTGCAGGTTATCAGCCACTTTTCCGGTACCGCGCTGGCCAGCGGCTTTACCGCCGAACGGGCCGGCCGGGAGTTCGGCCAGGAACTGCTCAAAACACAGGCCCCGGCCCATCTTCTGTGCGAACTGGCTGCCAGCCTGCACGGGCTCATGGTCCCGCTGGTGTTCCGCGAAGCCCGCGAGCCGAACCTGCGCAGCGCCTATATCGGCGTGATGAATGCAGCTCTGGACCACCTGGACAAGCGCGCTGAGGCCGTCTGGCCTGTGACCGGTCAGCAGCTTGCGCTGGTGCTGGACAATTATCTGCGGATTGTTCCCCACCTGCGCATCGACCAGTGCTGGAGTACCGAATTCCTTGCCCTGGTGCTGCAGCACGCCGCGCTCGATGCGCAGCTGCGGCCCAAAGCGATCGAAATGATCGACGCGCTGTGCCGATCCGAAGCAAACGGCTT
Organism: Novosphingobium sp. B 225; assembly: GCF_002198665.1. Lineage (GTDB taxonomy): Bacteria > Pseudomonadota > Alphaproteobacteria > Sphingomonadales > Sphingomonadaceae > Novosphingobium. Next base: position 27,989 of record NZ_MWLM01000066.1, on the reverse strand, counting down.
CATCAATATGCTGCGGTTCATCGACAGCGCAACTGCCGGGGCCGGGATCGACCGGACCGAAGTGCCGACAATGCGCAAATGGGATCGGCAGGGAACCGAAGTCACCGCGGTGCGCGCCGAACTGTTCGCGCAGGCTGGCCCCCTGCTTGGCCCGGCTCTGGAATATACGCTCGACGATGGCAAAGCCCTTTACGGCAACCGTGCCGCGTTCCCGCCGGCGCTGAAAACCCTGCTGGGCGGGGACAAGACCGAACGCGGCGCCGCGCTGTCATTCCTGCTGAGCTATATCGTGACGCCGCGCGGCTATGATAACCTGGCCTATCTCGGCAAGGTCGATGGCCGCTGGTCGCATTGCTATGGCGAGGGGAATCGCGGACTGCCCAAGCTGGACAGTCTGGCCTATGAATTGGCCAAAGGTGCGATCGAACTGCCCGATCCGGACCGCGATCATGCACGGCTGGTGTGGCTGCTGGGTAACGATGGCAAGCATCACAAGGAAACCAGCCGCCAGATCCTGCGCGAACTGATCAAAACCGTCAGCCGCTTTCCGGATGGGGCGACCGCTAAAGAACTGGCGCTGCTGGTTGGCCGGCCGGAGTATGCCGCCTGGGCCGGTGATGTCGAAACCGCAATCCGCGGCAATCCGATCGGCACCGCCGCAGCTCCTGTCGCGCCGGAAGCCCTGCCCCCACTGGATCTGCCACCGTTCGAAATCGGCTATTATCAGCACCTCGACAAGTTCGAACGCCATTTTGGCAACCTGATGGAACCCCGGCTCTACACCGGCCCGCACGATGCGCTGCTGGGCAAGCTCATCGCCATTGCCGATGCGGGTCAGGCCCTGCCCGAAGGCCCGGCGCGGAACCAGCTGGTGCTGCGGCTGCTGCGCGAAGGCGGGATCGCCAACAATTATACGGGCCAGGATGACCCATTTGCCGGTTCCTATCTGGGATGCTTCCTGGACCGGGCGCGGATGCTGCATGACAAGCGCGAAGCGCTGCGGCCGTTTGCTGAAACCCGGCCTGAAGTGCTGCGCCATCTGGCCGGACTGGCCCAGCAGATCGAAACCAAGAGCGAACCGCCCGCCAAATGGATCAAGGATGCCCGCGCCGTGTTCGCGCTGCTCCCGCCGGAACTGTGGGTCCAGCAGCTGGCGCGGATCACGGCAGTCAGCAGTCCCTATGCCGGAATGTTCGGCGTGACTGGCGAACAGCACATCCGCACGCTGATCTATATCGCGCACTTGCTGCCTGCCGATCAGGTTGGCAGTGTGCTGGCCGACTATGCGCTGAAGCAGTGCTATGTCACGCGCAAGGGCGCGGGGATCCGCTGTGAGAAGCTGGGCAATGCCTGCGTCTGGGCGCTGGCGAACCTGCCGGACGGGGCCGGGGTGCCCTATCTCGCGCGGGTGCTGGCGCGGACCAAGTATCCCAAGATCAAGGCCCGGATCGATGGCCAGCTCAACGCCGCTGCCGCGCGTGCGGGCATGTCCCGTGCCGAGCTGGACGAGATCACCGTGCCCACCCATGGGCTTGACCAGCAAGGCACGCGCAAGGTCGATTTCGAAAGCGGCCATGCGCTGCTGGCTGTGTCGGGCGCCGATGCAGAACTGCGCTGGTTCAATGCGGCAGGCACCGAACTGAAAGGTCCGTCCGCCGCAATGAAAGCGGAAAAGGAGACCTACAAGGAACTGCGCGACGATCTGAAGGACTTGCAGGCCGATCTATCGATCCAGCCGCAGCGGCTGCAGCAGCTGTACCTCAAGGATCGCAGCTGGGCCGCAACGCAGTGGCAGGCGCGCTATTTCGATCATCCGCTGACCCGCGCGCTGGCCCGCAAACTGGTGTGGTGGGTCGAAGCTGCGGACGGCACCCGCCGTGCGGCGTTGGCAGATGAAGCCGGTGAAGCTCTGCTGGACGTTGCTGGCCAGCCGGTTGTCATTGCCGGGGCGACGATCCGGCTGTGGCACCCGATGGACGATACGATCGAGGCGGTGGAAGCCTGGCGTGACCGGCTGGAGGTTCTGCAGCTGACCCAGCCGTTCGCGCAGGTCTGGCGCGAGGTCTATGCACTGACCAATGCCGAACGCGCGACGCGGACCTACACCAATCGCTGGGCCGCGCACATCCTCAAGCAGCATCAGGCGATGACCCTGGCGCGGATCAACGGCTGGAACGTCACCCACCGGATGTGGGTCGATGCGCCCAACGACAAGCCGTGGCACATCCTGATCCCAGAACATGGCCTGCTGGCCGAATATTGGGCCGAAGGCGCGGGCGGGGAATCGCCCGAGGTCAACGATAGCGCCGCCTACAGCTATGTCGCGACCGATCGGGTGTGCTTCTACCGGGTTGCCCCGGGGGCAAAGGATTCAGCGCAAGGCCCCGATCGCGGCGAACCGATACCGCTGGAACAGGTGCCCGCCGTGGTCTTTTCGGAAGTGATGCGGCACTGTGACCTGTTTACCGCCGTCACCTCGATCGCGGCCGACCCGCAGTGGCTCGACGGGGGCGAGGACGCGGCCCATCCCAACCAGTGGCGGCGCGGCGTGGCCGATGCCTATTGGCGGCACACCAACACCGCGAATCTGGTCGAATCCGGCAAGCGCCGCCGCGCCATGCTGGAACGGATCGTGCCCCGGCTGAAGTTTGCCAAGCAACTGTCACTCGAAGCCAATGCCCTGATCGTCCAGGGTACGCGCCATCGCTATGAGATCCACCTTGGTTCGGGCGCATGTTCGCGCGGCGGACGGCACATCTGTATCGTGCCCAAATCCTCCGTTGGCGCAGACCGCATCTGGCTGCCGTTTGAGGGCGATCGCACCTTGTCGATCATCCTGTCAAAGGCGCTGCTGCTGGCGCAGGATGACAAGATCACCGATCCGGTGATCCTCGCCCAGCTTTAGGTCCTGACCCTAGAATCGTGATCGACGAGCAACGCTGTCCACGGAGCAAAATCGGCCCGCCCCGCAGGGGTTGGACGGATCAATCTTATGCCATCAGGCTCTAGGCGCAAAGTCCGCGCAGGTAAGCCAGTGCGGCGACGGTATCTGGGCCGGTGGGGGTGAATTCCGCCCCGATCGGCCCCGCATAACCAGTCTGAGTGAGCAGGGCGAGCACCGCAGGCCAATCGATCGTGCCCGATCCCGGCTCGCCCCGCCCCGGATTGTCGGCGACCTGGACATGCGCGACATGCTTCGCGACCTGCGGGAGGATTACGGCTGGGTCCTCACCCTCCGTGACCGAGTGATAGACGTCGTAGAGCAGCTTCACGCTGGGGCTGTTCACCTGTTCGATCACCGCCACCGCGTCCTCGGTCATGCCGAACAGCACGCCGGGGTGGTCCTTGCGGGTGTTGACCGGTTCGAGCAGGATAGTGATTCCGTGTTCCTCCGCCACCGGAACGACGCTGCCGATTGCACTGGCCACGATTGCCAATTGCACCGGCCGCTTCATATAGGGCACCGCAGATCCCGAAGGGACGACCACTTGCGCCGCGCCCAGTTCCGCCGCTTCGGCTGCGGCCTTGGCAAACATCTCGCGAAAGGTTTCATGCTGGGCTTCCATCACCAGCTGGATGCGCGGGTCGGTGACGGTCGAAACCAGCGTACAACCAAAAGCGGCCAAAGCGACCTTCAAGCTGGCGACGTCGCGGTTCGCAGTTGTGAACATTTCCACCTTGCGAAACCCGGCCGCAGCCGCGGCGGCCATGCGATCTTCCAGCCGCTCGCCCGCTTCGTGGAACATGTATTCAAGGTTGACCGAAATTTCGAAGGGCATTGTCAGGCTCCGGCCGGAAGTGAGAGCAGGCGACGGCCGAGCAAAGCAATGGCCAGCAGCGCGGCGATCAGCAGGCTGTTCTGGCCAATCATGCCCAGTTCGCCATGGCGCCAGTGGATCAGCGAGGAAACGATCTGTTCAGCGGCCAGTGCCAGTGCGAACGAGATTTGCGTCCGGCGCAAGCGGCCAAAGATCGAACCCAGAACCAGCACCAGCGCTCCGGCCATTTCAAACCAGCCCAGCGCCTTGCCCAGCAGAACCGGCAGATGGATGGTAAAGGCATTGTGCGCGGCAAGGTCTGCCAAGGTGGCGAAAGCCTTGTACCAGCCGACAAAGCCGAAGAACGCGGCAAGCGGCAAACAGAGCGCCGCGATAAGCGCGCGGCACACAGCTGGTGGCATTCGCTGATTCTCTCCCCTACGGCGGTTCGCGCTTAACGATAATCATAATTCTAATTCTGTCAATGCGTGGCAGCAGACGGAATTCCGCCGCAAATTGCCACTTGACCCCTGTTGGCAAATATACGAATATTCATTCCAATTAGGGTTGTGGCCCCAGGGAAGATGCTGCCAACCGGGGCACCGGGCACGCCGCCCTTCCCGCTTCCGACAGACGTGTTGCACCCATGTGGAGAGGTGACCAAGTGACCAGTGCGATCAAGCGGGGCGTCAGCCTCTATTCCTATCAAAACGAGACTTTCCAGGGCAAAATGACCCTGGAAGACTGCATCCGCGTCTCCGCCGAACTGGGCGCGCGCGGGATCGAAGTGATCGGGGAGCAGAGCTTCTGGGGCTGGCCCGAAATCGGCGTAGCCCAGGCCGACATCGACAACTGGCACGCGCTGATCGCGAAGTACGATTGCGTGCCCGTCAGCCACGACTACATGCTCGATTACAAGCGCTACAAGGGCCGGCCGATGCCGTTTGACGAGCAGGTCGCCAGCGTGAAAAAGGACATCGATTTCGGCGCGATGCTGGGCATGCCCTATATCCGCAGTCTGGTCTCGATCGCCCCCGAAGTACTGGTCGCCGCCGCGCCCTTTGCCGAGGACAAGGGCATCAAGCTGCTGACCGAAGTCCACGCCCCGCTGCACTTCGATCACCCGTGGATCATCCGCATGGCCGAAATGTTTCAGAAGAGCGGCAGCCCGGCGCTGGGGTTTCTGCCCGACATGGGCATGTTCCTGCAGCACTTCCCGCCCGTCTGGGCTGAAAAGTTCAAGCGGCTGGGCGTTCCGCCTCACATCGCCGACTACATCATCAAGGCCTATGACGATCGGGTCCTGTCGGAATACGTCATTCTTGAAGTGCAGAACATGGGCGGCACCGGCCCGGCAATCGCCATGGCCGAAACGCTGCGCCACAATGCCGCGTTCGAGCCGAAGCGGATGCTGGATTACATGCCGATGATCCACAACGTGCACGGCAAATTCTATGAAATGACCGCCGACTATGTCGAACCCAGTATCCCCTATGACGAGATCGTCACGGTGCTGAATCAGGGCGGCTACACCGGCTACATCTGCTCGGAGTATGAAGGCAACCGCTGGATCGAGGATGCCGAGGAACCGGATTCGGTCGAACAGGTCCGCCGCCAGCAAGTGATGCTGGCACGCCTGCTGGGCGAAAGCGAAGTCCCGACGCTGAAGGCGGCCTAGCCATCAAACCCTGGCCCCGTTCGTGTCGAGCGTAGTCGAGACACCTGCGCGCGGCATCTCGACTGCGCTCGATGCGAACGGAGTCGGTTTAAAAAGCCAAAGGATACCGATCCCATGATGGACAAATTGATGATCGTCGAGGACAGCCTCGAAAACGTCGAAGGCGGCTTCGCCTTTCTGGGCCGCCTGCCCTATTACCGGGGCCTCGGCCTCTCGATGGTCGAAGACATTCAGGTCGCGATCGACGGCGAAGTGATCCCGCGCGAAAACGTCCGCTTTTCGGTGCGCGGCAAGACCTACACGCTCGACGCGATGGAAACGGTCTATGATGATCGCTGGAACTTCGGCGAAAAGGCCCTGATCACCGCGCTCAAGCCGGGCGGCCTCGCGCCGGGTCCGCACAAGCTGGAAATGGCTGTGCGCAACCGGGTCAGTTACCTGCCGTTCGTGCCGACCACCAAATGCGTCAAGGACGTGACGCTGGCGGCGTGACCCATCAGTATCCTCCCCCTTTGGGGGAGATGGCAGGCGCCGCAGGCGACTGACGGAGGGGGCCTTTTGCGTGCCCCCTCCGCCTCGCTACGCTCGGCACCTTCCCCACAGGGGGAGGATTTTATTCAACCTCCGCCTTCCGCAACTGCATCAGCTTGCGCCGGGCCAGCACGGCGGCCTTGTCGCTGGCCAGAATCAGCGGCTTGCAGTCCCAGAAGTCTGCGCCGCCCATCGCCTCGGCCTGCGCCGCAAGCATAGGTTCGTCTTCTTCGAGGAACACCCGCCGCGCCTGCGCCGCTTCTTCGGCACCCGGTGCGTGGGTGAAGAAGTAGTGGGTGGAGCGCTGCGTTTCCGGCGTCAGGATATGCGGGTTGGCCATTGGCGGCACCATCGGCGCGGCCTCGCCCGAACGGCGCATCGCGATGAACAGCGCAAGACTAGCAGGAGCGTGCCAGCGGATGTGCAGTTGCTGATCGACTGTGCCGCCCGGCCCGACCATCGCTTCGGCCCAGCCCGGTGGCGGTGCACCGGTCATGTCCCACTTGTTCCATACGGCGCCGCTGGCATCCTGCTCAACAGTCTGCGCGCCGTGGCTGAACAGCGATCCGTTGGTGCCGAAGCTTTCCACGTGCAGGAATTCGGCATGGCTGAGATCAAGCAGGTTGTCGGCGATCAGCTCGTAATTCACCCCCATGACATAAGCCGCGCGTTCGATTGGCGCACCGGCATCGATAAAGCTGAAGTCGGGGATCAGCGCGGGATTGGCCTTGTCCGCCTCGCCCGGCCAGAACCACAGCCCGCCGTGCGCTTCCACCACCGGCAGGCTCGCCACCCGCGCGCTCGGCGGCAGATCGCCACCGAACGGGTTGTGGACGCAGCTGCCCGTGCCGTCGAAGGTCAGCCCGTGATAGCCGCAGGCGATCCGTCCATCGGCAAACTTGCCCCGGCTGAGCGGGACAAAGCGGTGCGGGCAGCGATCCTCGATCATGGCCCAGTCGCCCGATTCTTCGCGCCAAAGCAGCCATTGACGATCCAGCAAGCGGCGCACCAGAAACCCGCCCTCGGGCACCTCTTGTGTCCAGGCAGCCATATACCACAAGTTCAGGACATAGGCAGACACGGCATTCCCTCCGATTGATGCGGGCACAGGAATGACTTGTGGAACAACGCATCCCCGCACCCACCGCGGGACTTGTCCCCGCGCAACGCTGTGGGGCCTGCAGCTGACGCCTTGCTTGCAAAGACGCCTGCCCAAACCGGAACATGCTGTCCGGTTACCAGGCTGTTGCCCGCTGTGACGGGCGGACTGTTGCTAAATTAGAACAATGATTCTTGTCAATCTTACAGCGCACTGGCCAGGAAGGCCGCTGAACGCCGGACCGCTTCGATCCGGGCAATCGCAAAGGGCGGTTCCTGTTCGATGTAATAGCGCCGCACCCCCGCTGTCTCTGCAGCGGCGAGGACCTGTGACCAGTTGGTCTTGCCGCTGCCGACTTCGGCCGGGTGCATGGTCAAGGCGGTGTTACGCGGGGTACTGGGCTTGAGATCCTTGACGTGGAGCCAGCGCACCCGGCCCTTCATCCGCCGCAGCAGCGCCGCCGGATCGAGCCCCGCGGCGGCAACCCAGCCAAGATCGACTTCGAACTGCACCAGCCGTGGGTCGGTTTCGGCCAGCAGCACCTGCCAGCCAGTCGTTCCGCCTACTGGCGCGAATTCGACATTGTGGTTGTGATAACCCAATGTGATCCCGTACGGCGACAGTGCCTGAGCCTTGGTACTGAGCAGTTCCGCGAGACGTTTCCACCCGTCCACTCCTGCCTTGGCGATGGCCGAAGCAAGGTCAGCCGGGCCGGTCTTGCCGGGCACGAAAGCGAAATCAGCAGGGAGCGGCGGCAATGGCAGCACCGCATCCGTAATGCCCAGGAAACCCAGCGTTTCCGCGATTTCTGCTGGGCTGGAGGCAAGCGAGATCCCACCCTGCCCCGGAACCAGAGCGGCAGGGAGATGGATCGAACTGAACCCCAGCCCTGCCGCATCGGCCTGCGCGCGCAGCTCGGCCGGATCCTTGCCTGCCAGTCCGGGCAGTTCCAGATCGCGCACGCCGATCCGGGCCAGTTCGGCAAAGGTGCCAGGGGTATCCTTCACCCATTCATCGCCCAGCGTGTACAGTTGCAGCCCGATGGCATTGCCGGTGCGGGCGAAGAACGGCTTGCGCGCTTTAGCACCAAGCGCGCTGGAGGTCAGGGCCATGGCAGTCATCCCGGTGAGCAGTTGGCGGCGATCCAGGGCAATGGTCATCATCCGATCCCCATCAGCTTCTTGTTGAGTTCGCGGTCGGTCCCGCCTGCGGCGAAATCGTCAAACGCATGTTCGGTGACGCGGATAATGTGTTGCGCGATAAACGGCGCGCCTTCTGCCGCGCCCTGTTCGGGGTGCTTGAGCGCGCATTCCCATTCCAAAACCGCCCAGCCGGGGAAATCGTACTGCGCCATCTTGGAAAAGATCGCGGGGAAATCAACCTGCCCGTCACCCAGACTGCGGAACCGTCCTGGTCGGTCGAGCCATGACTGGTAGCCGCCATAGACCCCACTGCGCCCGTTGGGACGGAACTCCGCATCCTTGACGTGAAAGCATTTGATCCGTTCGTGGTAGATATCGATGTAGGCCAGATAATCGAGCTGTTGCAGCACGAAATGGCTGGGATCATACAGGATGTTCGCGCGCGGGTGGTTGCCGACGCGCTCCAGAAACATCTCGAAAGTCACGCCGTCGTGCAGATCCTCGCCGGGGTGTATCTCGTAAGCGGCATCGACGCCGTTATCCTCGAATACATCCAGGATTGGCTTCCAGCGCCGGGCGAGTTCGTCAAAGGCATCTTCGACCAGTCCGGCCGGGCGCGCGGGCCATGGGTAGAAGTAGGGCCAGGCCAGCGCGCCGGAAAAAGTAGCATGGGCGTTTAGCCCCAGGTTGCGGCTGGCCTTGGCGGCCATGCACACCTGCTCCACCGCCCAGGCTTGCCGCGCTGCGGGATTGCCATGCACCTCAGGCGGAGCAAAGCCATCGAACTGCGCGTCGAACGCGGGGTGCACCGCGACCAGTTGGCCCTGCAAGTGCGTGCTGAGCTCGGTCACTTCCAGCCCTTTGTCGGCCAGCATGCCGTTCAATTCGTCGCAATAGGTCTGGCTGCTGGCGGCAAGATCGAGATCGAACAGGCTGCCTTCCCAGGTCGGGATCTGGATACCCTTGTAACCCAGCCCGGCGGCCCAATCGGCAATCGCGTGCAGGCTGTTGAACGGCGCCTCGCTCCCGGCGAACTGGGCGAGGAAGATGGCGGGGCCCTTGATGGTCTTCATGGCTTGATCCTCAAACAGTCAGCGCGGTCCACCCCGCCCCGGCCTTGCTGGCAGAAACAGCAGTGTCAACAAAGGTCATGCCGCGCAGGGCATCGTCGATGCCCGGCAGCAGCGGAGCAGCCTCGCCCCGCAGCACTGCCGCAAAATCGCGGTAGAGGTTGGCGAAGGCTTCGAGATAACCCTCTGGGTGGCCCGTGGGTGTGCGGGTGCGGTTTGCGGCGTCGGGGCCGAGCTGCGAACCGCCCGCGTGGATCACTTCGGTCCGGCCATCAAGGGTATGGAGCGTCAGCGTGTTGGGCACTTCCTGCTTCCACACCATGCCGCCCTTGTCGCCGTAGAGCCGGATGCGCAGGCCGTTCATTTCCCCGACCTCAATCTGGCTGGCGAGCAGCACCCCGCGCGCACCGTTTTCGAACCGCAGCAGCACGGTGCAATCGTCATCGACCGGACGGCCCGGCACCACCGCACCCAGATCAGCCAGGATCTGCGTGACTTTGAGGCCCGAGATGAATTCCGCCAGCTGGAAGGCGTGGGTGCCGATATCGCCGATGCAACCGCCGGGGCCGGACTTTGCCGGATCGACGCGCCATTCGGCCTGCTTGCCCACGGCTTCCCCGGCCAGCCAGCCTTGCGGGTATTCGACCACCACCTTGCGCACCGTGCCCAGTGCCCCCCCCGCGACCCGCGCGCGCGCCTCGCGCACCAAGGGATAGCCCGAATAGGTGTGGGTCAGGGCATAGGGCAGCCCGGCCTTTGCCACGCAGTCAGCCAGTTCGCGCGCCTCGGCCAGCGTTGCGGTTGCGGGCTTGTCGCTGATCACCGGCAGCCCCGCTGCCAATGCCGCGCGTGCGGCGGGCAGGTGGTGGTGGTTGGGGCTGACAATGCTGACAAAATCGATCCCGTCGCTGCGCGCCTGCTCGCCCGCGAACATCGCATCGAGCGAAGGGTAGGCCCGCGGGGGATCGATCCGGTAACTTGCCCCGGCCTCAGCACTGCGGCCCGCATCGCTGGAGAACACGCCTGCGACCAGTTCGATCTCCCGGTCAAGCTCGGCGGCGATGCGGTGGATCGGACCGATGAAGCTGCCCGGCCCGCCGCCAATCATCCCCATTCGCAACCGCCGCATCACGCTCTCCAACTCTGTATTTGTAATCACTGTTCTAGTTCGCTATCCTGCTGCAGGTCAAGCCGCGTGGCGGATCTGCGGCAAGGGAGAGAGCATGAACCGGATCGCCCAATTCTTTCGCGATTTGACGCTGCGCCCGCAAGGGGTGACGATCGTTATTGCCGCTTTCCTGCCGATCATCGCGATCGTCGCGATGGGCCCAGCGGTGCCAGCGATGATCCAGCATTTCGCCAACGATCCCGAAGCCCGCGCCAAAGTGCCCGCAATGATCGGCGCGCCGGGGCTGACCATGGCGCTGCTCGCGCCGTTTGCCGGACTGCTGGTTGACCGGTTCGGCCGCCGCCCGCTGCTGCTGCTGTGTACCGCGTTTTACGGCCTGTTCGGTGCGGCCCCGCTGCTGCTCAATGACCTTGACCACATCTATGCCTCGCGGCTGCTGCTGGGGGTATCGGAGGCCGGGATCCTGACCATCGTCAACACTCTGATCGCCGACTATTGGGATGACAAGGGGCGCAGGAACTGGCTGTTCCTGCAGGGGCTGCTTGGTCCGTTCCTGGCTGGAATTGTTGCACTCATGGTCGGCTATGCCACCAAAGCCCAATGGAACGGGGTGTTCTATGTCTATCTGGTCGCCTTCCCGATCTGGGCGGCGATGCTGGTCTGGCTGTTCGAACCGGCACGGCGGGCAGAAGCCTTGCCCGAAGCTGCTCTGACTACAACCTCCGGCGCATTCCCATGGCTGACATTGGCCCAGATTTCGGCCGTGACCTTTTTCAGCTCGCTGCTCTATTACGTGTTCATCATCAATGGCGCGCTGGTCTTCTCCGAAGTGGGCGTCACCGATTCGCGCGAATACGGCAAGATCATCTTCGTGCCGCAACTCTTCATTCTGGCCGGGGCGGTGTTGTTCCGCCTGCTCGCATCGCGCGGGCACCGGGTGCTGATCGGCACGTTCCTGCTGCTGCTGGGTGGCGGGCTGGCCGGGATCGGGCTGGCGACCACGCCTTCGGCAATGGCCCTGGCGCTGATCGTTCAGCAGACCGCTGCCGGGATGGGCGTGCCATCACTGATCAACTGGGCACAGAGCAAGTTCGACTATGCCCACCGCGGGCTGGGCATGGGGGTGTGGACCGCTTCGTTCTTCCTTGCCCAGTCGCAATCGCCGCGGCTGGTCCACGCGCTCGATTCGCAGATCGGATCGATGCAGGGTGCGTTCGTCGCCGCAGGCATGGCCGGCCTGGTCGCCGCGCTGATCGCTTTCGGCCTGCATCTGGCCGCACGGGAGAACTGACGAAAGTGGGCAAAACCCGGTTTACCTTCGCGCCAAGCTGTCGCACATGCGCAGCGCAACCGCGATCCCGCGACACAGCAGGTCATGCCGCATGCCGAGCCGAGTGAAAAGCAAGGACCAAACCCCCGCACTGGCGGTCGCCAATGTCAGCCGCAAGCCGCAACAGGGCCGCTCCAAGGCCTCACTGGAACGGATGCTGGCAGCCGGGCGCGAACTGATGCTGGAACGCGGCAGCGAGGAATTCACGCTGCAGGACGTCAGCGAACGCGGGCAGGTATCAATCGGATCGATCTATCTGCGGTTCGAAAGCAAGGACAACCTGGTGCGCGGCGTGATTGCCGAAGCGCTGGACGCGCTGGCCGCTGACGAAACAGCGCTGATGAACCGGCTGACGAGTGATTGCGCAGACCTGACCAGGTTCATGCCCGCCTATGTCGAAGGCTATGCCGAAATCCTGCGCCGTCATGCGCCCCTGCTGCGCCTGACGATGGAGCGCGCCGCGTTCGATCCGCTGGTTTCCGCCCCCGGCAAGCAGCACGCCCTGCGCGCCGAAGCGCAAAGCACCGAGGCGATGCTGGCGCACAGTGGCGAATTCGGCGGGAGCGACCACAAGGTCAAGGCGCAGTCCGCCTACCATATCATCTTCGCCACCCTGGCCCGCCAGCTGAGCCTGGGATCGAGCGGAGAGGCGGCGCACGATTACGACTGGAGCCTGCTGAAGCGCGAGCTTGGGCGGATGTGCCTGGCCTATCTGCGCGCGGAGTGAATCCGATGAAGACCTTCAAGACCCTGTTCGCCGCGCTGTCCGCGCTGGCGATGACCCCGGCTGCTGCCCAGTTGCCCCCACCCGAGCCAGTCCTGCCGGTGATGCGCCCGGCGATTCCGCTCAGTCCCGGAAAGTGTGACGGGGCAGAGCAGTGGGAGCGCATGTTCGAACAGACCAATGTCCGCAACGTTACCTGTCCCTCGCTCTATCCGGTGCTTCCCAAGAGTGGCAGGGCCAATGGCAAAGCGGTGGTTGTGGTGCCCGGCGGCGGATATCAATTCGTTTCGATCGAACAGGAAGGATTCCGCGTTGCCGATGCGCTGGCCGCGCGCGGCTATACCGCTTTCGTCCTGAAATACCGTACCGTCGAAACTCCGCGCGAAAACGCAGCCTTCATGGCCGCCATGGCCAAGCTGTTCGGCAACCTTGGCAAGGGCGAGCTGGCTGACAATCCGCCCGCCGTAGATGATCTAGCCGCCGCATTGCGACTGGTGCGCGATCAAGCCGGCCAGCGCGGGCTGGACACGGGCAAGATCAGCGCAATCGGTTTTTCCGCCGGCGCCCGTGCGGCGATCCGGCTGCTCGAACAAAAGGACGAGGCCCGGCTCGCTGAAAGCATCGCGCTGGTCTATCCGCCGATGACCCAAGTGGTAAAAACTGGCCCGCGCCCGCCGTTGTTCCTTGCCATCGCAGCCGACGACCCCCTGTTCGTGCAGGGCAAGCTGGGACTGGTGCAGGCATGGCTGGCAGAAAGCCCGAAAGTGGAGTTGCACCTCTATTCAGGCGGTAGCCACGGCTTTGGCATGGGGATCAAGGGCACCACCAGCGACCTGTGGATCGACCAATATATTGCCTGGCTTGACCGGCACTGAGGCAGCCAGTCTGCAGGCTAGGGTCAGAACCTATTAGCCGCGCCTTCGAGGTTTGAGTCAGAATGGTTCAGGGCTAGGAAGGAAGGCGCATGAATATATCGATATTTCAAGACTTCCTGACGAAGCGCTGGGCCATTCTGCCGCCTCGAAGGCGCGGTTAATAGGTCCTGCCCCTAACTACCCCGCCAGAATCTTGCGGCACATAGCCTGATGCCGCGCGACCTGTTCAAACCCGTCGGTGCCGAGATAGGCGTGGCCTTCCCACTCTGACACGATCGTCCCGGTGAACCCGCCGTCGCGGAACAGCGGCAGGATCGCGGCGTAATCGATCGCTTCCTCGACCAGATCTTCGCCCACGCCGTAGAACTTGCCGTGGATGTGGATCGTGCGATCAACCAGGGCAGCCCAGCTGGCCGGATCGTTGTTGGCCAGGATGAAGAACGCCAGGCTGGCGGCCTGGATGTGCGCCGGGGCGTGGCCGTTCGCCAGTGCCCATTCGCGCAGACGCCCGGCCTTTTCGTGGCTCATCCCCGGCTCCAGCCAGACCTCTTTGAGCTTGTCGAGCAGACCCTCCGGCGCCCCCGCCGCGCGGGCCGCATCCAGCATAGATTCCGGGATCCGGCTGGCGGTGCCGCCGAAGTCCGGAATCCAGCCAAGGTAAGGCGTGTTCAGCTTGTCATACATCTCGCCATAGGCCTGCACCGCCGGGTGTCCGGCCCACATCGGTGCATGGACTTCCACGCCCATGCGAATGTCCAGTTCCTCGGCATAGGGTGCGATCTGGGGCAGCAGTTCCACGGGCAGAGCAAACTGGTAGCGGACCAGCGAGAAGCCCATCTTCTTGGCGCTGCGCAGCTGGCGCTTGTGGTATTCGACCAGCGAAGCATCGTCGATCGGCTGCTGGCCGGGCCGCAGGAAGCGGTCGGAATTGATCGCGCAGCTGACCGGGTTGAGTCCGGTCTCGGCTATCAGATCCTTGAACCGGGCCGCGAAATCATCGGACACGTCCGGGAATTCCTTGAAGCTCTGAAATCCGATAATCTCGATATTCGGCCCCAACCCGCGCGCGCTAACTTCGTGCATCAGGCCGGGCAGGTCATATTGGCGGGTAAGCCATTCGTTGGTGAAGGAATAAAGCGTGACGCCCACTTGCGGGCCGGTTGGGATGGTCATCGTCTGGCTCTCCTTCACCGGGCAGTCAGCATTTCGGTCTGCGGATTGGCGCGGGTCATGCCGGGAATATAGGGCGGGCTAACAGTGACATTCAGCGCCACTTCGTGCGCGCTGCCCACCGGCAGGCTGCGTCCCGGCAGCACCAGATAGGCGCTGTCGCGCACGAACCAGAAGCTGTCGACCTGTTCGCCATTTGCGGCAAGCGGCCATGCGCTGCCATCATATTCGATCACGGCATCGGTAAGGTCCACCGGCTCGCCATCGATCGCCAGGCTGGCCACCGCAACGGTTGAGAACGGCAAGGATCGGTACCACGGCAGCCGCATCGCCAGCCGCAGGCCCTGCGGCGCGGCGCTCAGCCCCTCCTCCCCGATCACCCGCTCGACTGGCAGCATTTCGCCTCTCCGCATTAATTAGAACCATCGTTCTACTTACCGCTTGACAGAGGGTCAAGCCTCGTGCTGAAAAAATCGGAACAACTGTTCTAGAACGCATTCGCGCGGTGGGGAGCCCGGGGTGGCCGAATTCGATTACATCATTGTCGGCGCGGGATCGGCCGGCTGCGTGCTGGCGAACCGACTCAGCGCAGATCCGCGCAACCGCGTGCTGCTGATCGAGGATGGCGGGGACAACCAGCATCCGTTCATCAAGATGGCCGGCGGGTTCATCAAGATCATGGGCAACCCGGCCTATTTCCGGGCCTATCCGCTGGAACAGCGCCCCGGCATGCGGCCGGGCATCCACACCTATGGCCGAGGTCTTGGCGGATCGAGCGCGATCAACGGCACCTGGTATCTTACCGGCCTGCCGGGTGACTATGACGGCTGGGCCAAGGCTGGCCTGACCGGCTGGGGCTGGGACGAGATTTCGCGTTGCTTCGGCATCGTCGAGAGCTACCGCGATCCCGCCGCCCAACCGGGGCGCGGTCAGCACGGCGAATTGCAGATTACCCCCAGCACCTATCAATCCCCGTTGTTCGATGCGCTGGCGGCGGGGTTTGAAACGGCCGGCATGCCGTGGAAAGGCGATGTCACCACGCCGGGCGGTCCGGTGGCAGGCCGATCACAATATACCGTCGATCGCAAAGGCGTACGCGAAAGCACTTACAAGGCGTTCGTCATACCGGTGCTGGGCCGCCGCAACCTGACCGTGGTGCAGCACACGGCGGTGAAGCGCGTGAGAATCGAACAGGGCCGCGCCACCGGCGTGGTGACCGAGGCGCACGGGCAAGAGTGCGCCCACCTGGCCGCGCGCGAAGTAATCCTTTGCGCCGGGGTCTATGGCTCACCCCAAGTGCTGCAATTGTCGGGCGTGGGCCCCGGCGCGGCGCTGCAGGCGCTAGGCATTCCGGTGGTGAAGGAGCTGGCCGCGGTCGGGCAGAATCTGGCCGATCACCAGAAGTTCGGGGTCTCGTTCGACCTTACCAACCACCCCGGCACCAACCGCGAATTCTTCGGCTGGCGGCTCTACCGCAATGCCTTGCAATATTTCCTGACCGGCAAGGGCCACCTCGCCCGCGTCGGGATGCCGTTGACCGGCCTGATCGCGAGCGAAGGCACCGACCCGGCATGGCCCGACTTTCAGGTCGCCGCCGCACCGTTTGCAATGCGCACGATCAATGAAATGGCGGCGCGCCCGGGCAGTCCGCTGACCCCCAATCCGGGGCTGACCTTCAGCGGTTATCACTTGCGCCCGCGCAGCCGTGGCAGCATCCGGCTGACCGCACCCGATTACCGCACTAGTCCGACAATCGATGCGGCGATCTGGGCCGATCCCTATGATCAGGCGAAGGCGCTGGAGCTGTTCAAACTGTTCCGCAGGATCGCCGGGACCGGCCCGCTGAAACCTTTCATCGGCGCTGAGCGCATGCCCGGCCCGGCCGTGCAGGACGATGCGGCGATTGTCAGCGAACTGGCCAAG
Organism: Novosphingobium sp. B 225; assembly: GCF_002198665.1. Taxonomy (GTDB): domain Bacteria; phylum Pseudomonadota; class Alphaproteobacteria; order Sphingomonadales; family Sphingomonadaceae; genus Novosphingobium. The sequence continues at coordinate 11,560 of NZ_MWLM01000066.1, read as the reverse complement.
ATGGTCGAAGCCGGGCTGCACGGCACGGGCACCTGTTCGATGGGCACCGATCCAGCCACTTCGGTCACCGATGCGCGCTGCCGCGTCCACGGGATCGACGGCTTGCGCGTGGTCGATTGCTCGATTCTGCCCACCCCGGTATCGGGCAATACCAACGGCCCGGTCATCGCCGTCGCCCAGCGTGCCAGCGAGCTGATTCTGGCTGACGTGAAAGTCTGAACCATCCCGCCCCGCCGATAGGTGCCTCTCCAAGCAATCGCATGGTCAGCCAGCCGCGCCGCGCATAGCATTCGCACCGGATAGTCAGCCAGGGGAGAACCATGGGCCGCCACCATCAACCGAGCAGAATGACCGGGATCGCGCTGCTGCTGCCGATCACGCTGTCAACCATGGCAATCGTGCTGCTTGCGCCGATCCTGCCGGGCCTGCTGGACGAATACAAAAGCGTGCCCAACTTCGATTACTGGGTGCCGATGGTGCTGACCGTCCCGGCGCTATGTGTCGCGCTGTTCAGTCCGGCAGCGGGGATGCTGGGGGACTGGTTCGGGCGGCGCAAGCTGCTGCTGTGGTCGTTCGGGTTCTATGCCCTGCTTGGGATCGCCCCGGTATTCCTGCACAGCCTGCCCGCCATCATCGCCAGCCGGATCGGCGTGGGGATCACCGAGGCGCTGATCATGGTGCTGACCACCACGATGATCGGCGACTATTTCGAAGGCGAAGCGCGCGACAAGTGGCTGGCCGGGCAAACGGCAATGGCATCGATGTCGGCATTGGTGTTCTTCAACCTGGGCGGGCAGCTTGGCCAGTTCGGCTGGCGCACGCCGTTCTGGGTCTATCTGTCCGCGCTGCTGATGCTCGCGCTGGTGCTGCGTTTCACCTGGGAACCAGCCGAAGGACATGAACTGGACGAGGCCGAAAGAGCCCCGCACCATGCCAGCTGGGCAGGCTTCCCGTGGGCGCGGATGCTGGGGATTATCGCGATCACTATCTATGGCTCGGTGCTGTTCTATACCGTCCAGATCCAGGCCCCGATCGGCTTGACCGAACTGGGGATCGCTGATCCGGCCAAGACCGGGTTCCTCACCTCCATAGCCAGCATCGGCGTGCCGCTGGGCACCTGGGTCTTTTCGCGGATCGGGCGCTGGCCAGTGGCGCGACTGCTGCTGATCGAATTCGCGCTGCTGACCGTGGGCTTCCTGCTGATGAGCCGCGCGGGTGCCCCGACCGGATTCCTGATCGGCTGCTTCATCAACCAGCTGGGCGCGGGGATGCTGCTGCCGACCTTACTGGTCTGGGCTATGAGCGGGCTGGCGTTCGAAATTCGCGGGCGCGGCGCGGGGCTGTGGACCGGGGCCTTCTCGGTCGGGCAGTTCCTGTGCCCTTTGGTGGTTACCACCTTTTCGCGCAGTCTGGGCGGGTTGCTCCCGGCGTTTGGCGCGCTGTCCGGAGCGGCACTGCTGGGGGCCGTGCTGGCGCTGCTGGGCCTGCTGCGCGGCAGGCGCGCGCATGGCTGACCGGCTGAACGGCAAGATCGCGGTCGTCACTGGCGTGGCGAGCGGGATCGGCCAAGGCTGCGCGGCGCTGTTTGCGGCCGAGGGCGCGACAGTGATCGGCATTGACCGCGACCAATGCGATCTGACCGAAGAGGCCGAAGTTCAGGCGCTGTTCGCGCGCATCGGTGCCGAGCATGGCCGGATCGACGTGCTGGTCAACGCCGCCGCCTTTGCAGTGTTCGATTGGCTCGAAGACCTGTCCTATGCCCAATGGAAAGCCACGCTGACCGGCGAGCTTGACATCGTGTTTCTCGCCACCCGCGCGGCCTGGCCGTGGCTGAAGGCGAGCGGAGCGGCGAGCGTGATCAACTTCGCCAGCGCCAACGCCCGCCATGCACTCGAAGGCTCCCCCGCGCTGGCGCACTGCGCGGGCAAGGGCGGCGTGCTGGCCATGACCCGCCAACTGGCGATGGAGGGTGCGCCCCACAACATCCGCGCCAACACCATCGCGCCCGGCTTCATCAAGACCCGGGCCACCACCGCGCACCTCGCCGCCGATCCGGGATTCGAAGCACAGGTGCTGGCCAAGAACATGCTCAAGCGGCTGGGCGAACCAGAAGACATCGGCTGGTGCGCGGTGTGGCTGGCCAGCGACGAGGCCCGCTTTGTCACCGGCGCGGATATCGCCGTGGATGCGGGTGCGACGGCGTGGTGAGCCACCAAAGATCCTCCCCATTTTTGGCGAAGGCCACAAATGGGGAGGTGGCAGACGCCGAAGGCGGCTGACGGAGGGGTAACGCGGNTCTTACCCCTCCGTCATTCGCTACGCGAATGCCACCTCCCCATTTGTCCCTGCGGGAAAAATGGGGAGGGTCTGCTTCGGCCTCAACTCCCGTCGGTAATCAGCGTCCCGCCATCGACCACCAGATTGTGCCCGGTCACGAACGCCCCCGCAGCCGAAGCGAGAAACACCGTCGCCCCCGCAACCTCCTGCGGCGTACCGGGGCGGCGCAGCGGTGTCATGGCCTTCCGCCGGGCCATAAACGCTTCGTCGGCCAGCAAGGGGCCAGACAGTTCGGTGGCGATGAACCCCGGCGAAATCGCGTTGACCCGCACGCCGCGCGGCCCCCATTCCACCGCAAGATTGCGCGCAAGCTGCGCCACGCCTGCCTTGGCCAGCGCATAAGCGTTGATCCGGCCATTGCCGCGCAGGGCTGAAAGGCTGGCGATCAGCACCGCCGCGCCGCCGCCGCGCGCCGCGATATGCGGCAGCGCCAGTCCGGTCAGCACCACCTGGCTGCGCAGGTTGATCCCCATGACGCGGGCATAGTCAGCCATGTCGATCCCGGCGAACGGCCCGGCCTGTCCGGTGATCCCGGCGTTGCAGACCAGAATGTCGAGCCCGCCGAGTTCGGCCAGTGTGAAGTCCACCAGCTGCGCCAGCATGGCATCGTCCGCCACGTCGCAGGGGCAGCCCGGCATCCCAAGCTTCGCCGCGACCCGCGCGGTGTCAGCGGCATCCTCGCTCGAAATCACCACCCGCGCACCCTGCGCAATCAGCGCCTCGGCAATCGCGCGGCCGATCCCCCGGGTCGATCCGGTAACCAGCGCAGCCTTGCCGGTCAGATCGAACATCAGTGCGGCTTGTCCTCTGGCAACGGCACGCCGTTGTGGAGATAGGCCGGAGCCTCGATCAGCACGAAGGCGATCCGGCAGACCTTGTCACTGGTGTTGCGCCACAGGTGGTTGGTGCCGCGCTGGACGATGATCCCGCCCTGCCCGACAGTGCGCTTGGCTCCGTCGTCCAGCTCCAGCTCGATCTCACCTTCCAGCACGATGCCATAGTCAATGGAATTGGTGCGGTGCATCGGGCTGGCCTTGCCCGGCAGCATGTCGACCACCCGGATCACCGATCCGCCTTCCAGCGTCAGCCCCGCCTCGCGGTGGCGGCCATCGACCTCATCGTTGTTGTCGGCGGGGACGGTGGCCGTGGTCCAGACCAGCAGGAAGCTGGCATCGCCGCTGGGGATCATGCGGGTCGGCGTCACGTCCTCGCTTTTGAACACCGCGCGGCCATTGGCATCGTGCCCCGTGACGACGCGCTGGATCGGGGGCAGGCCGCTGTCCGAAAGTTCGCTCATGCCTTGACCACCCGCGCTTCGATCGCACCGAACGGGGCGCGGCCATCGGGCGTGGTGCCCTGCATCCGCACCGTGTCACCGAATTTCATGAATTCGGTCTGCGGCGCGCCCTGATCGACGATTTCGATCCCGCGGCGCTCGGCGATGCACGAGCTGCCGCATTCGCGGAAATTCTCGTTCGAAACGGTGCCCGATCCGATCACCGTCCCCGCCACCAGATCGCGGGTGCGGCAGGCGTGGGCAACCAGTTCGTGGAAACCATAGCCCATCGGCGCGCCATTGGCCGCACCAAAGCGCTGGCCGTTCCAATCCACCAGCAGGTCAAGCTGCGGGCGGCCATCCTGCCACAGCTCGCCCAATTCGTCCGGCGTCACCGCGAACGGGGCCATGGAGCAGTGCGGCTTGGCCTGGACCCAGCCGAACCCGGTTTTCATTTCGGGGCCCGCCAGCGCGCGCAGTGACCAGTCATTGATCTGCACCACCAGCTTGATGTGCGCCATGCATTCGGCTGCCGGCGTGCCCATCGGCACCGCATCGACGATGATCCCGAATTCGCCTTCGAAATCGATCTGCAGCGCTTCGTCGGCCATCCGCACATCGTCGGTCGGGCCATAGAATTTGTCGGACACGCCCTGGTACATCAGCGGCCAGCTCACCGGCGGCTTGTCCACCCCGATCACTTTGTCCATCAGCGCGCCGTGGCTGGCATAGACCGAGCCATCGAGCCACTGCCACGCGCGCGGCAGCGGAGCCATGACCTGGCCGGGATCAAGCGGATCGGGGAAATTGCTGGCATTGGCAAGCTGCGGAGCGACGGTTGCCCAGTCTTCGAGCGCCTGCTGCAGGGTCTGGACCGGTGCGGGGGCGCAGTGGCTGCCATCGGGCGAAACCACCACCAGCCGCCCATCCTTGGTTCCATCGCGCAGGGTTGCCAGACGCATCGCATTCTTCTCCCAATCTGAAACTGTCATATGCGGTTAGCCACGGCTGGCCCGGCGGACAAAGGCATTCGGTCGATAGCGGACTATCGATACAATGCGATGGTCTCCCCCCGCAGGCTGGGGCAATTGGCCACCCAGATCAAGCTATCCTCAGGGGAGACATATGGCCCAGTGGCTCAAGCGCGGCATGGCTGCCGAGGCGAAGGCGGACGCCGACCGCAAAGTGCGCGACATTGTTGAAGCCGCACTGGCGGACATCGAAGCACGCGGCGACGTGGCCGTGCGCGAGATGAGCATCAAATTCGACGGCTGGGACCGCGAAGACTATCGCCTGACCCGGGCCGAGATCGACCGCTGCGTTGACAGCCTGAGCCCGCAGGAACGCAAGGACATCGAGTTTGCGCAGGCGCAGGTGCGGGGCTTTGCCCAGATCCAGCGTGAGAGCATGCGGGACGTCGAGGTGGAAACGCTGCCTGGCGTGGTGCTGGGGCACCGACACGTGCCGATCCAGGCGGCGGGTTGCTATGTTCCGGGCGGCAAGTATCCGTTGCTCGCCTCGGCGCACATGAGCGTGATCACCGCCAAGGTGGCGGGCGTGCCGCGCGTCATCACTTGCGCGCCGCCGTTCCAGGGCACTTTCGCGCGCGCAATCGTCGCGGCGCAGGCCATGGCGGGCGCGGACGCAATCTATGCGCTGGGCGGGATCCAGGCGATCGGGGCGATGGCGATCGGCACCCAGAGCATCGATCCGGTCGACATTCTGGTCGGCCCCGGCAATGCCTTTGTGGCAGAGGCCAAACGCCAGCTATTTGGCCGGGTCGGGATCGATCTGTTCGCCGGGCCAACCGAAACCCTGATCATCGCCGACGAGATCGGCTGCGACCCGGAAATGGCCGCGACTGATATTCTGGGCCAGGTCGAGCACGGGCCTGACAGCCCCGGCGTGCTGCTGACCAACAGCGAAAAGTTCGCCCGCGCGACCATGGCGGAGATCGAACGCCTGCTGCAGATCCTGCCCACCGCCGACCATGCCCGCAAGGCATGGGACGCTTACGGCGAAGTGATCGTGGCCGACAGCTATGAGGAAATGGTGCAAATCGCCGACCAGATCGCCAGCGAACACGTGCAGGTGATGACGCGCGACCCGGACTACTTCCTGAATCAGATGACCAATTACGGCGCGCTGTTTCTGGGCGCGCGGACCAATGTGTCGTACGGCGACAAAGTGATCGGCACCAACCACACCCTGCCAACCAAAAAGGCCGCGCGCTATACCGGCGGGCTGTGGGTCGGCAAGTTCCTCAAGACCTGCACCTATCAGCGGGTGCTGACCGATGAGGCATCGACGCTGATCGGCGAATATTGCAGCCGGCTGTGCGCGCTGGAAGGGTTTGCCGGCCACGGCGAACAGGCCAACCTGCGCGTGCGCCGCTATGGCGGGCGCAATGTGCCCTATGCCGGGCAGGCTGAGCCGAGCGCGGCGACACGGGCGTGAGCGACCTGCCCACCACCCCCTCCTTCCGCCTTGGCGGCAAGCGCGCGCTGGTAACCGGGGCGGGACGGGGGATCGGGCTGGCGGCGGCCAAGGCATTGGCCGATGCCGGGGCGGAAGTGACCCTGGCCGCGCGCACCGCAAGCGAGATCGAAGCCGCCGCCGCAGCGATTGGCCAGGGCGCGCGGGCCGCCGTGCTCGACGTGTCTGACCTTGCCGCCGTCAGCGCTTTCTTCGCGGACCGCGAGCCGTTCCACGTCCTCGTCAACAATGCCGGAACCAACCGTCCCATGCCGATGTGGCAGGTGACCGAGGCAGATTACGACGCGGTGCTGGACCTCAATCTCAAGGCCGCGTTCTTCGTGGCGCAGGCCTGTGCGCGGCGGTTGATCGAGAGCGGCACGCCGGGCAGCCTGATCCACATGGGCAGCCAGATGGGCCACGTCGGCGGGCCCAATCGCAGCCTTTATTGTGCCAGCAAGTGGGCGCTGGAGGGCATGAACAAGGCCTTTGCGCTCGATCTTGCCCCGCACCGGATCCGCTCCAACACGATCGCCCCGACCTTCATCGAAACACCGCTGACCGCGCCGATGTTCGAAGACTCCGCATTCAAGGCCAGTGTGCTGGCCAGGATCAAACTTGGCCGGATCGGTTTACCCGAAGATCTGATGGGCGCCGTCCTGTTCCTTGCAGGCGACGCTTCTGCCATGATGACCGGAACCAGCCTGGTCATCGACGGCGGCTGGACCGCTGACTGAACCACAAAGGGAGAGATCCGATGCCCCGCCGTTATGTTGACCTGTCGATGACGCTCGAAAACGATATCGTCAGCGATCCGCCGTTCCTCAAGCCGCACATCGAGTATGAGGTCCATGCCGATACCAAGCATGAGCTGGGCCATTGGTTCGATCCGGAACAGGCCGAAGGGATGCACGGCGGCCAGCCGTTCTGCGCCGCCGAACGGGTGCAACTGACCACGCACAGCGGCACCCATGTCGATGCGCCGTGGCATTATCACCCGACCCAGGACGCCGCCCTGCCCGGTGGTTCGCGTCCGGCCCAGACGATTGACCAAATGCCGCTCGAATGGTTCTTCAATCCCGGCGTCAAGCTGGACTTCCGCGACCGTCCGGATGGGCATGTGGTGACCGCGCAGGAAGTGGAAGACGAACTGAAGCGGATCGGCCATGTCCTCCAGCCACTCGACATCGTCGTGGTCAACACTGCGGCGGGGATGGCGCTCGCCAACCGCGATCCAAACTATGTCGGGATCGGTGCGGGGATGGGCTATGAAGCGACCATGTACCTGCTGGAACGCGGCGTGCGGGTGACCGGGACCGATGCCTGGTCGTGGGATGCGCCGTTCAGCCACACCGCCGAAAAGGTCAAGGAAACCGGCAATCCCAAGCTGATCTGGGAAGGCCACCGCGCGGGTGTGGACATCGGCTATTGCCACATCGAAAAGATGCACAACCTTGAGGTGCTCCCCAGCACCGGCTTCATGATTTCGTGCTTCCCGCACAAGATCAAGGGCGCCAGCGCCGGCTGGACCCGCGCTGTGGCGATCTTCGAGGATTGATCGCGGTGCCGGTGCCGGTCCTCGATTTCGATCCGTTCGACGAGGCGGTGCTGGCCGATCCCTATGCGCATCACGACCGGCTGCGCGATGCCGGGCCGGTGGTATATTTTCTCGCGCGCGGCTGTTTTGGCATGGCGCGTTACGGCGATGTCGCGGCGGCGCTGAAGGACTGGCAAACCTTTGGCTCCGGTCGCGGCGTCGGCCTGACCGACTTCGCGCTGGAGGAACCGTGGCGCCCTCCGTCGCTGCTGCTTGAAGCCGACCCGCCGCTGCATGATCGCACGCGCGGGCTGATGAACAAGGTGGCCAGTCTGTCCAGCCTGCGCGCGGTGATGCCTGAATGGCGCGAGACTGCGCGCACATTGGTTTCGCGGCTGGTCGGCGCGGGACCGTTCGATGCGGTCCCGGCGCTGGCTCAGTCCTTTCCGCTGGCGGTGTTTCCCCGGCTGATCGGGCTGGCCCCCGGCGGCGAGGAGCATTTGCTGACCTATGCCGCGACCGCTTTCAACGCCTTTGGCCCACGTAACCGGCTGCTGGAGCAATCCCTTGCCCAGGCAGCCGAGGCGACCGCGTGGGTCAGCGAAGCCTGCCGCCGCGAAAACCTGCTGCCGCATGGTTGGGGAATGCAGGTGCACGAGGCGGCCGACCGCGGGGATTGCACCGCTGACGAGGCCGACCGGCTGGTCCGCTCATTCCTGACCGCCGGGCTCGACACCACGGTCAACGGGATCGCCAATGTGGTCCACGCGCTGGCGCTGCATCCGGATCAATGGCAGCGCTTGCGTGCCGAGCCCGCGCTGGGCAAGCGCGCGTTTGAGGAAAGCCTGCGCTGGAACGGGGTGGTGCAAACCTTCTTTCGCACCACCACCCGCCCCGTTCAGGTGGGCGGGCATGAGCTGCCCGAAGGGGCGAAGGTGCTGCTGTTCTATGCCGCCGCCAATCGCGACCCGCGCCAGTGGAACCGGGGCGACATGTTCGACATCACCCGCAGCACCAGCGGCCACCTTGGCTTCGGGTTCGGCATTCATCAGTGCCTCGGCCAGATGGTCGCGCGGTTCGAGGCCGAAGCCGCGCTGGGCGCACTGATCGAAACGGTGGGCGAACTGCGTCTGACCGGACCGGTCGAACGTCCGCTCAACAACACGCTGCACCCGATCGGACGCCTGCCGATCGAACTGGTCGCGGCATGACAGAGGATCGAACGATGGAACGCTATCTCCGCAACGTCTGGTACATGGCCGCTTGGGCCGGGGAAGTGGGCGAACTGGGGCTGGCGCGCGAAGTGCTGGGGCGGCCCTTGTTCTTCTACCGCCTGGGCGATGGCCGGGCCGCGGCACTGCTTGACCGCTGCCCGCACCGCTTTGCCCCGCTGTCACGCGGCGGGCGGGACGGCGATCTGGTGGTCTGCGGCTATCACGGGCTGAAATTCGGTCCCGACGGCCAATGCCTGCACAATCCGTTCGGACCCAGGATTCCCGCCGGGACCACCGTGCCCGCCTTTGCAGTGACCGAGGCACATGACGCGATCTGGCTGTGGGGCGGCGATCCGGCTGCGGCCGATCCGGCGCTGATCCCGGACTTTTCCTTCATCCCCGATACGCCGGAGCAGCGTTCGGTGCGCGGCTACACGCTGATGCAGGCCAATTACGAATACGGCACCGACAACCTGATGGATCTGTCGCACATCGAATGGGTCCACAAAGGAACCTTTGCCGGTGACGGGGTAATCTTTGCCGGTGAGCATTCGGTCCGGCAGGAAGGAGACACCCTGCATTCGGACTGGTGGATGCCGAAAATCAAGCCGCCGATGGTCGCGCAGGGGCTGGTGGGCGCCGGCGAGACGGTCGATCACTGGCTGCGGATGCGCTGGAATGCCCCGGCATCGATGCGGCTGGATGTGGGTGCCTGCCCGCACGGCGCGCCCGAAAGCAAGGGTTTCGACATTCCCCAGGCCCATATCCTGACCCCGGCCAACGCGCACGAAAGCCACTATTTCTGGACCGCGAGCCGCAACCACGATCTCGATAGTGCCGAAGTCGACGCCTACATGCTGAACCTGTTCCGCGAGGCGTTCGATGTCGAGGACAAGCCGATGATCGAAGCGGCCTATGCCAATGTCCGCGCCAATCTTGAAGCGGGGGGTGATTTCTGGGCCGAAAAGCCGGTCTCGCTTGGCATTGATCAGGGCGGCACCCGCGCGCGGCGGCTGCTGGAAAGCCTGATCGCGCGCGAAGCGGCGCATGGCTGACTTCACTTTCCATCACGGCGGAGTTTCGGTCCCCAACCTGGACGCAGCGATTGACTGGTATGGCCGGGTGCTGGGCTTTGCCGTGGAAAAGCGTTTCTGGATCGAAGCCGCGCGCAGCCACACCGCGATGCTGCGCAAGGGCCCCTTGCGCTTCGAACTGTTCGAAGTCGAAGGGGCCGCGCCGCTCCCCGAGGAGCGCCGCCATCCGCCCAGCGACCTCAGAACCCACGGCAACAAGCACCTCGCCTTCCGCGTCGAGGATCTGGAGGCATTCCTGACCGAGATGGAAAGCAAGGCCGTGGACGTCGCCTTCGTGGTGCGCGAAGCGTTCGGCAAGGGCTGTTTCATCCGCGACTGTGCGGGCAACCTGATCGAATTTGTCGAGGAACCGGATTGACCCTGCCTTTGCCGTTCGTGTCGAGCGAAGTCGAGACACGTNGTGTCTCGACTTCGCTCGACACGAACGGAAGTTTGCTGGAGAAACTCGATGCATTTCACCGATCCCAAAGTCGCCGCAGTCTTTGCCCGCTATCAGGCACGCGAACAGGCGGACAATGCACGGATGCGAGAACTCGGCCCCGCCGCGTTCGAAATCCGCGACGAATTCCTGCTGCCCGTCGGCCCGGAAGTGGGCGCGTTCCTCCACGCGCTGATCCTTGCGCGGCGCCCCCGGCGCATCCTCGAGCTTGGCACCAGCTATGGCTATTCCACCCTGTTCCTGGCCGACGCCGCGCGCGCGGTGGGTGCGCAAGTGGTGACGATGGAACTGGCCGATTACAAGCAGGACTACGCTCGCGCACAACTGGCCGCTGCCGGGCTGGACGGCGTCGTCGAGTTTCGCCTTGGCGATGCGGTGGCGATGACCCGCGACGATCCCGGCACGTTCGATTTCGCACTGCTCGACATCTGGAAGGAACTGTACCTGCCCTGCTTCGAGGCCCTCTACCCCAAGCTGTCAGACGAAGGCGTGATCTGCGCCGACAACATGATTTCGCCCGAAGTCGCCCGCCCCGAAGTGCGCCAATACCGCGAAGCCGTGCGCGCCAGGGCGGACCTGCAGACCGCTTTGCTGCCAATCGGCCAGGGGATCGAACTCAGCGTGCGGTGGAGCGCCGGGAACACGAAGCTGTGATCACCCGGCGCGGCTCACTGGGCCTCAGCAGCGCGGCACTGGCTGCGGCGCTGCTGCCGCGCGCGGCTCTGGCCAAGCCATATCGCACGATCCCGCAGCGCCCGTCCGCGCGGGTTATCGTGGACAACGATTTTGCCGGGGATCCCGATGGGCTGGTGGCACTGGCGCACCAGTTGCTCAGCCCCAAGACCCGCACCGTGCTGATCACCGCATCGGCGCTGAACCCGCAATTTGCCGCAGGCGAGAGCAAGACCCGTTCTGCCGCGATCGGGCGCGAAGTCGCGCTGGAACTGATCCACCGTGCCCGGATCAAGGCCGCGCCGCCGGTGGTGGCCGGGACCGAACTGCCCGCCGCCGCCGACCCCGCAGCGAACTCCGCCGCCCACGCGATTGTGGCCGAGGCCCTGCGCGACGACAAGCTGCCGCTATTCTTCACTTGCGGCGGTCCGCTGACCAACCTGGCCGCCGCGCTGCGACTGGAGCCAGCGATTGCCCGGCGAATGACTGCGGTGTGGATCGGTGAAATGCATCGAG
>NZ_MWLM01000065.1 GCF_002198665.1 Novosphingobium sp. B 225 | reverse complement strand
CCGACAAGCAAGCTTCTTTCGCGCGAGTCAAAAAAATCCCTAAACTGCCCGGCCGATCCTCCCGACTAACACTTGAACCGGTTCTGCGTCCGCAATTTGCAGAGCCGGCGGGAAGAGGATGGGAAGACATGACCGCGATCGTCACCGGCAAGGGACTTGGCCTGCAGCGCACTTCGGTGGACCTGCTTGGATCCAGGGCGCAATTGGGCAGCGCAGGGCTGGGCCGGGCGCCGCAAGGGGTGACGGTCAACGCCGGGACGGGCAGTCTGGTCATCCAGACCCAGGACGAAATTCTGGTCGGTCGCGGGCCCGACGCGATGTTCAACAGCACCTACAATTCGCTGGGCGCGCTCAACAACAATTACACCAACCTTGATGGCACAGCCGATGCGGACGGCTGGCTGCTGAGCACGCAGCGCAAGCTTGTCCTTTCCGGCACCGCCAACACCGCCGGCAGCACCGCGACGCTGACCGACTGGGACGGAACGCAAGTGGTGTTCGCCTGGAACGGCACCAGCTATGCCACGACCGATCAGGGCTACAGCGACGATACGGTAAGCCTGGCGGGTGGGATCTTCACCTATACCGAAGGCAAGTCACGCGTCGTGCAGACCTTTGCCCAGGGGATCGGCGGCCGCATCATCGACATGAAGGATGCTGACGGCAACACCGTAAGCTATACCTATGATCTGGCGACCACTGCAGGCAAGCTGACCCGCGTCACCACCGCGAATTCCACCGCGACGCAGTTCAACTATACCGATCTGGCCTATGGTCTGAACTCTGGCGGCAACACCCAGATCACGCTGACCACCAGCTACAGCGACCTGTCGGTTATCCCGACCCCGATCAACAAGACCCTGTCGCGGGTGGTCTATATCTATGATTCCGCACTGGCGACTGCCCGACTGCGGAAAGTCACGGTCGATCTGACCCCGCTCAATGGGGCGGATGCTTCAAGCTATAGCACCACCTATACCTACAAGGACGCCACGTCGAAGCTGATCACCGGGATCGCGCAGTCCGATGGCACCAGCTATACCATCGCCTATGACACCGCGAACAAGGTTTCGCTGCTGACCCAGACCATGGCTTCTGGCGTATCGCAGACCACCGGCTTCACCTATGCCGCCGATCCGGCCGATACGACCCGCACGATCACCACGATCACGATCAACAGTGCGACGCTGAACTACGTCTACAAGATGACCACCGACGCGCAGGGCCGCCTGACCCGGCTGGAAGAGCCTGCGCTGACCGGGGGAGCGTCTTCGGTCAAGACGTTCACTTACGCCACTGTCAACACCAACCAGCTGCTGGTCACCGCGCGCACCTTTGGCAGCACTGCGGACGAAACCAACGCCGCGCTGGCGATTGAGACGGACAGCAGCCTGTTCGATGCCAAATTCAACCTGCTGGAACGGGTGCTGGGCGATAACAGCGCGGTCAAGTACACCTATGGCACGCTCAACCAGCTGCTGACCGAGGCGCATTACACCGGGTTTGACGCCGATGGCGTGGCCAATGGCGTGGCTCCGGCCGGCGCGATGCTGACCCAGTACATCTATGACGAAGCCGGCAACGGCGTGGGCGATGATGGCACTGCGGTGGATGATGTTGCGGAAAAGCACTTGCGCTTCACTGTCAGCGCCGAAGGGCGGGTCACCGAATACAAGTACAACGGGTTTGGCCAGCTGACTGCCACCCTGGTCTATACGGGCAGCAAATATACCGGCGCCTTCACCGAAGCCGCGCTGAACACCTGGTCGGGAACCGCCAATGACCTGCTGGTCCAGCGGACCGACAATGTCTATGACTTCCGCGGCAACCTGAGCCAGTCGAAAAGCTATTCCGCCACCGATACCAACGGCGCGGGCATCACGGCCCAGGACTATACCCAGGTCGATTACCTGTATGACATGGCTGGCCGCATGCTCAGCCGCAAGGTGTCGGGCACCAACGTGCTGGGCGAGCCGGCCACGCCGGTTGCCGAAACCTTTGTCTACGATGGCCTTGGCCGGGTGATTTCGTCGACCGACCTGCGGGGTCAAACCACCACCATTTCGATCGATGACCTTAACCGCATCACCACGATCAGCACCCCCAACGATCCCACCCGCACGCTGACCTACAACATCGATGGTTCGCTGCAGAGCGAGGCGGTCAGTTCCGGCGGAACCCCGCTGGGCACCACCAGCTATGCCTATGACGCGATCGGCCGCCTGCGGATGGCGACCGACGCGCTGGGGGTAAAAACCTATTACACCTATGACCGCCAGAGCCGCCTGAGTGCGACGATCGACGGCAACGGCACGATGACCGAATACAAGTACGACGGCGCGGACCGCGTTGTCGCCACGGTTACCTATGCCAACGCTGTTTCGGCTGCGAATCTGACCACGCTGGGCACGGTCACCACCAACACCGAAGCGCAGACCGTGCGCCCGGCGGTGAGCACTTCCGATCGCTGGTCCTGGACGATTTACAACAAGGCCGGCCGGGTGGTGCAGACCATCGATGCGTCCGGCGCGGTCACCAAGTTCGATTATGACGGCGCTGGGCGGCTGGTGACCAGCACCGGCTATGCCGGGCGGCTGAGCGCCGCAACAGTCAACGGTGCCGACGGCGTCAGCGGCTATCGCACCACTACCCCGACTACCCCGGTCACGCTGGGCACCAATCTGTGGGAAGATCAGACCAGCCAGAACCTGTATGACAATGACGGGCTGCTGATCGGCACCGTGTTGCAACTGGTCGGAACTGGCAATGGCCAGATCACCGAATATGCCTATGACGCCGCTGGCCGCCTGATCGATACGATCCGATATGCCAATGCGGTCACCCCGGCCAACTGGCAGGGCAAGACCCTGACCCAGATCAAGACCGTACTGGTGCTGGATGCCGCCAACGATGCGCACAGCTATCGCCTGTATGATGGTCGCGGCCGGTTGGGCGCGGCGATCGATGGTGAAGGCAATGTCACGCGCTATCACTACACCGCGCGGGGCGATCTTGATCAGCAGATCGTCGGGCAAAAGGTTACCGCCAGCACCAGCTATACGCTGGCCACGCTTCCGGCGGCCAGCGGCACGCTGGAATATACGCGGTGGTATCGCGACACCGCAGGCGCAGTCACCTCGCAGGTCCGCACTCTCACCGGCGGCAATACCGAAACCACTGCCTATACCTATGATACGCGTGGCCGCCTGCTGACCCAGACCGTTTCCGAAACGGTCTCCACCGAAACCCGCACCCAGACTTTGCGCTATGACAGCAAGGGTCGGCTCGCCAGCCAGCTTTCGGGCGAAGGCAGCGCGGCGCTGGCCGCGCTGGGTGCCAGCCCGACCCAGGCCCAGATCGATACGGTCTATGCCACTTACGGCACGACCTACAGCTATGATCTGGCCGACCGCCTGATCGCCAAGGTTACGCCCGATGGCAGCGGGGCAGGCGGCGTGAAGACGCTGTACTATTATGACGGTGACGGCAATCTTCGCTTTGAAATCAATGCGCTGGGCGAAGTAGTGGAACATCAGTTCAACAACTTCGAACAGGAATCGGCCACCATCGTCCATGGCGGCCGCATCGCGCCGGGCACTCTCACCACGCTGACCGGTGGGCTGGTCACCGCGACGGTGACCACCGCTGTGTCGGGGCTGGGCGATCCCAGCTCGGTCCAGTTCGGCTATGACACGCGCGGGCTGCTCAGCTCGCGCACGGACGAGCTGAACAATGTCACCACCTATGGCTACGATGCGTTCGGACAGAATACCCTGATCACCGGCCCGGTCCTGACCGGGCCCAATGCCGCCTTGCAGCAAAGCCTGGCCTATTATTCGGACGGGCGGTTCTGGTATTCGAACATCCTGGTCAACGGCAGCTCCGCTTCCCGGATCAACGAAGGTTACACTTACGATACGCCCAACGTTGACGGGCTGATGACCCAGCATCAGCTGAATTACACTGATGTGCGGGTTGTCCGCAGCTTTGCCGACCGGGCCGGCCGGGTGACCAGGCAGCGCGATGCCTATTATGCGGCGACCAGCTTTGTTTACGATGCGCGTTCGAATGTCATTTCATCGACCGATCGCACCAACAAGATCGCCAATTTCAGCTATGATCTGTTCAACCGCAATGTCACCACGACAACGCCGGAAGGGATCACCAGTTCGGTCAAGCAGAACGCCTATGGCCAGACCATCCAGATCACCGATGGCAAGAACCAGACCACAACCTATACCTATGACAAGGACGGCAATCTCAAGACTGTAGCCGATGCGGCGGGGACCACCACCTACAGCTATGACAAGGCCGGCCGGGTTGTCGATGTGATCGACGCCAAGAACGCCGCGACCCATTATACCTATGATGCCGTTGGCCGCGTGCTGACCGAGGTGCGGGACTATGGCAGCGGCAAGCTGAACCTGACCACCACCTACAGCTATGACGCCAAGGGTCAGGCGCTGAGCGTGACCGACGCCGCAGGGGTGGTCACCCAGTTCACCTTTGATGCCAAGGGGCAGAAGACCCGGGTGGTGCAGGATGCCGGATCGGGCAAACTGAACCTGACCACCGATTTCATCTATCGCGCCGATGGCAAGGTAGTCTCGCAGACCGATGCAGTAGGCACCGCGCAGGCGCGCACCACTACGTTTGAATACGATACGGTTGGGCGCCTGACCAAGAAGATCGACGATGCGGGCAGCGGCAAGCTGAATGTTACGACGCTGTACTATTACGACGTCAACAACAACCTGATCGCCAGCACCGATGCGCTGGGGCGCACCACGCGGTTCATCTATGACGTCAGCAACCGTCTGAACCTGACGATCAACGCCGAAGGGCAGGTCACGCAGACCTTTTATGATGCGGAAGACCGCACCATTGCGGCACGCCAGTTCGTCGGCACGCTGTCTGCCGCGCAGGTCGCGGCACTGGCCGATATTACCCAGCCCAACCAGTGGAACGAAATTTCCACTGCCGGCAATGGCGATCTGACCCTGACCAAGAAGGTCAGGGACGTAGTGACCAATGCGCTCACCACCACCACCGCCGCGACCCTGGCCGCTGGCAGCACCGACCGCGTCAGCCGCGCATTCTATGACGGCGATGGCCGTGCAGTCTATGCGGTCGATGCCGAAGGCTATGTCACGCAGAACGTCTATGACAAGGCGAACAACGTCATCCAGACGATCCGTTACGCCCTGCAGACCACCACGCTGACCAACAGTTCCACCACCGCGCAAGTGGCGGCGCTGTTCTCCACCACGATTCCCACCGCAGGCCTGCCTGCCACCAATATCCCGGCCACGGCAGTGGTCATGTCCTATGCCTATGACGGGGCGAACCGCCCGGTCTATGCCGTCGATGGCGAAGGCTTCGTTACGCAGAGCGTCTATGACAAGCTGGGCAATGTCATTCAGACGATCCGTTACACCAACCAGGTTACTCTGCCGGCCGGCTGGACCACCAGCACGATCGCCGGGCTGTTCAGCACCACGCTGAACAATGGCCTGCCCGCCACCAATATTCCGGCCACTGCCGTGGTCACCACTTATGCCTATGACAATGCCGCCCGGCTGACCGACGTCACCGATGGCGAAGGCAATGTCACCCATTTCGTGATGGATGCACTGGGCCAGATCACCGACACCACGGTTGCCTATGGCACCGGCGATGCGGTGACCACGCACCGCGTGTTCGACAATCTGGGCCGGGTCACTCAAGAGACGCGCGCCTATGGCGCGGCTGAGGCGAGCACTACCAATTACAGCTACGACATTCTGGGCAATGTGCTGAGCGTGGTGAGCGCGGCGGGCAAGCCGGAAGCTTCCACCACCAACTTCACTTATGACGCGCTGGGCCGCGTGGTGACCCAGTCTGTCGATGTGGGCAAGATCGGCGAAGCCCTGACGTTCGCCACCACCACTTTCGCCTATGATGCCCTTGGCAACAAGGTCAAGGTTACCGATCCGCGCGGTAATTCAGGCTACTTCTATTACGACAAGCTCGGCCGTCTGACCTTGCAGGTCGATCCGGAAGGCTATGTCGTCAAGACCGAATACGGGCTGAATTCGGAAGTTGCCAAAGTCACCCGCTATGCCAATGCGGCGACCAATCTGGCCAGCATTTCGGCCACGGTCCTGCCCACCTGGGCCGCAAATGCGGCGGCCGATGCGGTTACCGAATTCACTTATGACAAAGTGGGCCGCGTCAAGACCGCGAAGGACGCTGAACTCTTCACCGAAAGCTTCAGCTATGACGCGCTGGGCAATCGCACCAGCGTGACCAACAAGCTGGGCGGGGTCACCAGCTATGCGTATGACAAGCGCGGGCTGATGACGTCGGAAACGCGCAACCAGTCGGTCTATGACTATGCCGGAACCCTGGTGCTGTCGCAGGTCGTCACCACCTACAGCTACGATTCGCGCGGCAATCTGGTGCAGAAGTTCGAAGGTTCGAACATCCCGGTCAGCGGCACCAACATCACCTATGGCCGGCTGATCACCGCCTATGAATATGACAAGCTCGACCGGCTGACCAAGCAGACCGACCCGGCCTTCATGGGTCAGACCCCCGTTACCCAGTGGCAGTATGACCGGCGCGGCAACGTGGTGCTGCAAACCGCGGCGGACGGCGGCAAGACCTATAGCTATTACGATCGCAACAACCGCAAGATCGCAGAGATCAACCCGGTCCTCACGCAGACCGCCTGGGCCTATGATGGCAACGGCAACGTCACGTCGCAAAAGGTCTATTCCGGACAGGCCGCCGCGCCGACAGCGGCAGGCGGCACCGCAGCGACGGGGATTGGCACTTTCCGCGAAACCCAGCTGAGCTATGACCGCAGCAATCGTCTGGTGCAGACCAGCGTGATCGGGGTGCGCACCGGGGCCTACAACGGCACCGCCTATGCCACCAGCGCCGGGCAGAACCTCAACAGCTACAACCAGTATGACGCCGCCGGGAACCTGATCAAGGAAACCGACGCCAACGGCAACGCGATCTACCACTGGTACGACAAGCGCGGCAAGGAAGTGGCCAAGGTTGACCAGGAAGGCTACCTCACCACCTGGACGCGTGATGCGGATGGCAATGTGCTGTGGGATCAGCGCTATGCCACCAAGGTGGCGGGCACGCCCAATCCGCTGGGCGCATCGCCGGGCGTGGCAGCTTCGGCCGATGATCGCCACACCAGCTTCACCTATGACAAGATGGGCCGCCGCCTGACCGAGACTCGTCACAATGTGGCCATGGCCACGGTGGGCGCGGCCGGTGCGCTGACCACCGGGACCGGCGCCGCCAATATCGTCTACACCTACAACGGCCTGGGCGAAGTCAAGAGCAAGGTCGAAGCGACCGGCGACAAGATCGAATACCAGTATGACAACCAGGGCCGGCTTGAACGCCAGCTCGATGCCGTCACGCTGGATGTCGGCACCAATGGCACCGCGCAGGTCCGCCACGTCAGCTATTTCTATTACGACGCCAACAACAACCTGGCCCGCACCGTCGAACGCGCCGAAGCAGGCACCTCGGTCGGCGGCGCGGCGGGCACCATCGGCAGCTATGCCGCGGGCTATTCCGCCGCCGATGACCGTGTGAACATGTTCGGCTATAACGGCAACAAGCTGCAGTGGACGCAGGATCCGCTGGGGAACCAGCGCAACTCCTGGTACGACATCATGGGCCGCAAGACCCATGACTATTACCAGCGCGCCAATTCCGCAGGCGTGGTCGATACGGCCAATGCCAGTTACGAAGGCAGCCTGACCAGCTATGACACCGCGGGCCGCGTCGTGTCGCAATGGCAGGCCACCCAGACCAACACCGGGGTGTGGAACACCCAGGGCCCGGTCACCCAGTTCACCTACAACACCTATGGCGAAGTCACCACGCGCGTGGTCGGCGGCTATACCCAGGAATCGTTCGGCTATGACAATGCCGGCCGCGTGGTCAAAACCACCGGCGGCGATGGCGTGGCGAAATTCGTGGTCTATGATGCCAACGGCAACGCCACCTTGATGATCCAGTCAAACGGCAAGGATCTGACCGGCGACAGCGTCGATACCGTGCTGACCTATATCGGCGCGATCGATACGATGAGCGTGACCGATGTGGTCGCCACCGTGACCACTTATGACAAGCGCAACATGGCGCTCGCCACGCGCGAACCCAGCCGCACCATCGCCAATTCGGCCGATGTCGCGCTGACCACCACCGCAACCCTGGTCCGCAGCCGCAGCTACACCGCATTCGGCGAAGTCGCGAGCGAGACCGATGCGCGCGGCAACACCACCAATTATGCCTACAACACCATGGGCCGCCTGACGCAAAAGATGGCCCCCACGGTCAACGTGACCAACGAAGCGGGCGTCACCTCGGCCCTGCGGCCGACCGAAAACTACGTCTATGACCTGTCCGGCCGCGCGGTCGGATCGCAGAACGCCAATGGCTTCTGGACCACCCGCACCCTGCAGGCCGGGACCGGCTATGGCGGGAACGAGGCGGTGGCGCTCAAGGAATTCCGGCCCGACAATTCGGTGTGGGAAGCCCGCTTCAACGCCTTCGGCAACACCGTGGAAACCTATGACGGCCTGGGCCGCAAGACCACCAATGTCTATGACAAGGCCAACCGTCTGACCCAGGTGACCAAGGCTTCGGGCCTGGTCGAAAACTTCGGCTACGACATTCTCGGCCAGCGCGTGACGCACTGGAACAACGTGTTCCAGACCCCGATCTATGGCACCCCGGTGTGGGTCGTGGATGGGTACTGGGATTACGGCGAGCCGCAATCTGAGTGGCAAGAAATTTCGCCCGATGCGGTCTGGATCGATACCTCACATTGGGAATATCCGATAATCGGGTACACCCCGATCAAGGAAACCACCGATTACGACGTGCAGGGCCGCGTGACCAAGCAGGTCAATTTCGCGGGCGATATCACCACCTACACCTACAGCTGGACCGGGGTGGCCAATGCCGCGCTGGGGCTGAACGGCGGGTGGACCAAGGCGGGCAGCTATGCCAACGGCCACACCACCAGCGAAACGACCGATTTCTTCGGCCGCATGCTCAGCCGCACCGATCTGGGCGGGCACGTCTATACCTATACCTACAACAAGGCAGGGCAGCTGATCACGCAGACCTCGGTCGCACCGGTGACCGGCGCCGCACTGCAATCGCTCAGCTACACCTATTTCAACACCGGCCGCATGGCCGCGATGAATGACAATTCGGCCGCGATCAACGGCTATTCCAACGCCAATATCGACGCCACCTATACCTATGACGCCGATGGCAACCGCACCTATGAAAAGCTCGCGGGGACCTATTACTACTACTATTACGGCGGTTACGCCGGCAGCTACACCCAGACCATGCAGGAAGGGCGCGGCACCTATGATGCGCTGAACCGGCTGCTGACCTTCACCGATCCGGGCACGTCGGGCAACGGCGGTGCCAGCATCACCAATTCTTATGACGCGGCAGGCAACGTCCGCCGCACCGTGGCCACCCACGCCACTTATACCGCCAATCAGGCACTCGGCGCCAATGTGACCGAAGATTACTGGTACAAGTATGACAGCTTGAACCGGATGACCACGGTCAAGGGCGTGCTGCTGAACGGGGCAATCACCACCACCACCGTGCAAGGGCTGGAGATTACCTACAACCTCGCCAGCGAACGCGCGACGCAAAGCCGCAAGGTCTATGTCCAGTCCGGCTATACCGGCTACGAAAGCACCAGCCAGGAGGTTTACACCTATAACGCCGATGGCCTCGTCGCCACGGTCAGCATCAACCAGGGTTACGGCAACCTGCTGCGCGCGCAGAACACCTATGACCTGCTCGGCCGCGTGACTGACTACCGCGAATTCGCGACCGACGGCACCACGGTGCAGTTCAACCGCTATGGCATCAGTTACGACTATCGCAACGCCGTACTCTATGAAACCACGTCGCTGCGCCGCGTCGAAAGTGACAATATCCTCTATGTCACAGTCGCCAGCGTGACCAACAACTACCTTGCTGGAGGCGTCCTTAACTCGGTAACTTCCGCAAACTACCGGATGAAATACGGGACCACCTACAACGATACCCCCGATACCTTCACCCAGTATTCCTACACCTGGTGGGACAGCGCGCAGCAGGCCGGGGTCAGCTTTGATTCCGATACCGGTTCCGCGACGAACACCATATTCACCAACCAGTTCCAGTATGACGTCAACGGCCACCTCACCTCGGTCAACATCAGCGATGGCCGCCCGCGCAACGTGACCTATATCACCGATGCATCGGGCCAGATCATCAAGCGGACCGAGGCGGACAACATCGCCTACAACGCCTCCACCCAAAAGGGCGGCGATCCGATCCAGGCCTGGTGGTTCTTCGATGGCAAGCAGGTCGGCACCACCGGCAACAACGGCAACGACGATCCCGAATACGAAACCGCGCTGACCGAACGCGTAGCGACCCCGACCACGGCCACCAACACGCCGTTCCGGATGAGCAGCGAATTCGCCAGCCAGTATTCGGACTTCGATCAGGCCTACAACAGCCTCAGCCCCGGCGAAGGTGGCGGTGCGGGCTTTGCCTATACGGTGCGGGGCGGTGATACGCTGGAAGGAATTGCCCAAGCGATCTACGGCGATTCCAGCCTGTGGTACCTGATCGCCGATGCCAACAGTCTCGGGGCCAGCTCGCAGCTGGTAGCGGGCCAGGTTCTGCGTGTACCCAGCAACCTTGCGAACGTGCACAACACCAGCAGCACCTTCCGCACTTATGATCAGGGACGTGGCATTGGCGACGTCCAGCCGACCACTCCGCAGCCCCCCAAGAATTCCAACAACAAGAAGTGCGGCGTCTTCGGCTCGATCATGCGGTGGATCATTTCCACTGTTGTGAACGCATTCTTCCGCGTGATCCTTGCGCCGATCTACGGCATTCCGATCATTGGCAAGGCCATCGTCAACGGCATTTCGAATGTTGTGTCGCAGGGGATCAGCACGCTGGTTGGCCTGCAAGACCACATCGACTGGAAGGAAATCGGCAGAAGCTTCGTTTCTGACGTTGTCAGCGGATTCTTCGATTATGCCAAGCTTGGCGGCAAGAGCATTGTCGGCAAGGCCATCAGCAAGGTCGCGCAGAATACCATAACTCAGGGCATCAACGTTGCCACCGGGCTCCAGGATAAAATGAACTGGGGCGGTGTTGCGGCCGCTGGTGTGACGAGCGTTGTTGGTGACAAGCTGAATATCGGCGGCAAGTTTGGCGACCTGGCCGAAAAGGTCGTCAAGCGGATCGCGGGCATTGCGGCTGAAAGTCTGGTCAATGGAACCGATTTCGGGGACAATATCATCTCCTCGCTACCGGGATTCCTCGATGATGCAATCGGCGAAAAAATTGAAGATGCTATTACGCGGTTTGCAGAGAAGATTGTACCACCACAACCGCCCGAGGAGACAGTTGAAATAATCGGAATGGCTGCGGTGCCCGCCCCTGGAGGAACTTTGCCACCTGCTGCACCAGGAACTGCTACTACACCGGCTGCAGGCACCTCTGCGGCTGTGCCAGGAACAACACCAGCAGCAGGTACCTCTGCGCCAGTTCCACCAGTCACAGCAGCTGAAATTCAGGATTGGAAGTCGCACGATCTGGTTGCAATTCGGGATAGAGATCTCCCCCAAGCTCAGTTCAGATTGCAGCAAGAAGAAGCAAGAACAGCAAAGGAGATGAAGAAGGCAGACGAACGAGTGGCCAAGGCAGAGCGGAAGCTCGCTGATGCACAGGCCAAGGGCGCTAAGCCAGAGAAGATTGCCAAACTCGAAGCCGCTGCAGTCCAAGCAAGAGACCAGCGCGAGCAAACTAGGGCAACTCGCGCGAGCGTTGAGACAACTGCTCGAACTAATGTAAAGGATCTTTCCGATTCAGTTACCCGCCTTAGTGATATTGATCAGAGAATGCGCGTACAACTGCGTGGGCAAGCGGTCGACCTAACAATAAAAACTACGACTCCTAGTGGAGTAGTTACAACCTCAACTGTAAGAATCACACTTCAAACAGAGGACTATGAGTTTGCTAATTTGCGGGATGCGCAACTTAATGCTGTAGCTTTTGGATTTGCTCATAAAAACGCGTTTGGCGATAACCGCGAACGAGCTGGGGTAATCAATGAAACTACCCCAGGTAGCGGAAAATTCGTATACACCATGAACGTCGGGTCGGTGGGGCTAAATGGTAAAGATCGTTATGAGCTTGTCGGTAAAAAGTTAATTGGCTACGATGTTGCTGAAGACAAACAGCCTTATGTCCCTTCACCAGATATCGATCACACGCGAATCAAGAGCTATTGGCATATTCATCCACAAGGAAATAGCGCCGATGATATAAACTTTTCCAAAGGAAGCCCCTCAGACGAAGCGGCTTTCAAGCAAATAAATGAATACCGTGTAAAACATGGAATGCAGCCAATCTCATTTGTTCTTGGTGGGATTGACGGAAGTTTTGATACGATGTCGTACATCAATCAAAACGCGAGTAATCCAAGTAAAAAACCGAAATGGAAAGTTTCAACTGATGATGGTTATCGAGGATTTTTTCCTCATCCATAATGTGATTGGGTGCATTTATGAAATTTAGCGCTATACTTTGCGTTATAATTGCGTATGCATCAGTTATGTCATGCGGTACAAATGCACTCATATCATTGCCAAACCACCTAGATTCGAATTATATTGAAACTACATTTCAAGAAATTGAAAAAAATCCGTCAATTTATGATAAAAATGATATTGCATTAAATTCATGTATATCCATTGCCAATACAAAGAACTTTGTCTTAGAATTGACCGACGGAAATTACCCCACCGAGCCAAAAACTAAAAAAAATAACGACAGATGCCAAACATATCAAAAGTATAAAATTGCAGCAATGTCAAATAATGTTAAGCATTCAAGGGAATATAGGGATATTTTAGAGAATAGCTATTGCACTTATGATGCCGTTATTATTGGGACTTTTTATAATCGAAAATTCAATTCTCCAAATTATGCAATTGGAAATTCATTTGACGGAATAATTTTAGTTAAAAAGATTTCTAAACTAAATAAACTTTCATGCAAGTAAACAAGCGATTTTAGCTTGCGGTGGCGAATACTGCTCTCGGTGAAGTGCTCATACTTGCCTAAATCCCGATAGCTGCGCCCCTAACTCGCCCGGCCGCACAAACCACCCCAAACCCAAACTTTCCTACAACCCCCAACTGTGCCATAACCGCCCCCGGCCAGTCCGTCGGGGCAGGTTCTCTTTGACATCGTCGGCACCCCCTCCCCTGTTGGGCCCGCGCCGGGTCGTCTGAAAACGTTTTGCGCGCCAAACGCGCCGCGGATGTGTTTCATCAACTAACGCCGCCCGCCGCTACCCTCCCGCACGGCGCGCAGGTCGGTCTAGTCTGGTCGGTTACGCGGCGCGGACGCCCAGCAGGACGCGCCGCATGTCGCCATTTTCGCGGTGGAGCAGGATCAGCAGGTAGGCCATCAGGAACCCTCCGCCGAGGAAGAAGGCGGCCACGGCGAGGAGCCAGCCGAGCACAGTCCAGCCGTTGCGCCAGCCGGTCCACAGCGCCGACAGTGCCAGGAAGGACAGGAAATCGGCATTGAACTGCCCCGGCCAGTGCCCAGCGGCGATATCGCCGAAGAACACTGGCAGCAGGTTCAGCCCGTCACGGCCGATGACAAAGGCGGTGAAGGCGATCAGGGCCGTCCAGGCCAGGATCAGGTACAGGCGCAGTGCAGTCATCGGCGGGTCGCTCCTTTGGTGGTTACAGCTTGTCGGCGAGCAGGAATTCCGGCGCATCGGCAAAGCCCATGAACTGGCCCATGATCCCCTGCACCGTATCGCCGGGCATGTCGGTGCCGGTGAAGGCCGCCAGATCGGCAATGTCGAACAGTTCGACATATTCCACCGACGGCGCGCCTTCGCCCATCAGCAGGCCGGTGACGCGGTAGGTATCGAAGGCGGCAACGCTGCTCAGCCCGCGCATTACCGGGTGGTCGGTGGTCTTGACCCAGGTCTCGAACTCGTCACGCGAGACGCCGTGCTTGAGGCGGTATTTGAGGATGATGGTGGCCATGGCAAAAAGGTCCCTCCAGGGCGCGCGCCCAGGCAGAGACTGCCCGGAACCGGCGGCGCTGGCAAGGTCGTCTCAGCCCTGCAGCCACCCGGTCGCCTTGCCGATCAATACGGCAAGCCCGTAAAGCAGCACGGCATAGACCCCCAGCCACAGCCACGGGCGGGGCACCCGCGCAAGGTCGGGGCGGCCATGGGGGTAGGACAGGGTGACGCGGGTGCCCACTGGCGGATACTCCCGCCCGCTGTAGACCTGATCGGTCACCTCATGGGTCCGCCCCTCGGCCCCGAAGCGATAGACCGGGGCGTAAGAGCGGGTGTTGTCATGGACCGAGGAGTGGTGGCCGATCACTTCGGCATCGACCCGGCGCTCCATCCCCAGCCAGCGCGGCAGATCACTGCGCAGCAACAGGGCCAGCGTCAGCAGCACCAGCGCCATCGCGGCATAGAGAACGAAGCTCTCCACCGCCGCGCTCCTCAGCTGGCGAGCTTGAGCCCCGGTGCGGCCTGGCCCGACGGCTTGGGCTGATCGAGCCAGATGCCGCGCGTGTCATAGACCACGTGGCGCGCGCGTTCGGCGAGCGGGACGGCCTTGAACTGGTCATGATCGACCAGCACGATCAGCACTTGCGCCTGTTCCAGCGCGGTGTCGATGTCGATCAGACCTGCATCAGTCCCGGCGAATTCCTTGGGCAACTCGCTGGCATAGGGTTCGACCACCTTGACCCGGGCGCCATACTTGCGCGCGAGAGTCACCGCGACCAGCCGGGCCGGGCTTTCGCGGAAATCATCGATGTTGGCCTTGAAGGCCAGGCCAAGGCAGGCGATCTGCGCCCCCGGGTTGGCCTCGATCAGGGCCTCGGCATGGGCGATGACGTGGTGGATCTTGCCGTCGTTGACGCCGCGGGCGGTGCGGATCAGCGGGGTGTGTTCGGGCGCGCCGTGGACGATGAACCACGGGTCGACCGCGATGCAATGCCCGCCCACGCCCGGCCCCGGGGTGAGGATGTTGACGCGCGGATGGCGGTTGGCCAGCCGGATCACTTCCCACACATCAAGCCCCATCTGGTCGGAGACGATGCTGAGTTCGTTGGCGAAAGCGATGTTGACGTCGCGGTAGGCATTTTCGACCAGCTTGGTCATTTCGGCGCTGCGGCTGTCGGTTACCACGCATTCGCCGCGCACGAACAGCTTGTAGAAGGTCAGCGCCTTGCGCGCACAGCGCGGCGTGATCCCGCCGATCGAGCGATCATTGTTGGTCAGCTCTTCCAGGATTTTCCCCGGAAGCACACGTTCGGGGCAATAGGCGATCGAGAGATCCGGGGTCTCGCTGGTCAGGCCGGGGCATTTGAGGTCCGGACGGCGCGCCGCGATCAGATCGCGCAGCTGTTCGGTCGTGCCAACGGGCGAAGTCGATTCAAGGATCACCGTATCGCCGCTTTTCAGCACCTTGGCCACGGCTTCCCCGGCGGCGAGGACATAGGAAATGTCGGGAGCGTGGTCCTTGTCGAACGGGGTCGGTACCGCGATCACGAACACGTCAGAGGGGGCAACCTCGGTCGAGGCTTTCAGCAACCCGCGCGAAACAACGCCGTGGACCAGCCCGTCCAGATCGACTTCCTCGATATGGATTTCGCCGCGATTGATCGTATCGACCACGTGGGCCGAGACGTCCACCCCGTGGACCTGGCAGCCCGACCGCGCGACAATCGCCGCAGTGGGCAGGCCGATATAACCCAGACCAACAACACAAACCGAGGGCTTAACGTCCGATTTCATTCCCAAGTCGCTCCACGATACGGCGCGCGGTCTGTCCGTCCCCAAACGGATTGTGCGCGCGCGCCATGCTTTCGTAGGCGGCCTTATCGTCGAGCAAGGTGAAGATTTCGGTAACGATAGTAGCGGTTTCGGTGCCGACCAGCCGGGCGGTTCCAGCGGTGACGCCTTCGGGGCGTTCGGTGGTTTCGCGCATCACCAGCACCGGCTTGCCCAGCGCAGGCGCTTCTTCCTGCACCCCGCCGCTGTCGGTCAGCATGATGTCCGCAATCGAAAGGAGACGGGCGAAGTGCGGGTAATCGAGCGGTTCGATCATCGCGACGTTGTCCAGCCCGGCCAGCGCGCTGTTCATCACCGCGCGGACATTGGGGTTGAGGTGGACCGGGAAGATCACCGCCACATCCGGGCGAGCCGCAATCTGGCGGATCGCTTCGGCGATCGCCTCCATCCCGCCGCCAAAGTTTTCGCGGCGGTGGGTGGTCACGCCGATGATCCGTTTGCCGGCAAAGCGCGCCTCCAGTTCGGCCAGCCCGCCCGCCAGAGAGGGATCGGCCGCGATCCGCGCCGTGACCCAATGCAGTGCGTCGATCACCGTATTGCCGGTCACCAGCACGCGGTCGGCGGGCACGTTTTCGCGCAGCAAGGCCGCCTCGCTCACCTCGGTCGGGGCGAAGTGCAGGCTGGCGATCGAGCCGATGATCTTGCGGTTCACCTCTTCGGGCCAGGGGTGATAGATGTTGCCGCTGCGCAGCCCGGCCTCGACATGATCGACCGGAATCTTGCGGTAATAGGCGGCGAGCGCCCCGGCCATCGCGGTGGCCGTATCGCCCTGCACCATCACCCGGGCGGGCTGGACCTGGTCCATCACTTTGCCCAGTTCGGTCAACAGCGCGGCAGTCAGACCGTCAAGCGTCTGGTCAGGCTTCATCAGGTCCAGATCGTGGTCGGGCACGATCCCGGCGATCTCCAGCACCTGATCGAGCATCTGGCGGTGTTGTGCGGACACGCAGACCACGGGGGTAAAGCGCGGATCGGCCTGCAAGGCGGCGACCACGGGGAACAGCTTGATCGCTTCGGGGCGGGTCCCGAACACGACCATGATCTTTTGCGGCATGATCTTTTGCGGCTCTGTCATGCAGTTGCCCCTACCAGCCATGGGTTAACCATGAAATAAGGCCGCCGGTATATCGCCCGCTACGGGTTACAGGAGATTGCATGCGCGTTCTGGTTACCGGCGTTGCCGGATTCATTGGTTACACCCTGTCGCAGCGCCTGCTGGCGCGCGGGGATGAAGTGGTCGGGATCGACAACGTCAACGATTATTACCAGGTCAGCCTGAAGCGCGACCGGGTGGCCGGGCTGGTCGCAGCGGGCGGCAACCGCTTTTCCTTTCACGAGGTCGATTTCGCCGACAATGCAGCGCTGACCAAGGCGCTGGACGGAATCCAGATCGATCGCGTGGTCCATCTGGGCGCGCAGGCCGGGGTGCGGTATTCGATCGAAAACCCGCACGCCTATGTCCAGTCCAACCTGGTCGGCCACGTCAACCTGCTGGAACTGTCGCGCCACCGGGGGGTGGAGCACATGGTCTATGCCAGCTCAAGCTCGGTCTATGGCGGCAACACCAAGCTGCCGTTCGCGGTCGAGGATCGCTGTGATCACCCGGTTTCGCTCTATGCCGCAACCAAGAAGGCGGATGAGCTGATGAGCGAGACCTATGCCCATCTCTATCGCCTGCCGCTGACCGGCCTGCGCTTTTTCACGGTCTATGGCCCGTGGGGGCGGCCCGACATGATGATGTGGATTTTCACCAAGGCGATTCTGGCGGGCAAACCGATCCCGGTGTTCAACCAGGGCGAGATGTACCGCGACTTCACCTATGTCGACGATATCGTCAGCGGCGTGATCGCCTGCCTCGACAATCCCCCGCCCGACGACGGGCTGGAAAAGGCCGGGGGCTCATTGAAGCCGCACCGGCTCTACAACATCGGCAACAACAAGAGCGAGCACTTGATGAAAGTGGTCGGCCTGCTGGAACAGGAATGCGGGCGCAAGGCGGAAATCGATTTCCAGCCGATGCAGCCCGGCGACGTTCCGGCCACCTATGCCGACATTACCGCAATCCAGAACGACCTTGGCTATGCCCCCACCACCTCGATCGAAGTGGGTGTCCCCAACTTTGTGCGGTGGTACAAGGAATACCACGGGGTCTGACCCTTGAAGCGCAGAGCGGCATGGGCAATCACACCCCCATGCCGATTCTCTCAGACAAATGGATCCGTAACGAAGCCCGCCACGCCGGGATGATCGAACCCTTCGTCGAACGCCAGCAGGCGGGCGATTGCATCTCCTATGGCCTTTCCAGCTATGGCTATGATGCGCGGGTGGCGGACGAATTCAAGATCTTCACCAACGTCCATTCGGCGGTGGTTGATCCCAAGAACTTCGACGACAAGAGCTTCGTCGACATCAAGAGCGACGTCTGCGTGATCCCGCCCAACAGCTTTGTGCTGGCCCGCACGGTCGAATATTTCCGGATCCCGCGCGATGTGCTGGTGATCTGCCTGGGCAAGAGCACCTATGCCCGCTGCGGAATCATCGTCAACGTCACCCCGCTGGAACCAGAATGGGAAGGCCACGTGACGCTGGAATTTTCCAACACCACCCCGCTTCCGGCCAAGATCTATGCCAACGAAGGCGCGTGCCAGTTCCTGTTCCTGCAAGGCAATGAACCCTGCGAAGTCAGCTATGGCGACCGCGCGGGCAAATACATGGGCCAGCGCGGAGTGACGTTGCCCAGGCTTTAGTCGATTCCATACCAGCTTCGTCACCCCGGGCTTGACCTGGGGTCCAGCTGCCTTGTCGGCGCTTGCAGCGAGCCGCAACCTGGTCGAAGAAAAGCTGGCCCCCGGATCAAGTCCGGGGCGACGGCTTATTCTGGCGGGGAGGTCCCTGTCGCAGGCACAAGGAAGCTAGCCCATGGACGCCCCTCTGTTCGACCAATGGCGCGCGCGTTCGCCGTTCTATGACGAGAGCCACGAGGCGGTTTGCGATACCGTGCGCAAATTCGTCGCGCGCGAAATCACCCCGCATGTCGATGCGTGGGAAGCTGCGGGCGAATTGCCGCGCGAGCTGCACCGCAAAGCGGCCGAGGCAGGGGTGCTGGCGCTCAACTACCCGGAGGAATTCGGCGGCACCGGCAGCGCGTTCAACCTGCTGCACGGCCTCGTCCAGACCGAGGAACTGGCCCGGCCCGGCGCGGGCGGGATCTGTGCCTCGCTGATGACCCACGGGATCGGCCTGCCGCCGATCCTGGCGATGGGCAGCGAGCATATGAAGCGCCGGATTGCCCCGGCGGTGCTGGCGGGTGAAAAGCTGATCTGCCTTGGCATTACCGAACCCGGCGGCGGGTCGGACGTGGCCAATCTGAAGACCAAAGCAGAGCGCAAGGGCGCAAGCTATGTGGTCAACGGGGCCAAGACGCTGATCACTTCGGGCGTGCGGGCCGACTACATCACGCTGGCGGTGCGCACTGGCGGGCCCGGGATCGGCGGGATCTCACTGTTGCTGGTTGAACTGGACAGTCCCGGCGTGTCGCGCACCCCGCTTGCCAAGATGGGCTGGCACGCCAGCGACACCGCAACGATCCATTTCGATAATGTTGAAGTCCCCGCCGAAAACCTGATTGGCCCAGAGAACGGGGGCTTCGCCGGAATCATGCGCAATTTCAACGGCGAGCGGCTGGGGATGAGCCAGCAGGCCGCCGCGTTTGCCCGGATCTGCTTTGAAGATGCGCTCGATTGGGCGCGGAGCCGCGAGACTTTCGGCCAGCCGCTGATCCGCAATCAGGTGATCCGCCACAAGCTGGCCGACATGCTGCGCCGGATCAATGCCACCCAGGCCTGGATCGATCAGAGCGCGTGGGCCGTGCTCAACGACAAGGCCTTTCCCGGCGATTTCGCGCTGCTGAAAGTGCAGGCGACCCAGACCATGGAAGTGTGCGCGCGCGAGGCCTGCCAGATTCTGGGCGGGGCCAGTTTCGTGCGCGGCAGCCGGATCGAACGGATCTACCGCGAAGTCCGCGTCATGGCGATCGGCGGCGGCAGCGAGGAGATCATGTTCGATTTGGCGAGCCGCCAGTACCGGTTCTGACGTTTGCCGATCGAGCCTGTGCGTTTGGGGCAGATGTTGAATGGGTTCACGCAGAGGCACAGAGGAAGCAAAGAGGCGCAGAGGGGTGGCGCTTGCGGCGAAGCCGCGCTGTTCATCAGACCGTGCGGTTGGCGCAGCCTTCGATTGATTTGGTGAGCCTGCGGCTCAGCGCGAGTCCTCCGCGTCTCCCTTTCTTCCTCTGCGCCTCTGCGTGAACCCCCTTTCTTTTTTTCTTCCCCGTCATCCTCTTACGGATGCCGTAACGTCAGGCGAAATCAGTTCGACATTGCCACCGATCTGTGCAGTTCTGGGGTCATAAGCCCCGCGCAGATTCGGGGGCAATGGAGAGCTTGCATGACTGCCAAGGCAGACCGTCCGTTCGATCTGATCGTCTATGGTGCCACCGGCTATACCGGGCGGCTGGTGGCTGAATATCTGGCGCATCACTATCAGGGCAAAGGCCCGAAATGGGCCATGGCCGGGCGCAGCGCGGATAAACTGGCTGAAGTGCGCGATGAAATCGGCGCACCCGCCGACACGCCGCTGGTGGTGGCCAATTCGGACGATCCTGCCAGCATGAAAGCACTGGCTGAAAGCACCCGCGTGGTAGTGACCACGGTGGGGCCCTATCAGCTCTATGGCGAACCGTTGCTGGCGGCCTGCGTGGCGGCGGGAACCGACTATGCCGACCTGTGCGGTGAACCGGTGTGGATGCGGCAGATGGCCGACAAGTATCACGCCCAGGCCCAGGCCAGCGGCGCGCGGATCGCCTTTTCCAGCGGGTTCGATTCGATCCCGTTCGATCTGGGCGTGCTGATGCTGCAGCAGGAAGCCATGGCCCGGTTCGGGGCCCCGTTGCCGCGCATCAAGTGCCGGGTGCGGGCGATGCAGGGCAAGTTTTCGGGCGGCACCGCCTATAGCCTGCGCGCAACGATGGAGGCGCTGGGCAAGGATCCGACCTTGGTCAAATACATGGTCAGCCCGTTCGGCCTGACCCCCGGTTTCGAAGGCCCAGCCCAGCCCCGCGCCGATCAGCCTGAATATGATGAAACGCTGGGATCGTGGTGCGCGCCGTTTGTGATGGCAGTGATCAACACCAAGAACGTCCACCGCACCAACCTGCTGCTGGGCCACCCCTATGGCACCGACTTCGTCTATGACGAAATGGTGCTGACCGGGCCGGGCGAACAGGGTGAAGGCGTGGCCAAATACATGGCCACCACTCCGATGATCGGCACTCCCAACGATCCCAAGCCCGGCGAAGGCCCGACCAAGGAAGAGCGCGACAACGGCCACTATGACGTGCTGTTCACCGGCCAGCTGGCTGACGGGCGCAAGCTGAACTATGGGGTCAAGGGCCGCTACGATCCGGGCTATGGCTCGACCAGCCGGATGCTGGCTGAAACCGGCATCGCGCTGCTCAGCTGCCCGGCAGCGGGAGCGATCGCTACCCCCGGCGCGCTGCTGGGCGAAGCGCTGGTCGAGCGGCTGCGCGATCACGCCGAAATCAGCTTCGCGGTCGAGGATTGACGCGATGAGCGACAATCTTGCCGTGGTGCAGGACTTCATCGCCGCCTGGTCGCGGCTGGATGTCGATGAACTGGTGAGCTTCTTCACCGAAGACGGGATCTACCACAACATGCCGATCGCCCCGGTCCAGGGCCACGCCGCGCTGCACCAGTTCATCGCCGGATTTGCCGGGGGCTGGTCGGGCACGGAATGGGAAGTGCGGCATATCGTGGCTGCTGGCGACGTGGTTATCGCCGAACGGACCGACCGCACCATGGCGGGCGGCAAGGAAGTGGTCCTGCCCTGCTGCGGCGTGTTCGAGCTGCGCGGCGGCAAGATCGCGGTATGGCGCGACTATTTCGACATGGCGACCTATACCGCAGCCCTGGCCGGTTAGATCGATGACTGACACAACCCGGCCAGCTGCGCCGCAGGACAGCGAATGGACGGTCGGCTGGCGGATCGCGCTGGCCGCCGCCATCGCCAATGGCACCGGCGTCTCGCTGATGTTCTATGTCTTTTCGATGTTCCTGATCCCGATGTCGGCCGAACTGGGCATGACCCGGTCCGAGACCGGGATCATCCAGTCCCTGGTAGTCACCGCCGCGCTGGGGGCGCCGCTGATCGGGCGACTGACCGATACGCTTGGTTTCCGGACCGTCTATGTCACTACCGCGCTGATCCTGGGCCTGACCGCGATTGCGCAGGGCACGGTGATCAACAATGCCACACTGCTTGGCATCAGCGTTGCCGCCGCGGCCTTTTTCGGTTCCGGCAATTCCTCGATCACCCTGACCCGGCCCATCACCGCACACTTCAGCAAGCACCGCGGCCTGGCGCTTGGTCTGGTCGGGATCGGGGTCTCGATCACCGCAATCATTTTTCCGCCGCTGCTGCATTTCATCATCGAGGACTATGGCTGGCGAGCAGGCTTTCTGACCCTGGCCGGCTTCGGGCTTGGCATTGGCCTGCCGCTTACTCTGTTGATCATGCCACGAACCGCCGCGACCGCGCGGATCGATCGCCATGTGGCGCTGGCCGGGGTTGATCTGTCCTTCCTGAAAACGCGCGATTTCTGGCTATTGGCCGGGGCCAACATGCTGATCGGCATCGCCACCAGTGGGGCGATCAGTCAGATGTCACCGATGATCCAGGAGCGCGGGCTAAGCGCTGCCGTCGCCGCACTTGCCGTCTCAGCCTTTGCAGCCGGGCAGTTCATCGGCAAGCTGGTTGGCGGCTGGTTTCTTGACCGGTTCGAGCCACGCCGGGTGGCCGCGCTGCTGATCATGGTCCCTGCCACCGGTTATGTAGTGCTCTTGGCTGGCGGTTCGATGGCCTGGCTGGCGGTCTTTGCCGCCGGGCTGATCGGGCTGTTGCAAGGCGCGGACATCGACATCTTCGCCTACCTCACTTCGCGGCGCTTCGGCTTCCAGAACTACGGCACCATCTTTGGCTCACTCCATGCGCTGGGGTGGATCGGCAATGTCGGCGGGATTCTGGTTTTTTCAGCGAGCTTTGACCGGTTGGGGAGCTATGCCCCGGCGCAGGCTTTGGCGCTGGTTACGCTGTTGCTCGGTTCCTTGCTGTTCTGGCCGCTCAGGCTTGCGCCTGACCCGGTGCCGGACACAACAAGCTAGCACTGGCCTCGGCGACTTCGCGCGCCTTGCCTTCGCCCACGCCCAAACCGCAGAGCCCCAGCACCAGCATGTCACGCAGCCGCCGCGCGGCCTCGGAGCGGTCATGCCCGCGTTCGAGCACGTTGAGCATGGCCATATGGCACAGCCCCAGCCAGTAACGCACTCCACTACCCGCGGCTTCATTCCGGGCCAGTCCCGCGCAAACCAGCCGGTCGATATCGGCCCGGATCCCGCGGTTCAGTTCGTGATCGCTCCGACTGCTTTCCTGCATGCCCCGCAACATGATGGTCGCCCGCACCCGGTCTTCAAGCGCGAATTCGATCCCCACCCGCATCCCGCTGGCAAGGCGCATCGCGGGATCGACTACCCCGGCATTGCCCGCACCGATCCGCTGCTCCAGTGCGGCACGGACTTGCTGCGCAATGGCAGCCGCAAAGCCCTGCTTGTCGGAAAAGTGGTTGAAGAAGCTACCTTTGGCCACACCCGCACGGACCACAATATCATCAATCGCGATCGCATCGATCGGACGTTCGGCCAGCAGCGCGAACCCGGCATCGAGCAAGGCGGCGCGGGTGCGCGCAGCGCGGGGATTTTCGGTGGTCGGCTGGCTCGCCATAGCCCCATCATAGTACACTTGACTATTTGGTCAACTGAGTTAATTTGACCAAATAGTCAAGTGCGAATCGGCGCATTGGGGAGAGTGGCCGTGGCCGTGATCAATGTCGAAGACATCGCGCATGTCCGCTACAGCGCGCCCGATTTGGCCGCGATGCGCGCCTTTCTTAAGGATTTCGGATTCACCACGTTCGAAGCGGAAGGCAAGCTGTTTGCCAGGGGCAGCGATGGCCGCCCTTTTCTGCATGTGACCGAACCCGGTCCGGCAGTGTTCCTCGCACTGGGTTTGCGCGCTGAATCCGTTGACGACCTTGCGTTGCTCGCCGCGCACCAAGGCGTCGCGGTAGAAGATCTGAATGAACCGGGCGGCGGCAAAGTGGTGCGCCTGACCGACCCCGATGGCTACCGTGTGGAAGTGGTCGCGGGCCAGGCCAGGGAAGCCCCAGGCCCCGTGCCCGACGATCTTCCGCGCAACACCGCAGCCGCCAAACCGCGCCAGCGCGCCACGGTCCGCCTCGACCCCACGCCTTCGCACATCCGCCGGATTGGCCATGCGGTGCTCAAGGTCAGCGACTTTCGCCGCTCGGAGGAATGGTACAAGGCGCGCTTCGGGTTCCTCACCTCGGACGAGGTTGAGGCGGCCAAGGACGTCCCGCTGGGTGCCTTCATGCGGTGCAACCGGGGCGACAAACCCGCCGATCACCACACTCTGTTCCTTGCCCAGCTACCGGGCAAGCTCGGCATCCTGCACGCCGCCTTCGAAGTGTCGAACCTTGATGACCTGATGCTCGGCCACCAGCATCTCAAGGCGCAAAAGCGTACCCAGGCCTGGGGTGTCGGCCGCCACATCATGGGCAGCCAGGTGTTCGATTACTGGAAAGACCCGTTCGGCAACGAACTGGAACACTGGACTGACGGTGACTTGTTCACCGCCAAGGATCCGCCGCAAAAAATGCCCTTGTCAGCCCTGCTCGCTGTGCAATGGGGCAGCCCCAACCCGATGTTCGCGGGCAAATACCCGCCGCCGCAAGGCATCGTCTCGTTCTTCCTCGCCCTCAACCTGCGCATCAGGCGCCTGTTCAAACGTAATCCCAAGGAGTCTGTCACATGAAACTTTGCACCTACACCGCCCAGGACCAGACCCGCACCGGCATTGTCGTTGGCGATAGCGTGATCGATAGCGGCGTGCCGGGCACCATGATCGACCTGATCCGCGACTGGGATAACCTGAAGGCCGGACTCGAGGCAAAGGCGGCGGCGGGCGGCGGGGTGCCGATTGCTTCGGTCAAACTGGAGGCCCCGGTGCAGCGTCCAGGCAAGATTTTTGCGATCGGACTCAACTATGCCGACCATATCGAGGAATCGAAGATGGGTACGCCCGAACGGCAGGTCTGGTTCACCAAAGCCCAGACCAGCGTCAACGCACCCTTCGATCCCATCGAGATCGCGCGTGGCACCATGGCCAACGACTATGAAGTAGAGCTGGTCGCCGTCATTGGCGCGGGGGGCAAACACATTGCCGAAGCCGACGCGCAGGCAGCCGTGTTCGGTTATTGCGTTGGCAACGACATGACCGAACGGATGTGGCAACACGCCAGCCCGCAGTGGTCACTGGGCAAGAGCTTTGATACTCACGCGCCGATGGGTCCGTGGATCGTCACGGCCGACGAATTGGGCGATCCCCACGGCCACAGCATCCGCTGCTACGTGAATGGCGAAAAGCGGCAGGATTCGAACACCGCCAACCTCGTGTTCAATATCTGGCAGCAGATCGAACATCTTTCCACCGGGATGACGCTGGAACCCGGCGATTGCCTGTTCACCGGCACCCCCGGCGGGGTCGGCGCGGCGATGGACCCGCGCCAATTCCTGCAGCCCGGCGACGTCGTTCGCTGCGAGATCGATGGCTTGGGCCATATCGAAGCCACGATGCGGGCGGAGGGCTGACACTTGCCGGGCGGATTCAGGGTCGCGATTATTGGTGGCGGTTATGCGGGGTTCGAACTGGCCAAGCTGCTCGATCCACATCTCGACGTATCTCTCATCGAAGCGCGCGAGGCATTCGTCCACAATGTTGGTGCACCGCGATCGGTGGCCGAACCGGGCCTGATCGAACAGCTTGTTTTTCCCTATGACCGGCTGCTCAAGCGCGGGCGAGTAGTCCGTGCACGGGTCGCCTCCGTCGATGCCGGCGGCGCGGTCCTGACCGACGGAACGAGGGTAGACGCCGACGCGATCGTGGTGGCAACCGGATCGAGCTATGCCGCGCCGTTCAAACCGCAAGGCGATAGCACTGCCGAATTCGTAGCCGCGCTGCATGAATGTGCGGCGCAAGTGGCCGCGGCAGCACGCATCGTGATCGTCGGCGCAGGCGCGGTCGGGGTCGAGCTTGCGGGAGAGATCAAGGCGATTTACCGGGACAAGCCGGTGACGCTCGTATCGGCACCGGCGCAGCTGTTCCCGATGTACCGGGCAGAACTCCACGCGGCTCTGGCCAGCCGACTTGCCGGGCTGGGAGTGGAACTGCACCTTGGTCAGACTGCCAACGGCCTGACCCGGACCGACCGGCCTTATCAGGGCGAAATCACCCTGGCCAACGGCACTCGCCTTGCCGGGCTGATCTTCCCCGCAATCGGCGCGCGTGTCACGGATAGCCCGGCCCACGCCTTGCCAAACGCACAGCGGCAGCCGAATGGGCAGTTGCAGGTTGACCCTTGGCTCCGGCCGTCCAGTCTGGCGAACATCTTCGCGATCGGCGATCTGGCCGCAACCGGCGAAGGCATGACGGTGGTTTCCGCATCGCGCCATGCGCCCTGGCTGGCGGGAACCCTGCGCAAGCTGGCCAGCGGCAAGGCGCTGGAAGCCTTGCCGGCTTACAAGCCCTGGAAAGTCCCGCCGATCCTGATCCCGCTCGGACCCGGCAGCGGCGCCAGTGTGTTGCCGCTCGGCGCGCGCGGAATGGTCGTAGGTGACTGGCTGACTGGCGCGATCAAGGGGAAAAAGCTGTTCATTCCGCGCTATGAAAAGGAGTTTGGCCAGTGATCTGTGACTGCGACGTCCTGATCGTCGGCGGTGGGCCCAGCGGGGTTACGCTAGGCTTGCTTTTGGCCCAGCGCGGAATCAGCGTGATCGTGGTCGAAAAGGAAGCGGAGATCTATCCGTTGCCGCGCGCCGCGCATCTCGATCACGAGATCTTGCGAATCCTGCAAGAATGCGGTGTCGCCGATGCAGTCATGCGCACCAGTCGGACTACCGGGCGCTATGACTTCCTGACTGCGGATCGCCAAATCCTGCTGCGCTTTGAAGGCACCGACCGGCTTGGTCCTGGCGGCTGGCCCGGCGGGAACATGATCCATCAACCCAGCGTCGAACAGGCGCTGCGGAGTGAATTGGCGCGCTATCCGCAGGCGCAACTGCTCACCCACTGCGAATTCGTTGCGCTGGACGAGCAGGCCGATGGCATAACCGCCACGATCACCACGCCCGATGGTGAGCGCAATATTCGCGCGCGCTATCTGGTGGGTGCAGACGGCGCGCGCAGCCCCGTTCGCCACGCCGCCGGGATTGCGATGGAGGATCTGGGGTTCGAGGAACCCTGGCTGGTGATCGACACGATCGTTCACGACTATGCGCGGCTGCCCGATTGCAACCTGCAGATCTGCGATCCGGCCCGCCCCACCACTTGCGTGCTGATGGGCGAAGGAAGGCACCGGTGGGAATTTATGATCCTGCCGGGCGAAGATCCCGAAGTAGTGGCCAGTGACTCCTCGATCGAACGGCTGCTCGAACCGTGGGATGTCTCGGGCGCTGTCACGCTGGAGCGCAAGGCGGTCTATACGTTTCGGGCGCGGATAGCAGCGCAGTGGCGCAAGGGCCGAGTGCTGCTGGCAGGCGATGCCGCGCACCAGACCCCGCCATTCGCCGGCCAGGGCATGGGTTCGGGGCTGCGCGATGCAGCCAATCTGGCCTGGAAGCTGGCGCTGATTGTCGGTCAGAACGCCTCTGATACCCTGCTCGACAGTTACCAGAGCGAGCGTGAACCCAACCTTCGCGCGATGATCCAGATGGCGATCATGATGGGGCAGACAGTGTGCATCACTGATCCTGCTGCGGCCGAGGCGCGAAACCAAAAGATGCTTGCTGCGCGGGCGGCCGGGCAATCGCCTGATGGCAACATCGCCTATCCGCCGATCTCCAGCGGGCTGATCCTGGCAGGAAGCGCCGGGGCCGGCAGCTATTTCCCACAGCCGGTCGTCGATGGCCAGCGCCTCGACGATGTCACCGGCATCGGCGCATGGCTGTTGACCCGCGCCGGACTGGACGAGCCGAAGATCGCCCCGTTCCGCACCGCGCTTGAGCAGTGGCTGGACGTCCAGCAAGCCGAGGCCGTGCTGATCCGTCCGGACCGCCACGTATTCGGCACCGGCAATGCCGCCATGCTGACCGAGCAGTGGGAAGCGGTTTTACGGGCAAGTTAGCGCGGAGCCATGCGGATCGCCCCGTCAAGTCGGATGCACTGCCCATTGAAATAACTGTTGCGCGCCAGCTCCAATGCCAGCGAGGCAAATTCCTCGGGCTTGCCGAGCCGCTTGGGGAAAGGCACTGATGCGGCCAGGCTGTCCAGCACTTGCGGCTTCGCACCAAGCATCAGCGGGGTGGCAAAGATCCCGGGCATGATCGAATTGACCCGGATGCCAATATCCGACAGGTCACGCGCCATCGGCAGGACCAACCCGTTGACTCCGGCTTTGGCCGACCCATAGATGATCTGACCGATCTGCCCGTCCTGCGCGGCGACCGATGCGGTCAGCGTGATGCAGCCGCGCTCGCCATCTGCAAGCGGTTCGAGGCTGGCCATCCCTTCTGCCGAAAGTGAGGCAATACGGTAAGACGCGACCAGGATGCCGTTGACACCGTAGATATAGTCCTCGGTCGACAGCCGCTTCAGCTTGCCGGCCTCCTTGTCAAAGGCCAGCGTCTTGCCGCGGCGGCTGGTCATGGCGCAATGGACGGTGATCCGTTCCTGCCCGTGCGCGGCGCGGGCCTTGGCGAACCCGGCGACAACCGATTCCTCGCTGGTAATATCGACATTGCAGAAGATCCCGCCGATTGCCGCAGCCACCTGTTCACCGGCTTCGGCATTGACGTCGAAAATCGCCACCTTGATCCCGGCCTGCGCCAGGGCTTCGGCGGTGGCACGCCCCAGACCGGATGCTCCACCGGTGACAACTGCGGCTGTGGTCTTGTCGAATTGCATGGAATTCACTCCTCGATTGCCATTAGCTTAATCGTTCGATTAAACTCTCCCGGCCAAACCGGCAAGCACACGAAGCGAGGCAAGACCATGTTGGATCCGCTGTTCGATTTTACCGGCAAGGTGGTGCTGGTTACCGGCGGCAGTCGCGGACTGGGCTATCAGATGGTCAAGGCCTTTGCGACGCGCGGGGCAGATGTGATCATTGCCAGCCGCAAGCTGGAAAACTGCGAAAAGGTGGCGCAGGAATGCCGCGACCTGGGCCGCCGAGCCATGGCCTTTTCGTTCCACGCCGGGCGCTGGGACGATTGTGATGCGCTGATCGAGGCCGCCTATGCCGAGTTTGGCCGGGTCGACATCCTGGTCAACAATGCTGGCATGTCGCCCGCCTGTCCTAGCCATGAATTGGCCGAAAACCTGTTCGATTCGGTGCTCAACCTGAACTTCAAGGGCCCGTTCCGGCTGGCCAGCCAGATCGCCCACCGGATGAGCCAGGGCGATGGCGGCTGCATTATCAATATCAGTTCGTCGGGTTCGCTGATGGCGCTGCCGATGGTGGTGCCCTATGGCGCGGCCAAGGCGGCGCTCAACGCGATGTCTGTTTCGCTGGCGCGCGAATATGCGCCCTTGGTGCGGGTCAACACACTGGTGCCCGGTCCGTTCCTGACCGACATCGCCGAAGCCTGGACTTCTGACCGCCGCAAGAGCCAGCCGGTCGCGCTGGGCCGCCCAGGCCGTCCCGAGGAAATCGTGACCGCCGCGCTGATGCTGGCCAGTCCAGCCAGTTCCTATACCACTGGTGCGCTGCTGCAGGTTGACGGGGGTCCGCGTTAGGGCAATCCGGCGCGGCCCACATCGACC
This sequence comes from Novosphingobium sp. B 225, assembly GCF_002198665.1. Taxonomy (GTDB): domain Bacteria; phylum Pseudomonadota; class Alphaproteobacteria; order Sphingomonadales; family Sphingomonadaceae; genus Novosphingobium. The sequence goes on along the minus strand of NZ_MWLM01000065.1, from coordinate 32,351 downwards.
TGCGTCACCAGGACCTTCCCCTTGGGCGCTTTGGCCGCTTCACCCGCGTCCGAACTCGGCGCAACCAGCATGAACAGATGTTTGCCTTCTGGCCCGCCAAGCATGCAGGCATAGCAAGGCAAGCCGCCGGTCTCGATCACTTCAAGCACCGCGCCGCCCGCGCCAATCCGGCGGCATTCGGGGGCGAGCGGGTTGGCGATCCACACGGCGCCTGCGCTGTCCTGTGCGATGCCATCGGGAATGGCCGGCCAGGTCGGCGCCCATTCGCGGCGGTTTGAGAGGGTGCCGTCTGCCCCGATATCGAGTGCGGTCAGCCGCCCGGCCAAAGTCTCACCCACGATCAGCGTCTGGCCATCGGGCGTAATCACCATGCCGTTGGGAAAGCTGAACCGCTGCCCCGGCGCAGCATCGCTGACCGTGCCGTCCGGACGGACCAGGGCCAGCAAAGTGGTAGGGTGATCGGCCAGCACGCTTTCCGCGCCGCGAGCGTGGATCTCACTATCAAGGTCGAACCCGAAATTGCCAACATAGGCTCGGCCCTGACCGTCCACGACCAGATCGTTGCACAGGAATTCCGAGTGATCCGCCAGATCTGCGTGACACACAAACCGCCCGTCCGGCCAGCGTCGCCACACTTGGCACAGCTCCATCCGCACCACCAGCAGCGAGCCATCGGGCATCCAACCAAGTCCGGATGGACGGCCTTCCAGTTCCAGCTCGGTGCGCAGATCTCCTGCCAGATCCACCGAGCAGACCCGCTGCGCATAAAAGTCTGAAAACCACAGCCGTCCATTGCGCCAGCGCGGCCCCTCGCCAAAGAAAATACTTCCGACGAGGGTGCGGATCTGACGGTTCATGGTTTCATTTTCAGTTCAATGCCCAGACGGATCATTGAATTCATCCGGGAGCCAGGCGTTAACGATCCCGCCATCGATCGGGATGGTCGTGCCGACTACGTAATCGCCCGCCCGGCTGGCGAGATAGATCGCGCCGCCAGCAATATCCTCGGCCACCCCGACCCGCTTGAAAGGGATACCCCTTGCGCTGCCTTCGGGGTTCTTGGCCGCTGCCTTGTTCATCTCGCTGGGGTAGGCCCCCGGCGCGATGCAACTGACAACAATATTGTCCTTGATCAGCCGTGCAGCCATTCGCTTGGTCAAGTGAATCACCGCCGCCTTGCTGGCCTGATAGGAGTAGGTTTCCCAAGGGTTAGGTCGCAGCCCGTCGATCGAGGCAATGTTGATCACTTTGGCCGGACGATCGAAACTGGCTGCTGCAGTCAACAGCGGGTGCAGCTTCTGGGTCAAGAAGAACAGTGACTTGACGTTGAGGTCCATCACCTTGTCCCAACCCACTTCCGGGAACTGCTCATAGTCTGCGCCCCACGCCGCCCCGGCATTATTGACCAGAATGTCGAGCCGGCTTTCGCGGGCCGACAGTTCTGTGACCAACCGCATCAAGTCATCCATCTGGCTTAGGTCGCCAGGCAGACCGACCACCTTACCCGGGTACTGGGCTTCGAATTCGGCGAGGGTTTCCGCGATCTGCTCACGCTTCCGGGCGGTAATGTAAACGCGTTCACACCCGGCGGCGAGATAGCCTTCGAGCAACATCTTGCCGATCCCGCGCGACCCGCCGGTGATCAGGGCGATTTTGCCTTCAAGGCTGAACAGTTTGGTGAAATCCATTTTGCTTCTCCTTAAGGGCAAGGTCACGCCTGAGCCTGTCGAAAGCCCAAGCGCAACGCTTGCTCAATACCCGCTCAGCCGCGCTACGCGGTCGGCGTGATAGTACTGGTCGCCCATGAATTCCGCCAAGGCACGGTCGCGTTTCATGTAAAGGCCGATGTCGTATTCGTCGGTCATGCCGATCCCGCCATGCATTTGCACGCCTTCCTTGACCGCGAGACTGGCGGCTTTGCCAGCCTTGGCCTTGGCGACCGAGACCATCAGGTCAGCGCGTACGCTGCCGCCATCGAGCAGTTGCTGTGCCTTGATCGTTGCGGCGCGGGCGATTTCCACTTCGGAATAGAGGTGCGCAGCGCGGTGCTGGAGCGACTGGAATTCGCCGATCAGCCGCCCGAACTGCTTGCGCTGCTTGAGGTAAGTGGTGGTCATATCAAACGCCCCCGCGGCCACCCCGACGCTTTCCGCCGCCGCGCCAACCCGGCCCGCCTGCAGCATCCGGTTCAGCACTTCGCGCCCGCCATCGACTTCACCGATCACCGCATCGGCATCAAGCGTGACATTGTCGAGCTTCACATGCGTTGCCATCGACGAATCGACCAGCCGGACCTTGTCTTGGCTCAGCCCGGCAACGTCCTTGGGCACGGCGAACAGGGTGATCCCGGCATCGTCATCGTCCAAACCGGCAGTGCGCGCGGCGACCACCAGCATGTCGGCGCTGCCGCCGTGGAGCACGAAAGCCTTTGCACCATTGAGCTTGAAGCCGTTTCCGGCACGTTCGGCGCGAGTCTTGATCCGTTCGGGGCGATGCTTGGGGCCTTCATCAACGGCGACTGCAAACACCGAATCGCCCGTCAACAGCCCAGGCAACCAACGCCCGCGCAAATCTGCACTGGCGCTGCCCAAGGCAGTTGCCGCCATGACCGAGCTGGTCAGAAACGGCGACGGGGTCAGATTGCGGCCGATCTCTTCAAGCACGATCCCGGCTTCGACATGGCCCATGCCCAGACCGCCATCGGCTTCGCCTACCAGGATCCCGGTAAAGCCGAGTTCGGCGAACTGCTTCCACAAGCCGTGGCCGAAGCCGTCCTTGCAATTGGTGTCGCGCCAGTGGCGCAGCTGCTTGGCGATGGCGCCTTCCTCGCCCATGAACTGGCGCGCGGTATCGGCGAGCATCGCCTGATCTTCGGTGTGATAAAGCGGCATCGATCAGGCTCCCGGCAGGTCGAGAATGCGTTTGGAAATGACGTTGAGCATCACCTCGCTGGTGCCGCCCTCGATCGAATTGGCCTTGGTGCGCAGCCATGTGCGGGCTCGCGCGCCGCCATCGCTAGCTTCGCTTTCCCATTCCAGACTGGCACTGCCTCCGCCCGCCATTAGCAGCTCGTAACGCCGCTTGTTGAGCTCAGTCCCGGCGTATTTCATCATGTTGGGCTGGGCAGGGTGCGCCTTGCCGACCTTGATCTCGTCGAGGAATTTTTCGCCCATCGCGCTGAAGGCCAGCGCATCGACGTCGAACTGCGCCAGGTCGGCGCGCAAAAGCGGGTCTTCCAGGCCTGCACGATTCAGCACGGCACCAATGGTGTTGAGCCGGTCGTTCCCGCCCGCACCCGAAATCATCTCGCGCTCATGCCCCAAAAGGTACTTGGCCACGTCCCAGCCGCAGTTGAGTTCGCCGACGATCTGGTCCTTGGGCACCACGACATTATCGAAGAAAGTTTCGCAGAACGGCGAGCTGCCGCTGATCAGCAGGATCGGCTTGGTCGAGACCCCCGGCGTGGTCATGTCGAACAGCAGGAACGAAATCCCCTGATACTTGTTGCCCTTGTCAGTCCGGACCAGACAAAAGATCCAGTCAGCCTTGTTGGCGTAGCTGGTCCAGATTTTCTGACCATTGACCACCCAGTGATCGCCCTTGTCTTCGCCAAAGGTCTGCAGTGAAACAAGGTCCGAGCCCGAACCCGGTTCGGAATAACCCTGGCACCAGCGGATTTCACCGCGGGCGATCTGGCCGAGGTAATGGACCTTCTGTTCCTCGGTCCCGAACTTGAGCAGCGCCGGGCCGAGCATCCAGATCCCGAAGCTGGACAACGGCGCGCGCGCATTGATGCGGTGCATTTCCTCGCGCCAGACCTTGGCCTGCGCTGCGTTCATGCCCGCGCCGCCATAGGCTTTGGGCCAGTCGGGCACGGTGTAGCCCTTAGCAGCGCAACGTTCCAGCCATTGCTTTTGTGCTTCGTTCTTGAACTTGAAGTTGCGGCCGCCCCAGCAGGCGTCATCCTCTTCCCGCGCGGGTTCACGCATTTCTGGGGGGCAGTTTTCTTCCAGCCAGGCGCGGATTTCCGCGCGGAAGGCATCAAGGTCGGACATGGGCAAGCGCTCCTCTCTTAATCGGGAGGTTAAAGTGAGTCGGGCCGCACAAGCAAGCGCGGATTTCCGCAATTTCGGCCAGTGACGCTTGCCGTAGCGTCAAGCGCAGGAGCGTTGACCAAGGGCCATTCGCGCCTAAGCTGGTGGCAAATCGAAACGGAGAGGTCATCATGCGATTCACGGGCAAATGCGTTGTCATCACTGGTGCGGCATCAGGCATCGGGCGGGCTGCAACCCTGCTGTTTGCCCGCGAAGGGGCGACGGTGTTCGCCGCCGATCTGGATCTGGAGGGAGCCAAGGCGGTATCGCTGCTGGCCGAAAACATCGTCCCCGTAGCCTGCGACGTATGCGATCCGGCCCAGATCAAGGCACTGATGGATCAAGCTGCGACACAGTGCGGCGGGATCGACGCGGTGTTCAACAACGCAGGAGCGGGGGGCGCGCGAGAACCTATTGATGAGATCGAGCCCGGAGGCTGGGACTTCACCTTCAACCTGCTGATGCGCTCGGTCGCGATGGGCATCCGGTATGCCGCGCCGCACATGAAGCACCGCAAAGGCGCGGCGATCGTCAACACGTCAAGCGTTGCCGCCGTGGGCCCGGGTTATAGCCCTACGGCCTATGCCGTGGCCAAGGCCGGGGTGCTGCACCTGACCAAGTGCGCCGCCACCGACCTGGCACAGTACGGCATCCGCGTGAACGCGGTGCAGCCCGGCTTCATCAACACCAACATCTTCACTGCCAGCATGGAAATGCCAGCCGAACTGGTCGATCAGGCCAAGGCCGTGATCCTGCAGATGTCGAGCCAGGCCCAGCCGGTTTCCCGCCCAGGCCAGCCCGATGATATCGCCAATGCGGTGGCCTTTCTTTGCAGTGACGCCGCCAGCTTCGTTACCGGCACTTCGCTGATCGTCGATGGTGGGATCACCGTCGGTCCGCGCCACAGCTGGGACCCCGAAGCGCCGGGGCTATTCGACGCTTTGCAAGCCATGGCGGAGGCGGCTGGCGCGGGTCAGCCTTGATGCAACCCGAAAAAGGCCCGCTCACCACCCGCCTCGCTTTTTTCCATGGGCTCGGCTCGATTGCCTATGGGATCAAGGACAACGGGTTCGCGACATTCCTGATGCTTTACTACAATCAAGTGCTGGGGATGGATTCGCGCCTGGTTGGGCTTGCCCTGCTGATTGCGTTGGTGATTGATGGATTGATCGATCCAGTGATCGGCTACATGTCTGACCGGACCTATACTGCCTGGGGGCGGCGCCTGCCCTGGCTCTATCTCGCGCCGGTTCCGCTGGGCTTGGCCTGGGCGCTGATCTGGTCGCAGACCGAAGCTCCGGACTTTTGGGCACTGGTCGGCATGGCTGTGCTGGTGCGGGCGCTGGTTTCGTGCTGCGAACTGCCATCGGTTGCGCTCGTGCCCGAGCTGACCCAGGACTACGATGAACGTTCCACCCTGATGCGCTATCGCTTTCTGTTCGGCTGGACCGGCGGGCTGCTGGTAGCGATGATGGCCTATACGGTATTCTTGGCCAAGCACGAGGACGGCACCGGCGGCATGTTGAGCGCCCAAGGTTACCAGAATTACGGGTTGTTCGGTGCCGTTTTGATGACTTTGGCGGTGCTGGTTTCAGCGTGGGGGCAACACCGCCGGGTAGCGGTCTACCCCGACCGGCCCAAGAGTCGCTTTGGCTTGGCCACCGCATTTTCCGAGCTGGCGCAGTGCTTTTCCAATCGCGCCTTCCTGGTCTTGCTGGGCGGCGGGGCGCTGGCCTATATCAGCCAAGGCATCACTTTTTCGATCAGCAACTACCTTTACCTGTTCATCTGGCGTTTTTCAGGTGGTGACCTGATTGCTTATCCAATCGTACTGTTCCTCAGCGTGCTCGCCTGCTTTGTGCTGTTGCCCACTTGGCACAGACGTTGGGGCAAGCGTGACACTGCCACCGCCACCGCAGTGCTAGGCATGGTATTCTGGGTGATCCCGTTTCTCGCTCGTGCGGCAGGGCTTTGGCCTACCGAAGGTACGCCAGCATCAACCATTCCGGTGTTCGGCTTCTTCTTTGTCTGCAACATCTTTTCGGTCGCAGCGATGATCTCGGTCTATTCAATGATGTCTGACGTGGTTGAAGCATCGGAGGAAGTGACCGGACGAAGAGATGAAGGAGCGTTCTTTTCCGGCAATCTGTTTGTCCAGAAATGCGGCACCGGGCTGGGTATTTTCGTGACCGGTTACATCCTGTCGATGGTCGGCATGCCGGACAAGGCGGTCCCCGGTGAAGTGCCGATTGCGGTAATAGACCGCCTCTCCCTGACCTACATCTCGTTGGTCGTAGTGTTGGCCGTGTTGATGGCGCTGGTGATCCGCCGCTTCCCGATTACCCGCGCCGACCACGAAGCACGGCTGGCGGCGCTGGCCGCGGCGCGGCTTAACCCCGATGCCGAAGGGATGCACCCTTAATCGATCACTTAAACACCTTGGCGCGGCGCTTCGCCTCTGGCAGTGATGCGCGCGAGATTCGACAGCATAAGGAGGACTGACCCATGGATTTCGATCTGACTGAACGGCAAGGCTATTGGCGCGACCGCGTGCGCCAGTTCATCGAAAACCACGTCCGCCCCCGCGTTGGCGACTACAAGAAGGAGGACGCACAGGGCGATCGCTGGAAAGTCCTGCAGGTGGTCGAAGAGGAAAAGGCTCGCGCCAAGGCGCAGGGGATCTGGAACCTGTTCATGCCGCCGCAGTCAGGTCGCGCCCATGTGGATGATACCTTCGAATTCGAAGGCCCGGGCCTGACCAACCTCGAATATGCCCTCTGCGCCGAGGAAATGGGCCGCGTCGGCTTTGCCAGCGAAGTGTTTAACTGCTCCGCCCCTGACACAGGCAACATGGAAGTGCTGCACCGCTATGGTACGCGCGAACAAAAGGACCGCTGGCTGAAGCCGCTGATGAACGGCGAAATCCGGTCCGCATTCCTGATGACCGAACCGCAGGTCGCTTCGTCTGACGCGACCAACATCGAATGCTCGATCCGCCGCGAAGGTGATGAATACGTGCTCAACGGCACCAAGTGGTGGTCGTCGGGCGCGGGCGATCCGCGCTGCAAGATCGCGATCGTAATGGGCAAGACCGATTTCGAAGCGAAGAAGCACGCCCAGCAATCGATGGTGCTGATGGAACTCGATGCCCCTGGCGTCGAAATCCTCCGCCACCTGCCGGTGTTCGGCTATGACGATGCGCCGCACGGACACATGGAAATCCGGCTCAACAATGTTCGCATCCCTGCCAGCAATATGCTGCTGGGCGAAGGCCGCGGATTCGAGATTGCACAAGGCCGCCTCGGGCCGGGTCGAATTCACCACTGCATGCGCACTATCGGCGTGGCTGAAGAGGCGCTGGAACGCATGGTCCGCCGTTTGTCGGGCCGCGTTGCCTTCGGCAAGCCGATCTCCAGTCACTCGATCTGGGAACAACGTATCGCCGAAGCCCGGATCGAGATCGAATGCTCGCGGCTGCTTTGCCTTAAGGCGGCGGATATGATGGACAAGGTCGGCAACAAGGCCGCCCAGGCCGAAATCGCGATGATCAAAGTCAAGGCGCCGAACATGGCACTCAAGATCATCGACGATGCGATCCAGGCCCACGGCGGCGGCGGCGTTTCGGAAGACTTCGGTCTTGCAAAAATGTACGCCGGTCAGCGTACGCTGCGCATCGCCGACGGTCCGGATGAAGTTCACAACCGTTCGATCGCACGACTGGAATTCGGCAAATACGCCCCGCAGGGCGACCGTGGAATTAGCTCGGGCGATCTTGGGGTTACCCGCTAGCGAAGCAACGCGGTCCTTGCTCTCCCCTCCCGCTCAGCGGGAGGGGCCGGGGAAGGGACTGTTACGGGAGGGGCGATAACACACCCTCCCCTAACCCTCCCGCCAGCGGGAGGGGAATCCGGAGAGAATGACATGAAAGCCGCCGTCCTCGTCGCCCCGAACCAGCCGCTCGAGATCGAACAGCTGCAGATCAGCAAGCCCGGTCCGCATGAAGTGCTGATCCGCACCGCCGCCTGCGGCCTGTGCCATTCGGACCTGCACTTTATCGAAGGCACCTATCCCCATGCCCTACCGGCCGTGCCCGGCCACGAGGCGGCCGGGATCGTGGAGGCGGTGGGCAGCGAAGTGCGCACGGTGAAGGTGGGCGATGCGGTGGTGACGTGTCTGTCGGCCTTCTGCGGCCACTGCGAATTCTGCGTCACGGGCCGGATGGCGCTGTGCCTTGGGGCCGATACCCGCCGCGCGCCCGGCAGTGAATCGCGTCTGTCGCGCGGCGATGGCAGTCCGGTCGCGCAGATGCTCAACCTGTCGGCCTTTGCCGAAATGATGCTGATCCACGAACATGCCTGCACCCGGATCGATCCCGAAATGCCGCTTGACCGCGCATCGGTGATCGGTTGCGCGGTGACCACTGGCGCGGGGACAATCTTCAACGCCTGCAAAGTAACGCCTGGTGAAACCGTAGCCGTGGTCGGCTGCGGTGGGGTTGGCCTGGCCGCAATCAACGCCGCCAAGATTGCCGGAGCGGGCAAGATCATCGCAGCCGATCCGATGCCGGAAAAGCGCGAACTGGCGATGAAGCTGGGCGCAACCCACACGGTTGATGCCCTGGCCGATGATGCCGCCGCTCAAATCCTTGAAATGACCAAGGGCGGGGTCGATCACGCGGTTGAGGCTGTCGGCCGTCCTGCTTCGGGCGAACTAGCAGTCAAGTCGCTGCGCCGCGGCGGCACCGCGACGATCCTGGGGATGATGCCGTTAAACCACTCGGTTGGGCTCAGCGCGATGGACCTGCTTTCGGGCAAAAAGCTGCAAGGCGCGATCATGGGGATGAACCACTTCCCGGTCGACATGCCGCGACTGGTCGATTTCTACATGCGCGGGCTGCTCGACCTCGACACGATCATTGCCGAGCGGATCCCGCTGGAAAAGATCAACGAAGGGTTTGAAACGATGAAGAGCGGCGCATCGGCGCGCAGCGTCATCGTGTTCGATCAGTAAGCGAGAGAGCCCATGACGGAAGCGATCAATGCAGACGAAGCCTTTGTCGGCACGGTTGAACCCGAAGGTGCAGACAAGCTCGACGAAGTCAGGCTGACGGAATGGATGCAGGCCAACGTCGCGGGCTTTGAAGGCCCGCTGCACATGACCAAGTTCAAGGGCGGGCAATCGAACCCGACCTACAAGGTCGAAGCAAAAAGCGGCAATTACGTGTTGCGCCGCAAGCCGTTCGGCCCGCTTCTGCCTAGCGCCCATGCCGTGGATCGCGAATACAAGGTCCAGAACGCGCTCAACCGTGCAGGCTTCCCGGCGGCAAAGCAATTCGGCCTGTGCACCGACGACAGCGTGGTCGGGTCGTGGTTCTACATCATGGACATGGTCGATGGAAAAACGATCTGGGACGGCGCCATGCCCGGCGCGGCCCCGGAATGCCGCCGGCAAACCTACTTGGCCATGATCGATACTCTGGCCCATCTACACAGCGTTGACGTTGATGCCGTCGGCCTGACGGACTTCGGCAAGCCGGGCAACTACTTCGGCCGGCAGGTTGATCGCTGGACCAAACAATACAAGCTCTCCGAAACCGAACACATGCCCGCAATGGAACGGCTGATCGAATGGCTGCCGACTACGCTGCCCGAACAGACTCGGACCAGCGTAGTGCATGGCGACTATCGGATCGACAACATGATTTGGGCCAAGGACCAGCCCGAAGTACTGGCTGTGCTTGACTGGGAACTGTCCACACTGGGCGATCCCCTCGGGGATTTCTCCTATGTTTGCATGGCCTATGTCACTGACAACGGCGGACGCAGTGGGGTACAGGACCTTGATCGCAAGGCGCTGGGTATTCCCGAACTTGAAGAAGTGGTCGAACGCTATTGCCAAGCCACCGGGCGAGATTCTCTGCCCGACATGAACTGGCTCTTCGCTTACAACTTCTTCCGTCTGGCAGGCATCCTGCAAGGGATCAAGAAGCGGGTGATTGATGGTACCGCCAGTTCGGCCCATGCCAAGGCCCAGTCCGACCGGGTCCAGCCGCTGGTTGACCGGGCTTGGGAGTTTGCAGTGAAGGCGGGAGCGGCCTGAACAAGGACGCCACTAGCAATAGCTCAGAATTGCCTGCTCCAGCTCAGCGCCATCCCCCGATCATGGGGCAGGCTGGCATAGTGCCCTGGGTCCTTGCGCCAGAACAGACTGGCCGTAGCGCCGCCGCCTAGCAGTGCGCCGCGCCACGCCAGTTCGACATCCAGCTCGCGCCCCTTGGGGCTCAGCGACAGCTGACGCAGGCCCATGCCGGGGGCGAGGTTGGCATAGGAGTAATCGACCGGCAGGTTCAGGTTCAGCGCACCGCGCTCCACCCGTAACGGCTGGGCCAGCCGCAGCGACAGCGCATCATCCGGCTGGAACAAGCCAGAGCGGCTGAGATCGAGCGCCCAGGCCGAGGTCAGCAAGTGCGATCCCGCCGCTACCGTGCCGCGCTGCTTTGCCCAGGTCATGCCCCCGCGCCACGCCGCCGATAGCCGCCAATGTGCTCCGGGCTGCCAGCCGAGCGCCGCATCTGCAAACACACTGTCCGCCCCGCCCCGCCCCAGCGCACCATGCAGCCGCGCGCCCAGGATCGAACCACTTTCGCCCAGCCAGCTGGCCCCCAGGGCTGCATCCATCGCGCCAAACCGGCGATCGAGCGCGACGCCCATGCGGTTGGCGGGGACATTGGCCAGCCGTGTGGTCGCGCTTTGCGCCAGTTGAGCGGTGGCGGCGGCGACAGCCTTAATGTTCTCACTGCTCAGGGTCAGCCCCCAAGGGCCGAACTGTTGGCGAAGCGCCAGACCAATCTGCCCGCTTTCGCCAAAGCCCAAGCTGTCCTGAGGCCCTTGAGCGATCACGAAGGCAGGCTGCTGACGTCCTTGCAGCTGCGCGACCAGCCCGTCCGCGCCCTGGCGGAACACGAAGCCAAGTTGCCGCCCCGGCGCGATCCGTGCCACCACCCGCGCCGCGAGCACGCGTGCCTGATCGGCATCGTGTGCGGTCAGATGTAGCGCGCCTTGCCACGGCAGCCGGCTGGTCCGCCCGCTGGCATCGACCGAAAAGGCCAGGCTGAGTTGGCCCTGGCCCATTGTCAGGCTGCGGCGATCGGCCCTCAGTGCGCTTTCCAGTCTGGGCGCGATTCCGGCCGAGCGCAGCCCCTGCGCGACATCGTACTGATAAGCGCGGCCATAGGCGTCTAGCACAATCGCATTGACCGCACCTGCCTGCCCGGCCGCATCGCCCATCGGCGCGGAAGTGACCAGCGTGGTATCGCTGCCCGGCAGCACCTGTGCGCTTCCCGCCAGGCTGGTGACGCCCTGCGCAGAAAAGGCCGCGGCGATGTCCATGATCCCCCGGCCGAAGGTGCTGTCAGTCCCGGTCGCGCCCGCGTCTTTCGCGGTCTTGAGCAGAATATCGACCACTTGCGCCCCGGTCAGGTTGGGAAAGGCCTGCCGCAGCAGCGCCGCCGCCCCGGCGATCTGAGGCGCGGAAAAACTTGTGCCCGAAAACACGAAGACCGAGCGGGTGCCGTCGGCATTATCGATCACTTTCATCACGCCGTTTTCATAGACGCAGCAGACCCGTTCCCCCCGCGCTGACAGGAACCATTGCTGCCCCGTCCCGGCCTTGTTGCTGAAGGCAGAGAAATTGCCGTCCTTGTCGACCGACCCGGCGATAATCACCGCACCGCCGCCCACCGCCTGAAGTCCGCTGGCAAAGGGATCGGGGTTGGCGGGATCGACATCGGGATCAGTCGAATCCCCGTCATTCCCGGCCGAAACCACCACGACTACCCCCGCCGATGTAGCGCGCGACACGGCGCTGCGCAGCGCCGCATTGGGAGCCGATCCGCCAAGCGAGAGGTTGATCACCTTGGCTCCGGCCGCCACCGCACCATCGATGCCCTTGGTGATGTCAGAATCCAGAAAATCGCAGCCGCTGTCCTTGACGTTGGGATCATAGGTGGCGCAGCTGCCCGGCTTGTCGGCGCGAAACATGGCGATGGTCGCATTGAACGCGATCCCGACCACCCCGGTATTATCGCGCGCGGCGGCGGCGACCAACGCGACATTTGTGCCGTGATCATCCTCGGCCTGCACCCCCCGGCTGCCCGCGACATCGGCGGACTGGCTGGCGATGCGGCCGGTGAATTCGTGGCTGGTGGTGTCGATCCCGGTATCAACGATCCCGATCGTCACTCCTTGCCCGCTGTATCCGGCGGCCCAGGCGCTGATCGCTCCGTGCTGCACCGCGCCGTTGGAGCGGTTGTACTCGCTGGTTTGGAACGAAGCGATCGGGGTAGGAGTGACGGTTGGTGTCGGCGTAGGCGCGGGGGTTGGCGTGGGTGTTGGAGTCGGCGCCGGAGTGGGGGTCGAGGCGACTGAGCCACCGCCACCGCCGCCACATCCCGCGACCAGCGCCAACGAACCCAACGCTGCGCACAGGTTCCAACGTGCCTGCAAATAGAATGGTTTAGCCATCGGACACGACCCCTCAGCCGATCAAGCCATGCATAGTGCCAGCAAAAGTGTGAACCTTGAATTTATTTGATGAAAGCAGGTCTGCGCTTGCTCCCTTTGCGGCAGGGCGATAGGCGCAAGCCCAATAGAGCCCGTGACCCAGAGGATTTCCGCCATGTCCGCCAATCTTGCCGCTGCCATTGAACAGGCCTGGGAAGGCCGCGACACCGTTACCCCCGCCAGCGCTGATGTTCGCGAAGTGGTCGAAGCCGCGCTCGCCATGCTCGACAATGGCCAGGCCCGCGTGGCCGAGCCCGACGGACAGGGCGGCTGGCAGGTCAACCAGTGGCTCAAGAAGGCCGTGCTGCTGAGCTTCCGGCTGAACGACAACGCCGTGGTCCCGAACGGCGCCGCCGGCGCGCCGGCATTCGACAAGGTGCCGAGCAAGTTCGAAGGCTGGGGCGAAAACCGTTTTCGCGAAGCCGGCTTCCGGATCGTGCCGGGCGCGGTGGTGCGGCGCGGATCGCACATCGGCAAGGGCGTGGTGGTGATGCCCAGCTTCGTCAACATCGGCGCTTTCGTGGGCGATGGCACCATGGTCGATACCTGGGCCACGGTCGGTTCCTGCGCGCAGATCGGCAAGAACGTGCACCTGTCCGGCGGGGTCGGGATTGGCGGCGTGCTTGAACCGCTGCAGGCCGGGCCGGTGGTGATCGAGGACAACTGCTTCATCGGCGCGCGCAGTGAAGTGGTGGAAGGCGTGCGGGTCTGTGAAGGCGCGGTGCTGTCGATGGGCGTGTTCATCGGCGCATCGACCAAGATCGTCGATCGCCAGACCGGCGAGGTCCACATTGGCCGTGTCCCGCCCTACAGCGTGGTCGTACCGGGATCGATGCCGGGCAAGCCCTTGCCCGATGGCAGCCCTGGCCCGTCGCTGTACTGCGCAGTGATCGTCAAGACAGTCGATGCGCAGACCCGGTCCAAGACCGCGATCAACGAACTGCTGCGCGACTAGGCCTGGCTGCGCTTCGTGGACAGCCACCTCCTCACGCAGTTTGCCATCTCAACCATGATGGTGGTGCTTTGCGTGGCAATCCACGGCGCAGGCCTGTTCGGACTCAACCGCGCGCTGCGGAGCGAGCTGGCGCTTGAACGGATCAAGCACATTCGCCCGCTCAGCCCGCGCGGCGCGCTGTTCACGCTGGGAATTGTGCTGGCTACCTTTGCGCTGCACGGGCTGGAAATCTGGGCCTTCGCAGCGGTCTATCTGGCCACCGGGGCGATCCACGGGCTGGAAGACGCGCTGTATTTCTCGACTATCAGCTATTCCACCGTGGGTTATAACGATACCCATATCGCTGCCGAATGGCGGCTGCTGGGCGCGTTCGAAAGCATCATGGGGGTGTTCCTGCTTGGCTGGTCAACCGCGTTCTTCTTTCGCATGATCGGGCGGATCGACCCGCATTAGGATGGGGCAGCACAGCATGGCAGCGCCAGGTAAAATCCGGATCGAGCGGCTCGCCTGGAGCGATCCGCCGCTTGCGGACCTGGCCATGACCAAGGGCACGATGCGGCTGACCCGCAGCCTGACTTCCGGCCTGTCGCGCGGGGCGCTGGACCCACCCGGAACCTTCTGGGGCGTGGGAGACCGCGGCCCCAACATCAAGCCGAAAGATGCGGTCGCGCGCTATGGTTTGACCGCGCTGGCGGCGGCAACCGCGATCGATGGGGCCAAGGTCATGCCGCTGCCTACTGCCGGACCGTCGGTCGCGCGGTTCCGGATCGACGGCGACGCGGTGGTGCTGGAAGAAGCCCTGCCGCTGCGTACACCAGACGGCGCAGCGATCAGCGGACTACCCTTGCCGCTGGCCGAACAGGAAAACGAACCCGCGCTCGCGCTCGATGGCCAGCCGCTGGGCTGCAATCCACGCGGGGCGGACAGCGAAGGGATCGCCTGTCTGCCGGACGGGCGGATGTGGATCGCCGAAGAATATGGCCCGTCGCTGCTGCTGGTTGACCGCAGCGGCACAGTCCTGCGCCGCTGCGTGCCCCACGGCACAAGTGCAGCGTTTGCCGGGTCGGGCATGGAAATTGCCGAAACGATCGATCCGCTGGCTCTGGTGCGCAAACTCAACCGCGGGTTCGAAGCTTTGGCGCTGAGCCCCGATGGCACCACGCTCTACACCGCGTTCCAGAGCCCGCTGAGCCACCCCGATCGCGCGGCCCACCAGCAATCGGATCTGGTGCGGATCTGGGCGCTCGACCCGGCCGATGGCAGTCTTCAGGCCGAGTATGCCTATCCGCTCGATCCGCCCGAGACATTCCAGCGCGACTGTGAGCTGGGGCCAGTGGCGCGCGACGATGTCAAAGTCAGCGAGCTGGCCATGCTGGGCGATGGCAGCATGCTGGTGCTGGAACGGGTTACCCAATCGACCAAACTCTACCACGTGCGCCCCGACGCCGGAAGGGCGCTGCCCCCCGAATGGCGCGATCCTGCGCGGCGCCCCACGCTGGAGCAATTGGGCGCGGCAGGGCTGCGCGCTGCAGGTGTGCCGGTGCTGGCCAAGCACCTGGTCCTCAGCACCGACGATCACTCCGAAATCGGCTGCGATCTGGAAGGCCTGATTGCGCTTGATCCCACGACCCTGCTGCTGGCCAGCGACAGCGACTATGGCACCGAAGGCGCAGTCACCGGGTTCTGGCGCGTAGTCCTGCCCGAACCGCTCTGGGCCTAAAGCGCGAAAGCCTTCATCGCCTCGTAATAGGGGCGGCACTGGTCCGCGAGCCGCGCCGCATCGCCATCAAGCTCAGGCAACGACCCAGCGGGCGGGCCGAAGCCGGTTGAAGCAGCAACCTTGTCATACCAATGGCTTGCCCAGATGCCGTCTCCAGGATGCACGCCGGATTGCCAATGCAGCATCGCCGGATCCCAGCCGATACCCAGCCGCTCGCACAGCTTTGCCAGTCCGCGCGCCGGGTCGGCCAGCAGGCTGGTGGTATCGACCACCGCCGGGTCCAGCCCTGCGCCGCGCGCCCATTCGAAATATTCAAGCAGCCGCGCATAACCCAGGTCCTCAAACCGCGCCTCGCCCCGCTTGACCCCGTAGCTGGCGATCACCCGTTCGGGCTCGCGGATCAGGAAGGCATGAACGTGGCCGGGAAAATCGCGGATCGAGACCGGGCCTTCCATGTGGTGCGGCATGTGTTTCTGATACCACACCGGCGCGTCCCCCGGCGCGGGACCGCGCAGCGCTGCGGCCACGCTCTGCCAGTCGCAATCCATGTCCGCGATCACTTCGTCCGCCATCGGGTGATCGGCCCCGGTATCTTTCAGGAAGCAACCATAGAACGGCTCGTCACTCACCGCGCAATCGGCGCGCGCGCTGAAGCTGCGCATCATCGTGGTCGAGATGTTGCGCGGGCCGGACCACATCGCGATTGCGATGGTCACGCCGCGACGTCCCGGTCCATCAGCGCACGGTAAAGGCCCTGCAGGCGATCGACCATCGGCCCGCGCGCTTCGGTCAGCTTGCGGCCGTCGATCTCGGTCACCGGCACGACCCCGGCGAAAGTGCCGGTCACGAAGGCCTCATCCGCGCCGTGGACTTCGGTCAGCGAGAAGTTCTTCTCATAGACCGGAATCCCCGCTTCGCGGCAGACCCTGATCACATTCGATCTGGTGATCCCAGCCAGGCAATAGTCCCCGCTTGAGGTCCAAACCTCGCCCTTGCGGACGATGAAGAAATGGGTCGAATTGCAGGTGGCAACGAACCCGTGCGGATCGAGCATCAAGGCTTCGTCCGTCCCGGCCTGCGCGGCCTGGATGCAGGCGGTGATGCAGTTCAATTTACTGTGCGAATTGAGCTTGGGGTCCTGCACTGCCGGATCGCCGCGCCGGACGTGGACGGTGAACAGGCGAATCCCGCGTTCGATCGTGCTGGGCAGCGGGGTCTTGTATTCGGGGATAATCACAATCGTGGCGGGCGAGATCACCACACGCGGGTCCTGATAGGGGGTTGAGCGGATCCCCCGCGTCACCATCAGGCGAATGTGGACGCCCTGCTGATTGCGCATGCCATTGGCATCGATCACCGCATCGAGCCGCGAAGTCAGCTCCTCGCGGGTCAGGCCCACGTCGAGCATGATCGCCTTGGCGCCTTCATAGAGCCGGTCGAGATGGGCTTCAAGGAAAGCGAAGCGCCCCCGATGCAGCCGCAGTCCTTCCCACACCCCGTCGCCCAGCATGAACCCGGAATCGAACACCGAGACCACCGCCTGCGGACGCGGCACCAGATCGCCGTTGACGCTGATCAGGACGCTGTCATTGCGCGGATCGGCGTTGAAATCGTGGGTGCCAAGCGAGGTCTGCTGCGTCATCAGAAGGTCGTCGCGTTTTCAATCGGCGCGTCGCCCTGATGCGCCTTGGCATAGGCTTCCGCCCCCTTCATCACCCGCAGCATGTTGCGGCTGGCAATCTTTTCCAGGTCGGCCTGGCTATAGCCGCGCCTTGCCAGTTCGGTGAACAACACCGGGTATTTGGAGACATCCTCCATCCCCTTCACCGTGTTGTCGATCCCGTCCATGTCACCACCCAGGCCAACATGATCGATCCCGATCCGCTGGGCGATATGGTCAATGTGGGCAACCACATCGGCAAGGCCGCCGGTGGGCAACGGGTTATCCTTGTCCCACTGCGCCATGGCGGCTTTCACCGCATCGGGATTGCCAGTGCCCAGCGCCTTCTGGCGCGCTTCCTCACCGGAACGGCGAGCGTTGTACTGGCGGGTGTCCTCGACCACATAGGCCGGGAAAAAGTTGATCATGACGATCCCGCCGTTAGCTTTGATTGCGTCAAGCGCGCTGTCAGGCACATTGCGTGGGTGGTGATTGACCGCGCGGGCGTTGGAGTGGCTGACGATCACCGGAGCTTTAGCCACTGCGAGGACTTCGAGCATGGCCTTTTCGCTGACATGCGCCAGATCGACCAGCACCCCCAGCCGCTGCATTTCGCGCACCACGTCCTTACCAAGCGGGGTCAGCCCTTGCGCCATTGGCACATCGGTAGCGCTTTCGGCCCAGGCGAGGTTCTTGAAATGGGTCAAGGTCATGTAGCGCGCGCCGAGCGCATGCATCTGGCGCAGCACGGCGAGCGAACCGCCGATCGAATGCCCGCCTTCCATGCCAAGCAGTGAGGCGATCTTGCCCGCTTTCCACGCAGCTTCCACGCAGGTGCTGTCAGTGCAAAGCTGCAAGTCCGCCGGATAGCGCGCGATCACCCGCTTCATCACGTCGATCTGTTCCAGCGTCGCCTGCACCGCTTGCGGTTCGGGCAGGCTGGCCGAGACATAGACCGACCAGAACTGCGCCCCCACCTTGCCAGCCCGCAGCCGGTTGAGGTCAGTCATCATCGCGCCGATGCCCGTGGCCGGATCGCCGGTTTTGGTGGTATCGCGGAAGTCGAAGTCCCCCAGCACGTTTTTGCGCCGGTCGCGCAGCTGTTCGGGCACATCGTTGTGGCCATCGAACACCGGCGCGGCGGCAAGGGCTGCCGCGGCGATCTGTTCAGGGGTCTTCGCACAGACCGGACCAGCCGCCAGAAGGGCAATCCCGGTGGCGAGCAGCAGCTTGGTTCGCATCATCATTTTCCTTGGGCGGGGGTGCAATCCTTGAACCAGACAACGTCCTTGAATTCGTTGAATTCGTGGAACGTGCCAGTCAACTTTACTGATTTGCCCGGCTTGAGCTGCAAGGTAAAGACCGATGTTCCTGGCGCCATAAGGCAGCTTACGGCAGACAGGGTGCTGGCCATGTTCGGCAGGCGCAGGGCCAGTTCGTGCGGCTGCAGGATCTTGAAGGCAATCCGGTTGGTATTGCCGTCCTTGATCACATAGTCAACCGTGCCAGACAAGGTGAACTTCTTGCCAGCATAGC
Organism: Novosphingobium sp. B 225; assembly: GCF_002198665.1. Lineage (GTDB taxonomy): Bacteria > Pseudomonadota > Alphaproteobacteria > Sphingomonadales > Sphingomonadaceae > Novosphingobium. The sequence goes on along the minus strand of NZ_MWLM01000065.1, from coordinate 13,825 downwards.
GCGACGGGATGATCGCCGAATTGCGTTCAGCATCCTTGGAAATCTGCTGCGAGAATTCCTGCGCGCTGAGCGCCACGGGAGCAGCCTGCTGGGTGACCGCATTGGCCCCGCTGGCAGCAGCAAGCCGACCGGCCTTGCCCCCTTTCAGCTCGGCCAGCATCGCGCACATTTCGGTCTTGGCTCCATCGGCCCCGGCGGCCATTCCGGCGGGAAGCTTGGCTTCCATTCGCACCGTGCCCACACCGCCCTCGCTCACCGCCTGGATCTCGATCGGGAAGGCACGCGAATTGCCGGTCCGGCCTTGCTCGATTAGCAGTGCGCCGCTCTCTGGTTCAGAGGCGATGATGTCATATCCGCGCCGCGCCGAAATGCCGCGCATCTGCTTGATGGCAATATCTGCAGGCAGATCGGCAACTGCCCCGCTGGCAATGAAGCGCAGGCCGGTAACGGGATTGCCCTTTTTGACGAAACCGTCCTCGCAGGCTCCGGCATGGGCGGCGGTTGGCACGGCGGCGATCGCCAGTACGGCTGGCGCCAGAATTCGAATAGAGTGTTGCATGGAAACGGGATCTCCGAACTGTAATAGAGCAGCAATACAGTTCGTCTGCCTACTTGCGAAGGACAAAAAATGTGTGCCGCACTCAAGCGGACAGTTCGCCCGCGTCAGCAAGCACTTTCAGCATCACTGCTGCGCCGCACTGGTGCGAGCGGGCATTGGGATCGAACCGGCCATCGGCGACGTATTTGCCCCGTTCGTAAAGCGTCGAGAACGACCACAGATAGGGCGTCGCCCGGCCCATCCGGCGATAACCAAAGCCGTTGAACGCCTCCAACCTGTAGAGCGTGCGTGGCAGGCTCCAGTCAGCCTCGCCGGTGAAGCCCATCAGCCGCAAGGCGTCGATCGCGCTCGATTCCCAGTCGCTCGGCGGCAGCCACACGCGCGGGCGTCCGGCCGGAACCTGGCGGGTACGCGCGGCGAGCGGGAAGTCTCCGTTGTGCAGGTGCGCGCGAAAATTGAAGCTCGCTTCAAGCCCGTGGATCGCGGCGATGAAGTGCCACGGGATGCCCAGCCGCTTGCCCACCGCCTCGTAACGCGGCCGTGCCTCGCGCATCATGGTCAGGTGCCACCGGGCGTGATCGGCATTCTTCGGACGGATCTTCGCGGCCTTGAACCAGTCTTCGTATTCGCGCCCGATCTCGTCATACTTGAGCGAGGTTCTGGGCGCGCCCAGCACCGGATCGGGCTCTGGCTCCTGCGGCACGGTAACCACTGCATCGGGCAGCTTGATCGCTTCGCCATCCGGGGCAACCTGCGCCAGTGGCAGGCGCAGCAGCGGTGCGTCTCCGCTATCGAGCCGGGCCAGCGCCTCTGCGACGACATGCTGGGTCGCGTGCAATTTGGCGAGCAGCCCGCCGGCCTGCTCGGCCAGCCCCGGCGCAGCGCGTTCGGCCCGGTCGATCAGCGCGACGAGGCGCGGCATGGCCGTTTCGTAAAGCCGCTCTGGATCAGCTGCAATGCCGCCTTCGCCGATGCCCAGCTTTGACCCCGGCAGGCGCAGCGCCTTGGCCTTGCCTTCCAGCCCCAGCAGCTCGCCAATCACGTCGGCGGCCTGCAAGGCCTCAGCTGGAAGCGCCGCCTTCAGCTGCGATGGCATCTGGCCAAGCAGGCGCGAGATGTCCTTGGGATCGATCAAGGCCAATGCTGACGCGGAACTGCCCAGCATGGCCAGGTCAGCCCCGCCCCGCAACAATTGCCGTCTGGTCAAGGATGGGTCCATGCGACTCACCTCCTTGCTGAAAAGCTTAGCCCTTTCAGCAGACTAGGCAATGCGCAATGGGCCGTATCAGCCCTCGGCTTCGCGCTCGAACGCGGCGTCGCCGCCAATCTTGGCGGCCAGCTTGCCAAGCAGGGCCAGCACCACCACCGCGATCACCGTGGCCAGGATTGCATAAGTGTACAGCCCGGCCAGATCGTCGCTCAACCCCAGCTTGGCCAATGTGGCCTTGATCGCTTCGTTCCAGGCCAGCGCAGCGACCAGGCCAAGCGAGGCAGAGGCAAGTGTGATCATGGTCTGCACCATGGCGCGCGGATTGGTCATGTTTGAATGCTCCCCAGTTTACAGTGCAAAAGCGGCGCGGAATTTAGCCGATGTGCGGCTGCGGACAAGCGCCCATGCACACTTGCACACAGGCCGCCACAGTGCTGACTGGCGCAATGGAGCTGTTGTCCGATCCCAAAGTGCTGGTGCTGGCCGTGGTTGCGGTGCTGATCCTTGGCATGGCCAAGGGCGGCTTTTCGGGCGTCGGCGCGCTGGCCACACCCTTGCTGGCGCTGGCTTTGGCCCCGGCGCAAGCGGCGGCGCTGCTCATGCCAGTGCTGCTGGTCCAGGACGTGGTTTCCGTCTGGTCGTTTCGCAAGACCTGGGATCGCTGGATCGTCGCCTGGATGGCACCGGGCGCGCTGGCCGGAATTCTCATCGCCTCGCTGCTGGCCGCCGCCGTGCCGGAAGCGCGCCTGCTGCTGGTGCTGGGCCTGATTACTCTGGCCTTCGGGCTCTACCGCTTGTGGATCGAGCGCGGCGGGCGGATCGTTGCCGCGAGCGCCTCGCCGGGCTGGATCGGCGCACTGTTTGGTGTGGCGACCGGGTTCACCAGCCAGATCGCCCATGCCGGCGGCCCGCCGTTCCAGATGTGGGTCACCCCGCGGCGGCTGGAGCACCAGACCTATGTCGGAACCAGTTCGATCCTGTTCGCCATGGTCAACTGGATGAAAGTCCCCAGCTATTTCGCGCTCGGCAACCTTAACCACCAGACGCTGAGCGCCGGGGCCCTGCTGATCCCGCTGGCGGTGGTCAGCACGCTGGTTGCAGTTCGGCTGATCCGGCGGATGAGTTCACACCGGTTCTATACCGTGATCTATCTGCTGATGGTGCTGCTGGGGCTGAAACTTACGCTCGACGGGTTGTTCTAGTCCCGTTTGAAGCGGGTCAGTTCCATCGTCCCGTCCAGCTTCTTCCACACCTGCATCCGCCACTTTGCGCCGCCTTTCAGCACCACCAGCATGCGGTAATTCATCCCCGCAACGACTTGCCGTTCAGCCCCGACAATCCGCACCAGCGCGCCGTGAGGTTTGGGCAGATGTGCCACGCCAAAGCGCGCAGCCGCACCGACTTCGGCCTGGAGCTGCGCCCCCGGCACTTCGCTCCAACCGCCGACCACGGGCGGGGCGGCCAGCGCGGCAACGGGGGTAATCAATACAGCAGCGAGAGCGGCAAAGCGGCGCATGGCAATCCCTTTACAGTCAGCGGATCACCCCGATCGCATCGGGCGAAGGATCGGAGGCGGAGCCCGGAATCGGCCCCCCGCTAAGCCATATTGCCAGCCGGTCCGACCGCTTGTCCATGGTCGATGGCAGTTTGATCAGCAGCCAGGCATAATCCCCGAAAGCGCGCGGTGCGGGGCCAAAGGTGGCCTTGAATTCGGCATTGGTCATGGTTCCGGTCTTGAAGGTCCAGCCAGGACCAGTGCCAGGGGCTGCCATGCGGGTCTTGCCGTCATAGACCACCGAGGCGATCCGGTTCAGATCGCTGACCATCCACATCGAACTGTCGAACCCCGGCAGGGCCGGATCGATCGTCTTGCTTTCAAAGGCAATCACGTCCCATTTCGCCAGTTCCCCGGCGGGCAGTTTCAACGCCTTTTCGATGGCCGCGCCGCTGACCTTGCCGGGCTGAAAATCGCGAACATAGCTGGCGGCGTAGAACGAGATCGAGGTGGCGAGCCCGTCAGGCTGACCCAGCACGGCGGCCGTGGTCGGTCCGGCCGGGCCATCGGCGGGCTTGCTCGCCCACTGCACGCTTTGCGCGGTGGCGGGCATGGTCAGCAGGGCGGCGGCAAGGGTCAGGACAGACTTGGCAAAGGGGTTCATTGAGTGGCCTTCCGAAAGATTGAACGCCAACGATAGGCCCTTGCGACCATGCCTGGCGCTACCCGTTCGGGGAGGGACGGTGCAGCAGCGGCAGTGCGGCCAGCGCGATAAGCGCGGCGATCAGATAGGGCACGCCCGGAAAATGGACCGGAGCGCCCGGTGCAGTGAGCCAGGCCATCGGCTTGACCAGCACCAGCGGGCCAATGATCGATCCCAGCCCCATGGTCATCGCGGCGATGCCTTGCACTTCACCCTGGGTTTGCGGTGTCGCCCCGCGTGACAGCATGGCCATCAGGCTTGGCTGGACCAGCGACTGGATCGCCACGGCAACCAGCAGGACAAAGGCGATCACAGTGGAATTGGTAAAGGCATAACCCAGAAAGCCCGCCGAAGCGCCCAGTATCCCCACTGTCGCTGCGCCGCGCTCACCCAGCCGCCGCACTACCGGGCCCGTCATGAAAGTCTGGCTGAGTGCAATCACCACCCCCACGCCGGCCAGGCTCAGCCCGATCATCCTGTCCGACCAGCCAAGCTGCGCGATCCCGTAAAAACTCCAGGTCAAAGGATAGACCAGACTGGCGACTTGCCACATCAGCAGCACTGTGGCCGAGCGCAGCAAGCGCGGTTCAGCCCGCAGCACGCGCCAGGCTCCGAACGGGTTGGCGCGGGCCAGAGTGAACGGGCGGCGGTTCTCTCTGGCCAGGGTTTCAGGAAACAGGGTCAGGCCATAGATCAGGTTGGCCAGTGCCAGTGCAAAGGCCACCAGGAACGGCGCACGATCCCCGAACTGGCTGAGCAGGCCGCCCAGGGCCGGACCCGCCACAAAGCCGACACCAAAGGCCGCGCTGACTGTGGCAAAGCTTTTCGCGCGGCTTTCCGCCGTTGTAATGTCCGCCAGCGCTGCCTGCGCCGGGCCATAAGAGCCGCCAAACAGCCCGGTCAGAACCCGCCCGGCGATCACCAGCGCCAGCGAATTGGCCATGGCCAGCATCAGATAATTGGCCGCCAGCCCGGCCAGCGCGATCAGCAGCACCGGGCGGCGTCCCACAGCGTCCGACAGATTGCCCAGCACCGGCGCGGCCAGAAAGGTTGCCACGGCCATCAACAGGCTCATCCACGCGCCCACGTCAATCGCGGCATCCAGCCCGATCCCGCCAACCCGCATCAGCAGGCGCGGCAGCACTGGCATGATCAGCCCGAACCCCATGGCGTCCAGGAAGATGGTGATCAGCACGAACAGGCTCGTGCGGCGCTCAACGCTCATGCAGCAGAGTCCGCGCCCGGGGTCGCCCCTGGGGTCGCCATGGTCCAGAAATGCGGCGCACCGCGCCCGCGCACATCCCATTCCTCGACAATGGCAAAGCCGAGCCGCTGATAGAGCCCGACATTACTCTGCGTCGCGGTTTCGAGACAGGCCGGCACCCCCAGCCGCGCCGCTTCGGCCAGCCCGGCGCGGATCGTTTGCCCGCCCAGCCCCTTGCCCTGCAGGTCTGGCCGCACCCCGGCATAGCGCAGATACAGCGCCGCCTCGCCGCGCGGCACGTGCGCGTCGATCGTATCGCCCACTTTGGCCCCGCGCAGCAGGTTCGGCCCGAACACCTGCACCATATGCAGCAAGTGGCGCGGGTAGAGCGGGGTACGGTAATGGACCTGACCGGGCGGGCGCCAGAACGTGACCGCGCCGCAATCAGGCGTGCCCAGCATCAGCCCGCGCTCCAGATGGTCATCGAACAGCCAGTCAAACATCAGTGGCAAGCGCCGTGCCCGCGCGGCGGGATCGGGGATGATCCAGCAGAGCGCCGGATCCTGAGCAAAGGCAGCGGCCAGGGTCGCCACGGCGGCGGCGCGGTGATCGGGGCCAAGCCGGATGATCGCAGGGTGCATTGCAGCCTCGTGCCAGTCTTGCAGGACGGGAGCAAGGCTCGTAAACCTGCCCGCGATGTCATTCCTCTCCTTCCGTGGCCGCCTGCGCGCTTTTCAGGCGATGCGCGGCGATCCGCCTGAACCGGGCTTCCTGGCCGACCTGGAGTTCCTGGAAAACCGGGATCTTGATTTGTCAGTCCGGTTGGGGGCGATGCTGGGTTTCAACGCCTTGCTGATCACGATCGGCACCCACCCGATTTCGGCCAGCCCGGGTGCGCCGCTCAGTCTTGACCTGCCCAGCCAGCCGGGCCTGGTCGTGGCCAGCCTGATCGGCCTGGCACCGTTGGTGGTATCTTGCTTCCTCGCGCTGCGGGCCCTGATGCTGGGCGAGGAGTTTGACAGCGAGGGCGTGGAATCAGACCGCGCCGCGCGCCAGCGCCTGTTCGCGGCCTTTGTCCATTCGATCGATGTTCAGGCCCGCTATCTGGGACTGGCGATCCGCTGGACCCTGGCCGGGGGCGCGCTGACCATGCTGGTCTGGGCCGCAATCCTGTTGAGCAAGGCATCTTAACCCGATCTTAGGCACAATTCCCCAGACTGTCGGCACAGGTTGGGGAACCATTTGGCCATGGCGTTTTCGCGGGCAGGATTGCGGCGCAAGGTAACGGGCTGGTGCTCGCCCTTTACCGCGCCAGTGCCGCCTCAGGTGCGCGGCGCGATGGTATCCTTACAGCACGAACGTCTGCTGGCCTCGTTGCCGCTGCTGTGCCTCGCGATTGCCGCCAATGCCGTGGCCATGGCCATGGCGGTGGTGGGTGACCTGCCGGTCTGGCAACAGCTCGCGCCGCCAGCGATCATCATTTCGGCCACCCTGCTGATCTTCTATCGCTTTCGCACCCGCCCCCAGGCGCATGACAGCGCCGCCGCGCTGCGCCAGTTGCGCCGCGCGCCGCTGGTCACCGTACCGCTGGGGCTGGTGGCCGGTCTGTGGTGCGTCAACGCCTTTATCGAGACCGAGAAATATTATTGCATGACCGCGCCGGTGTTCATCGGCATCGCCGGGCTGGTCAGCGCCACGTGCCTGCTGGCCGTGCCCCGTGCCGCGATCGGAGCGATGGTCGCCACCACGCTGCCGATCGTGATCAAGATGAGCTTGTATCACAATCTGGGGGTGCGGGCGATGGCGGCGATGATCGTGCTGATCACCCTGCTTCAGGCCAAGGTCGTGCTGGGCAAATTTGAAGAGACGGTGACCATGCTGACCTTGCAGCACAAGCTCAACCGGTTGGCCGCATCTGACCCGCTGACCGGGCTGGACAACCGTCTGGCCTTTGACACCACGCTGCGCGGCCTGCTGGATCGCGGCGAGCCGGTGCTGGTGGCCCTGTCCGACCTTGATGGATTCAAAGCCGCCAATGACAGCCACGGTCATCACGCCGGGGATGCGATCCTGACCGAAGTGGCGGCGCGGCTGCGCACCCATGCGCCGGGTGCGTTGTCGATCGCGCGGCTGGGCGGCGATGAGTTCGCGTTGCTCTATCCGGCCGCGCAAGGCACCGTCACGGCCGCTGCGGAACTGTCCGCCGCACGCGCCGCGATTGCCCGGCCGTTCGCCTGCGACGGGCAGAACCTGCTGGTTGGCATGTCGCTCGGCACCGCGCTGAGCCTGGCGGACGGGACCGATCACAAGCTGTTGCTGCGCCGTGCGGACGAACGGCTTTATGCCGACAAGGCCGCACGCAAGACCCTGCTGCCGGTGCGTGCCGCCTGAATTCCCTCGCCAAACCGCACCGCGCCTGCCATGGCCGCAGGCATGGCTGATGACGAAGACTATGTGTACGATGAGGACAGCGGTGAATGGCTGCCGGCCTCGGAACTCGCCGCCAAGCGCGCCGCCGCGGATGTGGTGGAAGTGCGGGATGCGGTGGGCAATCTGCTGGCTGACGGCGATGCCGTTACCCTGATCAAGGACCTGACCGTCAAGGGCGCGGGCCAGACGCTGAAGCAGGGCACGGTGATCCCCAGCATCCGGCTGACCGGAGACGCGCAGGAAATTGACTGCAAGTATCCCGGCATCAAGGGGCTGGTGCTGCGCGCGGAATTTGTGCGCAAGCGCTAAGACAAACCTGCAATTGCCCGCGACTTGGCCCGCGACCCGTGTTAGCCAAGCACCGGCGCAAACGGGCTGGGCATAGCGACCCGGCGCAGACTGGGGGGCAGGCATGACCGCTTTCAACTATTTCTCCAAGGCCAATTCCGATGGGTCGTATGACGTAAAGCTGTCGCTTGATGGCGACCCTTCAAACGGCAATCTGAACGGCACATTCATCTACAAAGGCGACCCATTCCGCGTGATCGGATACTGGGCTGCGGCGGGCTCAACCGACGATCGCAAATACAACGCCCTTTGCTTTTCCGGAGCGGATGCGGCCAGCGGCACAGTGTTCGTCGCGGCCACCGGCACTTTTACCATGAATTCGGACGGCTCATGGCAGATGCAGCTCAATTGCCTGCGGGTTTCGACCAATAACGACCACCAGTATGGCTGGGACGGCGAGCTTTATTCCGCTGCCCCGGATGATCCCGGAGACGATTTCTGATTCACCCGGCCCAGGCCAGGCATTCCAGTTCCACCCGCGCACCCAGCGCCAGTCCGGTAGTGCCAAAGGCTGATCGCGCCGGGTATCGGCCCGGCTTGAAATAGCTGACATAGACCGCGTTGAAAGCGGGCCATTCCTGAATGTCGGCGAGCATTACGGTGCATTTGAACACTGCATCAAGGCCAAGACCCCGGGCGCGCAGGGTTTGGCCCATGCGTTCCATGATCCGCCGCGTCTCCGACTCAAGCCCGCCGGGAACCAGGCCTTTGCCGTCCGGCGCCTCACCAATCTGGCCCGAAAGGTAAAGCACCCCGCCCAGTTCGACCGCCTCGGCAAAGGGCCGGTCATCACTGCGCGGATGGAACACCGGTGCGGCGGGCCGGGCTGCAGCGGGAACCGGAGCAGCCATGGCCAGCAAGGCCAGCGTCGCAGCAATGCTCGCCCGCGGACGACTGCAAACACGCTTCCCGGACCTGTCGTTACGCATCACCCGATCGCTCCATTGCCGATCCCGCAAAGTGCGCCCCGCACTGCCACGGGTCAAGCGCGGGACCCGGCAAAGGGGGCGTGCTACCCGTATGGGCAGTGCGGCGGCGGACGGGGCGCGGCACCATGGCGTCCTTGCAACCGAAAGGATCCGCTCGTGCCCGCCCAGTTCTGCCGCCTGGCCGCCGCCGCACTCGCCCTGTGCGCTGCCTCGCTTGCCTTGCCGCTGGCGGCTCAGCAAAGTCCCAAGCTGCCCCGGCTGGACGCCCCGACGATCCGCCTTGCTCCCAAGGCCGAACTGATGGGCGAGCTGACACTCGCGCTGACCGAACAACAGCGTTTTGACCTTACCGGCCAGGTCGAAGGCCGCTTGCGTCCGGTCCCGGGGCGCTATCTGTTTCGCCATGTCGCATCGGGCTTGTGCATGGAGGCCAGTCGCAACACTCCGCTGATCCTCACGCCTTTCATCCAGCTTGCCCCCTGCGCACCCACTTCAACCGCGCAGCGCTTTGCCATTCTGCCCACCACCCGGCTCAACTCCGTGCGGCAGAGCGGCGGCGGGTTTCCCTGGGCCTGTGCCGATCTGGCCCAAGGCGTGGTGTTCGGGCCGCCCCGGATCGATTGGCACTTGTGCACCACGATCTATGGCCAGGCCTATGAACTGCACAAATTCGTCCCTTCCCAAACCCCGGGCAGTGTCACCATCCGCATCAATTCCGGACCGGTCGAGGCCGAGTGCTGGACCGTGCGCGACGGGCGGGGCGTGGCCGGCAACGACATTGTCGGCCAGCGCTGCACCGGAGGTCCCGAGCAGGAATTCATGCTGGACTGGCAAGTCCAGATCGACCCCGGCGCTTTCCGGACGCTGCTGGAGCGCGAGCGGTGGTTCGCGGCCGCAGACGGGCACAAGTGGGGCGGCAAGGGCATGGGGGTCGATCTGATCGGCCCGGCCCTGAAAACCTTTGCCACCGCAGCGGATGACGGCGAAGAATGCCTGCGGACCTGCCTTGGCGATACTTCGTGCCGCAGCTGGACCTGGCAAGCCGCCGGTTATCCGCGCGGCGGCACTGCCCCGCAATGTACTCTCAAAGGCGCCGGGGTGACGCCCGTGAACCGAGGCGATGCAGCGCGCTGGCTGGTGATCAGCGGGATCCCCCGCCCCGCCTAACCACCGCCGGTTTCCCCCGCTTCCGGTCCCGGCCCGTCGCGATCGTCCGAGGGCGCATAGCGCGTTACCCAGCGCGGCTGGCCTTCTGGGGAAAGCTCTACATCCGGGCTTGGCACCAGATCGTCCCCGGTCTCGATCCAGCCGCGTCCGTCGCACTTGTCGCACAGGCAGCGCTTGGATCGCTGGCTGGCCAGATCGAACTCCCGGTTCCACTGCCCGCGTCCGAGACACAGCGGGCAAGGCCGATCAAGGTCACCCCGGCGCGGCTGGATCGTGATGCCATCGAAGGCATGCGGATCGTGCGGACCGGAGCAGAGGACGATGCGGCTGTCGTGGGCCATGGCCTATGCCTAGGCAACTGCATCGGCCCAGACAAGGCCTTCGCCGGATCAACCGGGCGGCGCCGTCCCTGCTGCCTGTTCAAAGGCAAGCGTTTTTGCCTGCACCTCAAGACCATAGGCGCGGCCATCGCCTTTGGTCCTGATCTGGGCGAGCCGCGCGCGGATGGCATCGCGCGCGGCATCCGATCGGTCGGAAATTTCGAAATCCTGCTTGGCCAGCAGCAGCACGAACCCCCAGTGATTGCCGGTCGGTTCAAGCACCTCATCATCGTCGGTGGGGGCCGGTCGGTCCACCTGCACGACCGGCCGCGGCTCTGGCAGCTCAACCAGGTCCGTCCGCAACGGCCCGGTCAGCAGATGGTCCAGACGGTTCGCCACTTTGTCCCGGTCGGTCAGGTTGGACATGCCGAAAAAGCTTTCAACCGTGCTCAGGATCGAGGTGTGGTCATAAAGCGTGTGGTCAATCGTATTGGGCTTTATCAGCGGCGATACGATCACCGCCGGAACCCGCACGCCCAATTGGTCAAAATTGAACCCGAAGCTGTTGAGCGGGCTCCCGCTGCCCAGGCCGTCGCCAGGGCTTGGCGCCGGGGGCGGCGCGACGTGATCATAAAAGCCGCCGTGCTCGTCATAGGTGATGATGAGCAGCGAATTATTCCAGACCGGCGACTTGCGGATCTTGCTATAGACATCGTGGATCAGTCGCTCGCCCGCATCCAGCCCGTCAACCGGATGCTGCGATGATCCGCCCTTGAAATTGCTGTCCCAGGCATCGCCGTAATTCGGTTCGATGAAGGTGAATTTATAGGGATATCCACCCGGGCGGTTCAGGTCCGCCGCAAATTGGGTGAGCGATACCGGCCGGTGCATGTTCTTGAGGAAATAGGCGATCGCCAGGCTGCCAAAGATGGTTGGCGGCACCCCGGCATAGGCATTGGTCTTGTCATTATAGAGCTGCCAGGGAACCCCCTTCGCGCCGAGGTGATCGAAGATCGAACCTTTGGCATAGGCGAACCCAAACAGATCGAACGAAGCCTTGTCTTCGGTGGTCGGGGTCCGGTCCAGCCCGCCCGACGATCCGCCCATGGCAAAGAAGCGGTTCGGCCAGGTCGGCCCCGGCATCGATGAAAACCAGTTGTCGCAAAGCGCAAATTCGCGGGCCAGCTGGGTCAGGATCGGCACCTGATCCTCTGCCGCGCAGCAGATCGTGTCCCCGGCATGCAGGGGGCTGGCCGGATAGTCCTCGTCATTGGTGGTGGCATAGTTGGCGGCAAAGCCGGAATTGTTGATCGGCGGATAGACGTTGCCATCGAACGGCCCCGGGGTCATTTCGTGCCACGTACGACTGTCATAGCTGTCCATCACCGCCACGCGGTTGCCGTGATAGACCGCAACACCGTTGTGGTTATCGCCGACCATGCCCTGAATCGGGAACGGCGCGTTGGGAAACTGATACCACTTCTTGTCGTCATAACTGTTCATCACGGCGAACTGGCTGCCGTTGTAGATTGCCACCCCGGTGCGGTTGTTGCCGATCATGCCTTCGATTTCGAACGGCGCGTCGGGGAATGGAATCCATTGCCGTGAATCGTAATTGTTCATCACGGCGAAGCGCTTGCCGTTAAAGATCGCAACCCCGCTCGAATTTTCGCCAACCATGCCCTGGATCGGGAATGGCGCATTCGGGAAGCTGTACCACTTGCGATCATCATAGCTGTTCATCACCGCGAACTGGCTGCCGTTATAGATGGCTACCCCGACGCGGTTGTTGCCGACCATGCCCTGGATCGCGAAGGGGGCATTGGGAAAGCTGTACCACTTGTTCGCATCATAGTCGTTCATCACGGCAAACCGGTTGCCATTGTAAATCGCCACGCCGCCCCAATTGTCGCCAACCATGCCCTGGATCGCGAACGGGGCAGGCTGCATGTTCTGCCAGGCTTTGGCCGAATAGTTCTTCAGCACCGCGAACTGGGTGCCGTTGCACACCGCCAGCCCTTGTGCGCCCGGTGCCATCATGTCGGTCGGGTTGCTGCCAACCATGTGCCCGATCGCAAAGGGAGCCGGCGGAAGTTCGCCCCAGACATTGCTGTAACCGCTCCCCGGAATGGCGAGCATCGCGGCGGCAAATTGCGCGTTGTAAACCGCCACGCCGGTGCGGTTGTCCCCCACCATGCCCTCGATCACCAGCGGGTTGTACTTGCTGCCCGTCAACTGTTCGAGCGTATCGGGAAATTCGTGTCCGGGATCGGTCAGCATCGGATCGACCGCGCGGCCCTGGGGCGGATAGGATTTGCCGTTGTAGCTATTCTGGAAGTTGGCAGGCAGCGGCTTTAACCCGTTGATCTGCGTCGGATTTCCCGTCAGGTCCTGGCCAGTAAAAGTCTGCATGCCAAACAGATGATCGAACGAACGGTTTTCCAGCATCAGCACGAACACGTGCATATCGGGCCTGGTAGGGGTCGGATCACTCATCGTCGCAGTCTCCTGGCTTGATCAGGCGCGACCCGTTCAAAACCGTGGCGACGCGCCAGTCCCCAGCCGCGCCCGATCCGGGCGATGGACAAGCTGGAACTGCTGCCGCCTATGCAGAGTGCTTCATTCACCGCGGGATTGTCCGCCACGGAATACGGTCTGATTGAAGGATCGGCACTGTGCCGGAATGCGTGCGAGAGTGCGGCTGCCGGGCGGTGCTGTCAATTGCGATCACCGGTAATTCGTCACAAATGAAACCACCGCCAACGCGCAGCGGCAAAGTGACACGGCAAGCGGACAAGGTGACACCAGGGTGACACCCTGTCCGGGGCATTTTTCGAAACCATTCAAAAGCTTGCGCTGAAAAAGGTGACACATTGCGCATTTCAGGGTGCATTTCAGGGCGAATTTCAGGCCGTTTCGCCCCTTTCCGCGCCCGGCAAATCGCCCGGTTCCTCACCCAGTTCACGCTCCATATGATCGGCCAAAGCCTCGATCGCGGCTTCGCGTTCGTCTGCCATCCGGGGCAGCGCCGCGCCGCTGCGGACCTTGATCAGCAGGTCGGAAAAATAGCCCGACCACTGCAGCCGCGCCGCCTGGCTGGTGCCATCCAGCGGGACAGTGTGGTGGTTGCGGGACGATAGCAGGAACACCGTCAGCCGTTCATCGAATGCGCGGCGCGTGCCGACCAGTTCGCCGCGGTGATAGACCGGCACTTCCACTCCGTTGAGCGCCCGGTCGAGCGCGGCCTGATGCAAGGCATCATAGCCCGATTGCACCGCTGCCTCCCACGCCAGATCAAACGGATCATCCCGCAGCCGCGCTTTCAGGCGATAGGCCGATTGCCGGCTCATCCCCACCACCCGCGCGGCGGCAGAGACGGAATGCGTAGCCGCCAATTCCGCCAAAAACCGCGCCATCTTGGCGCGCGACCAGCGGGTGGCGTGAGTGGGAGGGATCAGGG
>NZ_MWLM01000064.1:1406-400854 GCF_002198665.1 Novosphingobium sp. B 225 | reverse complement strand
GCCTTATCGATGAGTGGAAGCCACCAGCCTGACATTTATGGGTTCACAACCTAATTCGCATTAAGCATTTTCTGCATCCGTACGCTTAACCATCACCCGATATATCTCGAACAGTAGCGCTGGCGATAACCCCAAAGACGGTTGTTTGAAGCGAGTTGGTGGCTGTCGGGCCGGCAATAGCCAGGTCGCGAAGATGAGCGAGATCGGATTCTGCTGTGACGGTTGGCTCCAGTGCACAACACGCAATGATCGATATTGCAGTTCTTCCGCTTAGTCGCTGCGAAGGACGGTGGGTCGCCGAATGCCTCATCGAGGCTCGCGGAGCTCATCCTGTGCGATCTGGCGCCCGGGTCTCCTCTCTTTCCGCTACAGGCTGTAACGTTCGGCATGAGCAGGTGGCACTCCGCGCTGGCCAGTTTGTCGAGTTACATTTCTCGAATATCGCTGCCGTGTCAGGCTTGGTCAGGTGGTCTCGTGGTCGCAGCATTGGAATCGAATTTCTGCGGTTGATCGATCAGCGGACCTTCAAGCTGCTTGGCAATGCCAGGTGAGAATGTCCTTAGCTCAGGGTCGCAGGTCGCGCGCCATGGCGATACTTTGCCTTCTGCAGGCCCCGCAGGGACGTCCATGCTGAGATGAACGCGCCGTCATCATCGTTCATGTCCCGGTTTTCACGCAGTCCGCCAGCCAGCGGAACGCCGGTCGGCGTCGGCGCGCCCGAGAAAGTTTCGGCGAAATTTTGCCAGGTCTTCGAGAATCTCGCGCTGGGCGGAGTGTGGGTGACGGACGCCGCAGGTCAGGTGACCTACCTGTCGAACCTCATTCAGAAAATTCTGGGCGATGTGCAGCTTGGGCCAGGCATGCATCTGTGCTCCTTGTTCGAGCGGAGCGATCATGAAGGCGACGCGGTTGGCTCGCTTCGCTTGGCGCTGACACGAAGGACGCGCTTCGATCGATTGCCATTGCCAATCACGATTGACGGCGAAACACGCTGGTGCTCGCTTTCCGGAGAGGCGCAGTTCGATGCTACCGGCGAGTTTGAAGGCTTTTTCGGCTTCTGCTCGGACATAACCGACGATCGGCGGGCGGCCGAAGAAACGGCCCAGCTCGCCATGCATGATCCTCTGACTGGCCTGCTCAATCGGCGCCGAATGACTTCGATGCTTGAGCGAACTCTGGCATCGTTTCGCCAACAAAACCGCCCTTGTGCGACCATGCTCATTGACCTCGATCGCTTCAAGCAGGTCAATGACACACTTGGTCATGGCATTGGCGATGCTTTGCTAAAACAGGTCGCCGAGCGCCTCGTCACCATCGTCGGCGATCGCGAAAAAGTGTGCCGACTGGGCGGCGATGAGTTTCAGGTCCTGCTGCCTGGCCAGGAGGACCGCGGTGTCCTCGGGGACTTGGCAAATCGCATTATCGCAATGTTGTCTCAGCCATACACCGTTGAAGGCTCGCGGTGCATCATTGGCGCGTCGGTCGGCATTGCCGTCAGCCCGTTCGATGGGGCAGAGCGGAGCGAGCTGGTCAGAAATGCGGACCTTGCCTTGTATTCCGCCAAGCATGGCGGAAGAGGCAGGTTCTGCTTCTTTTCGCGCGAACTGCTTGAAGCGGCCGAAGAACGACGCCTGCTCGAACAGGATCTCCACGATGCGATCGAGCGCGGAGAGCTGGAACTGTTTTACCAACCGGTCGTTGGTGCCCAGTCTAACAAGGTATCCGGTGCAGAAGCGCTTGTGCGCTGGAACCATCCAACGCGGGGCCGGATATCCCCTTCGACCTTTATCCCGATTGCGGAGGAATCAAGCCTGATTTGCCGAATTGGCGAATGGATCCTGCGCAAGGGCTGCGAAGATGCCGCTAAGTGGAAGACACCGCTGCGCCTAGCGGTGAATGTCTCGCCTGTGCAATTCGTCGATGCAGGATTCCCCACGATCGTGGCCCAGGCGCTTGCCGCAACGGGCCTTTCCCCCGAGCGACTTGAATTGGAAATAACCGAAGGCGTCTTTCTCGCCGATGACGCTTCTACCGATGAAACATTTTCCGCCCTGAAAGGGCTTGGCGTGCGCCTGGCGCTCGATGATTTTGGCACAGGCTATTCATCTTTGGCCTATCTCAAGTCTGCGCCTTTCGACAAGATCAAGATCGACCAGAGCTTCGTGCGGGGGGCGACAGTGGATGGCTCGCGCAACCGGGCCATTATTGCTGCGATCATTGGTCTCGCCACAGCACTCGGCATGGAGACGACCGCCGAAGGCGTCGAGACATTCGATCAGCTCGCCATGGTCAGGGAGCAAGGGGTCAGCCACATTCAGGGTTATATCTATTCGCCCGCGATACCCGATGGAGAGTTTCAGACCCAGGCCTATCACGCCGATTGGGGCATTGAACCGACTGGCTATGCCAAGCAGCGCCATGAGCGCATGACTATGTATCGCAAGATTGGCGCGATCCACGATGACTTCTACTACACGGTGATGCTGCGCAATCTTTCTGCTTCGGGCGCCTTGATCGAGGGGCTGCTGGATGTCCCCATCGGCACTCAATTTGTACTCGATTTTGGCGAAGGACAGTTGGAAGTGGCGACCGTGCGCCGCAGCCGAGGTTCGCAACTGGGCATCGCGTTTGAAAATCACCTCGTCAGCGACGGCAACGGCGGGCTCTGTACGCGCTGCCGGGTAACGCCGTACCTGCTCGCCGCTGCCGGCCTACCGGACTTTTCGAGTTCGACCGGACCAAGGGCGGTTGTCGGGCAGAAAGGCGCAAAGGTCAGTATTCCGAGCTTCGCCTCAGCGATCGAATTGCGCGCACAAAGCAAGAGCCGCGAAGCAACGGCGTAGAATTTGGCGAGCAGCCTGAAGCGCTACCAACCCGATCGCGAAGAAAGACCTTCTGAACCCGACTGACCGGTTGCAGACGGACGGAACCCTCGGCCGCATTGCGCCGGAGCCTGACCAGGTTGAATTCGCTCTGTTATGGATGCGTAACCAGCGGCGCAATGTTGGCATATTTGCGGTGATAGTGGTCAAGGACCGGGCCATATATCGGGCGAGCGAATACCGCGCCAAATTGATTTCCACAGGACCATTGAACCGTTGCTTCAAGGACGCCAAGCCCGTCCGGACTAACCAGGATTCTGGAACCGTTCCTAGGTAACCGACTTTCTACCGCGATAGTGCAGTTATTGGTCGACAAATCGAGCAACCTGCCCGGTATGCGCAAGCCATTTTCAGTGCGGATATGCACAGTCCAATGGTTCGAAAGGCAGGTATGCTTGCTGGGCGACACGCCACCGGGCTATCGAACAAAAATATATCATTGGTTAACATGGTAAGGCTTGATTGGGGTTAGCCAGAAGCTAGCCTTGGCGTGGATTTGCGTCCGTTCTGACTTAAGGGTGGACGCGTTCAAGGCAGTGCAGGTTGCAGTGCTACCGGCTTCGCTGCACAAGACAGCCGCCCGGCACTCGAGCGCTGCAAAGACCAGCTCCAATGCAGTGTTTGTGCGCAGGCTCCCATCTCCATGCTGGCCCAACGATCGATAGGCAGCTTTTCGTTGGTGAGCGAACGGACCAGATGGCGATTGAGCGCAAATGGGCGGCCTTTGCGTCCATGGATTCGGGTGTCTTGTCCTGGGCCAGGTAGGATTGGAAAATTCAACCTGCGGAAAAGAAGCCGTCTATCCTCGCTGCAAAAAGTGAGCATGCATTTACCAAATGGTAACTATCAAACGATATACCGTCCAAATGCTTGGTGCACCCACCTGGCAGGAATCCGGTGGCCGCGCAATCTCACTCCCAGGTCTGATTGCGCGGCCATTGGTCTATGCACCAAGCCTTGCTCGCATCTGTTCGGCCGCACCTATCGCATCAAGCGAGTAAAGCTGGCTTTCCGCAAAGGTCGGCCGGTGCGGGGAGATCACCTTCTTGCAGAGCTTGCTCGACCAGCGGACTGGCCGCACATCCGATGCTTGGTTGTCAGAACTTTCGCCAAGGCAGCAATGCAGGTCGATCGGGCGCGCGCTGTTCAGGCAAGTTCGCTGCGGGCATTGAGGCAACTATCAGCAAGCGCCTTGCTTTCAGGGCGGCGATAGTGAGTTTGTGCGGCGAAAGTGAGTTTGTCGGCTCCGGATTTGCCTTTGGTAGGCACCAAATGGCCGCAAGCTGAGTTGCTGTCCTGATCAGCAAGGGCATCCGGACTCGTAGGGTCGAAACTTCCATGAGCAGCTGCCGAAGCTCTTGCAGACGGCGTGAACCTCCAAGCTGGCGATGTCACACAGAAGGTCGGTACGATGATCTCCTGGTGCCGGTTAACCTGCATGCCGCTTTGCGAAAGACCAGCAATTTTGCGTCAATGCGATGTTCGTTCATGCATGCTCACCTATTGGAGCTTGCGGCCAAACCACAGCACCCTTCCGACGATGTGGACTGCCCTGCGATCAAGGCTATTCCAGCTCGGATATGCCGGGTTATCGCTGACAACTGAAATCTTGCGACCTTGTGGTTCGATCGCTATCCGCTTGACGTTGAGGCTGTCGTCCATCCGCAAGACATAGATCCCGTCGCGCAGCCGACTCTGGTTATCGCCCAGATCGACCAGCACGTCATCACCATCGCTCAGTGTCGGCTCCATCGAGTCCCCTCGCACGCCGATAATCGACAGGCCCGAGGATTTGGTTGCGGTGAGCTTGCGCAGCCAGTTGGGGTCAAACCCGAACTGTGCGCTCTTGGCTTCCATTTCTGCGAGCGCGCCGTGCCCGGCTGAGGCTTCGACCGAAAGCATGGGGACATGAACAAGATCAACCACCGGGCCTGTCTGGCGATTGGGTCCCCCGAGCAAAACTTCTTCGACCCCGAAGAACCGCGCAAGGATCGCGCGATCGCGCTCGTCGAGCTGGCGCGGACTGCCTTTGCGCAGGAACTGCTGGATATAGGTGGTGTTACGGCCAAGCAGGCGTGAGATGCCCGAATACTTGCAACGCCGCTCAGCGATCAGTCGCTCAAGCGTCTCGCGAACTTCGATGTCTCGCGGCCCCAATGCATGTTTCATAGGAATATTTCCTAGACTCTAGGATTTCCATCCTATACGGAACAAAAGAAGAACGCAAGCCTTAAGTGAGTCATGCGATGATGGAACTCCTGGATCAGATCAAGCTCTACCTCGCACAACACCGAATGCCGCCGAGCAAGTTTGGGAGGCTTGCCGTCAGGGACCCGAGATTTGTCGAAGATCTGAAAGGGGGAAGGGTGCCACGGGCCAAGACATGCCGGCGAGTGCAAGCATTTTTGCGACGCGCGGAAAGTCCACCCCCGCAGGAGATGCACTGAAGCACGCTCAAGTATAAACGCCAGGCTTGAATTTCCTCGCAAGACAACTTCGAAGCGGGGTTGCCAGCAAGACCGGCGGTGGGTCAGGCTTCTGATTGCGTCTTGGGCAGGCCAGGTTGCTTGACCAAAGCCGGAATCGACTTTCACGCTGCTCTGCAGGTTGTTCCGCTGTCATGCGCGCGCCAACGACTGGTCGCAGCGGGCGATGCTGAATGCTCAATCTGTAGCAATGCGCAGTGGGCGCTCCGGGGCCTCGTTCGAATGTGCTTGCGATGTCCTTTGTTGGACGATTTGCGCAAATAGGTAGTCACCCGGAGCGTGCAACTGAGTGTTAACTACATTCCCGTATGTGGAAGGCATGACAAGAAAGAATGGCCTTCGATCGCGCATCTGGCTGATCAGCTCAGCAGCAATGCTGGGCTTGGCGCCCCAAGCCGCATCCGCCACGGGCGTAACGGCGGGTACCCTGATCCAGAACACCGCTACAGCGACCTATACCGCTGGTGCTGCCAGCGGATCGGTCACTTCGAACACGGTAACCGTCAAGGTGGACGAGCTGCTCGACGTCGCCGTCGCCGGGCTCACCACCACGCCGCTGGCAATCGGGGCGGCCAATGCCGTGCTGGAATACCGGGTGACCAACACCGGCAACGGCCCTGAAGCTTTCAACCTGACGGTCAACCCGACGGTGGCTGGCAACAATTTTGACGCCGTGGTGCAGTCGATCGTGGTCGATAGCAATGGCAACGGAACCTACGAACCCGGCGTGGATACGATCCTGGCCAGCGGTTCGTCGACGCCATCGATCGCGGCTGACGGTTCGCTCAAAGTCTTCGTCATCGTCTCGCTTCCGGCGGGCGCAACCGATGGCCAGAGCAGCCAGGTCCGCCTGACCGCCGATGCGGTGACCGGCACCGGCACGCCGGGCACGGCCTTCACCGGCCAGGGCGATGGCGGCGGCGATGCCGTGGTTGGCGCCTCGGGTGCCAGCGCCAACGGCCTCGACGCACTGATCGCCAGCCTGGCCAGCGTATCGCTGAGCAAGTCCGCGACGATCCTTGATCCGTTCGGCGGATCCAAGGCCGTTCCCGGCTCTGTCGTCACCTATACCCTGGTCGCGACGATCAGCGGTTCGGGCCAGGTTGGCAGCCTGCACGTCACCGACAGCTATCCGTCGGGAACCACCTATCAGGCCAACACACTCAAGCTTGAAGGCGCTTCTCTGACCGACGTCAGCGACACCGACGAAGGCGTGGCCACCGGCACCGGGATCGATGTGAACCTGGGCAGCGTTGCCGGGGGCACCACCAAGACGATCAAGTTCGACGTCAAGATCAATTGAGGAGCAAGCACATGAAAGCCAGACTGTTAGTCGCGCTGATTGGCGCCATTATCGCAAGCAGCGCCGTTCCGGCCGCCGCCGTACAGGCAGCACAGCCGTTCGAACTGGTCAGCGACGTCAAGGTCGACAAGGTCACCATGGCCGATGGCAAGGAAGTCCACTCGCTGGTTGAACCAGCCGTCGTGGTTCCGGGCGATCGCCTGGTATTCTCGACCCGCTATCGCAACAACGGGGCGGTGAAGGCGGAAAACATCGTCGTCACCAATCCGATCAAGCCGGGTATTGCCCTGGCATCGGACGGTTCGAACAACCTCGATGTCTCGGTTGATGGCGGCAAGACCTGGGGCAAGCTTGCGCTGCTCAAGGTTGCCGATGGGCAAGGGGGCCAACGCGGTGCCCAGGCCACTGATGTCACACATGTTCGCTGGGTACTCGCCTCGGTCGCTCCTGGAGCTTCCGGCACGCTCAGCTTCAACGCCATTGTCCGCTGAACCACGGACTGAACCGCCAAGGCTCGCGGGCGGAAGTGATCACGGGCCACTTGTATGGATAGGGACCAGAAAATGAAAAAGTCAGGCAGACTGCTTGGGACGGTCGGTGCTGCTGCACTTGCCTTCCTGATTGCAGACCCCGCACTGGCGTCGGGTACGACAGCGGGATCGACAATCCAGAACGACGTGACCGTCAGCTTCCAGGTTGGCGGTTTCTCGCAGACGGCTTCGGCCGCGTCGAACACCTTCACGGTTGACCGCAAGATCGCGATCACCGTGGCCGATGCCGATGGGGCCACCACTACCGTTTCGCCGGGGCAAACCTCGGCGGTGACCAAGTACACGGTGACCAACAATTCGAACGCTGCACTGGATTTCGGCCTTGCCGTGACTCAGCAGACCGGGGGGGCGGGTGCCCATTCGAACACCGACAGCTTCGATTCCACCAACGTCACGATCTACCTCGATGACGGTGACGGGGTATTCAACTCTGGAACGGATATGGTCGTAGCCTATCTGGACGAAGTTGCGGCGGATGCGACGAAGACCGTATTTGTCGTTTCGGACATCCCGCTCAGCCTCGCCACCGGTTCGGTCGCGGCGCTGACCCTGACGGCCACTGCCCGTGAAAACGGCGCCAGCGGCACCCAGGGCGCGGTGGTCACCCAGACCAGCGGTGCCAACACTTCGGGCATGGACACGGTGTTTGCCGACGCTGCCGGTGCGACCGATTCCCAGTATGATGGCACCCATTCGGCCAAGGACGACTACACCGTTCTGGCCGCAGCGCTGTCGGTTACCAAGACCAGCACGCTGATCAGCGATCCGGTCAACGGCACCAGCAGTCCCAAGGCGATTCCCGGGGCGACGATCGAATACTGCATCATCGTCTCGAACGCGGCGGGCAGTGCCACGGCGACCGGCATCACGGTAAGCGATCCCTTGCCGTCAACGGTCACCTACGTGACCGGCACGACCTATGTGGATGGTTCGGCAACCAGCGGCGTGTGCAACTCTGACGGTTCGCTTGGGGGCAGCTTTGCCTCTGGCACGGTCAGCGGCACGCTCAGCAATANCTCAGCAATATTGCCGCCAGCCAGACCAAAACGTTGCGCTTCCGCGCAACCATTAACTGAGGATCCGGACGGGCAGCACGGTGCAAGCCGCGCTGCCCGTCCATCCTGTTCCCCCGCTCAGTCCAACAGGCTCCATGGTCGCTCTCAGGAACCTCGGCATCTATCTGGTCGCGCTGCTGCTTGCGGTGCTGCTGATTGCCGTGCCTGGTGCGCAGGCGCAGACCATCACCAATGTCGCCGCAGCCAACTGGACCGATGGCGGCAAGGCCTTTTCGGTCAATTCCAACACCGTCAGCTTTGATCTTCAGCAGCAGCCGATCACCATCGATACCTTTGTCGGCGGGTCGGGCAATGGCAATCAGCTGGCGTTCAATCCCTCTGCTTGCGGAGGCCAGACAATCGTGGTGCCGGGCGGTTTGCCGGGCGGCTCCTCGGTTGCCTCGCTGCAGCAAACCTCCACGATCCGGATCGGCAACACGCTGTTCTTCCGGCTGGTCTCGCCCGGATCGAACGCCGATCCGACCAAGATCGATACGGTCCGCACGATCCTGACCACTACCTCGGGCGACCGGGAAGAAATCACGATCAGCGAAACCGCCGTAAACAGCGGTGTGTTTATCGGCGCGATCCCGACCACGGCGATCCCGCCCAAGCCGGTGCAGGGCGATTGCCGCCTGTCGGTTTCGCCCGGCGATCACATTTCGATCGAATGCCTGCGGACCGGCGGATTCTCGATCCTCGCCACCGCGCAGGTGGAAATCCTGGCCGATCCGTTCGGCCTGTTCTTTGACAGCGAAGATGGCACCCCGATCGATGGGGTAAGGGTAACCCTGGTTGATGCGGCTACCGGCGCGCCCGCGCGGGTCTTTGCCGATGACGGGGTAACTCCCTGGCCATCTACCGTCGTTTCTGGCGCCAGTGTGACCGATGGTGCTGGCAATGTCTGGCCGATGTTGCCCGGCGAATACCGCTTTCCGCTTGCCGCGCTGGGTCAGTACCGCCTGGTAGTGACTCCGCCAGCGCCTTACAGCGCTCCGTCAAAGGCCAGCCCCGGGCAGCTCGCGCTGTTGCGCCGTCCTGATGGAGCCCCGTTGGAAATCGTGCCAGGCTCGTTTGGCGGCACGATCACCCTGAACAGTCCCGCAGCGGTGCGCGTTGACGTTCCGCTCGACCGGCCGGCCGTGGCGGTCTCGCTGACCAAATTCGTCTCGAAGCCAACCGCCCTGCCGGGTGAAGTGGTGTTCTATACCGTCACGGCACGAAATCCTGATTCCGCGCGGACCAAGCGCGCCGTCTCGCTGGTCGATACGCCTTCCGCGCTGCTGCGGCTGCGCAAGGATAGCGTGCGGCTGGATGGTGCGGCCAATCCGGCGGCGGTTCAGGCCAGCGCCGATGGCCGCCAACTGACCGTGGCCCTTGGCGATATTGGCCCGGGCGCAAGCAAGACCGTGACCTATGCCATGACGGTGCGCGCCGATGCGCCGGCCGGGCAGGCTGTTAACAAAGCCGTTGCAACCGATTCCCGCGGCCTTTCTTCCGTCGCCAGTGCCGTGCTGAAGATCAGCCAGGACAATCTGGGCGCCCGGATGACACTGATCGGCCAGATCACCGATGGTGGCTGTGCGATCGAAGGCCAGCATATTGGCATTCCCGGGGTCCGCGTGGTGCTGGAAGACGGCAGTTTTGCGATTACTGACGCCGATGGCCGCTATCACTTTGACGGCCTGACGCCGGGCAGCCACGTCGTTCAGGCTCTGACCAACACTCTGCCCAAGGGCGGACAGTTCGTCGATTGCGCCCGCTCGACCCGCAGCGCGGGCAGCGCCAGTTCGCGCTTCATCATGGGGCAGGGCGGATCGCTGGCGGTCGCTGATTTTTCCGCGACTTTGCCTTATAAGCAGGTCGTAAAGTCATCAGAAGAAATCAAAAAATCGAAAGACGATGCTGACGTTTCAGACAGCCGCATCGCTGCTGGTGCGGAAACCAACTGGCTCACCCAAGGGGACGGTCCGATTGACTTCCTGTTCCCCGCACTTGACCATAACCCGCGCGCTCCGGCCGTGCGCGTGGTGATCCGCCACCGTCCGGGGCAGAAGGTTGAATTGTCGGTCGATGGTAAGCCGGTCGACAAAGTCGCTTTTGACGGGCTCCACACCGCTCCGGCCGGGACCCATGCGGTCAGTGTCTGGCGCGCGATCCCGATCTTCGGTGAAACCACCCACCTTACGGCAGTCGTCCGCAATGCCGATGGCTCGGTCGCGGCGAACCTGACGCGTGACGTTCACTATGCCGATGCTCCCGCTCAGGTTGAGTGGCTTCCCGCCCAGTCCAAGTTGACCGCCGACGGTTCGACCCGCCCGGTGCTGGCAATTCGTGTGCTCGATCGCAACGGCCGCCCGGTTCACGACGGTATCTCGGGCGAGTTCACGCTGGGCGCTCCCTATGAAAGCGCCGAAGCGCAAGACGCCATGCAGTCACGCGCGCTGACCGGGCTGGGCCGCGCCGCGCCGCGCTGGACGGTCAAGGGCGATCAGGGCGTGGCTCTGGTGGAACTGGCGCCGACCATGGTCAGCGGCAAGCTGCACATGGAATTCACTTTTACCCACGACCAGCAGCGTCGCCGCCAGCAGCTCGACGCCTGGGTTGTGCCCGGCGAGCAGCCCTGGACTCTGGTCGGGCTGGCCGAAGGTTCGGTCGGCGCGCGCAGCGTGGCCGACAACATGGAACGCACTGGCCGGCTTGACAGCGATCTGGGCCAGCATGCCCGGGTGGCGTTCTATGCCAAGGGCCGGGTGCTCGGCAAATTCCTGCTGACCGCAGCCTATGACAGCGCCAAGCAGCGCGACGATCAGCGCCTGCTGGGAGCCATCGATCCGCGCGCTTACTACACGGTATTCGCCGATGGTTCGGAACGCCGGTTCGATGCCGCCAGCCGCGAAAAGCTGTATGTCCGGGTTGAAAGCAGCATCTTCTATGCGCTCTACGGCGATTTCGACACCGGCTTCGACCAGACCCAGCTCGCCCGCTATCAGCGCACCGCGACCGGGTTCAAGGGCGAACTCAACACCGGCGGCTTCCATGCCCAGGCTTTCGCCGCCAAGATCGCCGCGAGCCATCGCCGGGACGAGATCCAGGGCGGCGGGATCAGCGGACCCTATCGCCTGTCGAGCCGCGCGATCGTGCCGAACAGCGAACAGGTCAGCATCGAAGTACGCGACCGGTTCCGTTCGGAAGTGCTGGTCGATCGCCGCAGCCTGACCCGCTTCATCGATTACGACATCGATCTGCTTTCCGGCACGATCACCTTCAAGGAACCGGTGCTGAGCCGCGATGTCGATCTCAACCCGCAGTTCATCGTGGTCGACTACGAAATCGATGAAACCGCGCGCGGCGGGGCGATCAATGCCGGGCTGCGGGCGGACTATACCACCGCAAACGGCAAGCTGCGCCTGGGCGCCAGCGCGATCACCGACACCGGATCGGGCGGGGCCGATGCCACCCGTACCAACCTGGGCGCGGTCGATCTGCGGGCCAAGCTGGGTGAGAACACCGAGGTTCGCGCCGAACTGGGCATGAGCTTCAGCAAGGGCGAGCAGGCCAAGGCCTGGCTGATCGAAGCCGAACGCCATGACGGCAAGCTGGACCTGTTGGCCTATGCCCGCTCGGCCGACAAGGACTATGGCGTGGGCCAGCTGTCCGGGGCAGAGCGCGGTCGCCGCAAGTACGGGGTGGATGCCCGCTATCAGCTGAGCGAGCCGGTCTCGCTGACCGCCAGCACCTGGTACGAAGACAGCCTGACCGACACTTCGCACCGCTTTGCCACGCAGGTGGGGGCACTCTATCGCACCCCCAAGACCGACGCGCGGCTGGGCGTGGCGATGATGCGCGATCATCTGGCCGATGGCACCGATGCCAATTCGACCGTGCTCGAAGGCGGGGTGACCCAGCGCATGGCGGGCAACCGGCTGGAACTGGGGATCGCCAGCAGCATCGCCCTGGGCAAGGCTGAATCGGTCGATCTGCCCGAACGCCACCGCCTGACCGCGCGCTATACCCTCAGCCCCGCGGTCAAGCTGGTCGGGACCTATGAGATCGCCAAGGGTGAGAGCATCGATGCCCGCACCGCCCGCGCCGGGCTGGAGCTGACCCCCTGGGACGGCGCCCGCGTGGTGACTGCCGCCGGGCAGCAGCAGATCGGCGAACTCGGCAAGCGCAGCTTCGCCGCTTTTGGTCTGGCCCAGTCGTTCAACGTCACCAAGGACCTGACGATCGACGCTACGCTGGACGGCAGCAAGACCCTGGGCGGGATTGATGCCGCCAAGCTGATCAACCCGCAGCACCCCGCATCGAGCGGCGGCAACCTGGGCGAAGACGGCACTCTGGCCGAAGACTTCACCGCCATGACCCTGGGCGCCACCTGGCGGACCGGTCGCTGGAGCGCGTCGATGCGCGGCGAACTGCGCAATGGCCAGCTGGCCGACCGCAAGGGCTTCACCTTCGGCGCGATCCGCCAGCTGGGCGAAGGCTCGATGGTCGGCTCGGGCTTCACCTGGACCCGCGCGACCGGGGCCAATGGCCTGGCCAGCGAGATCTTCGACGGCGCGATTGCCGCTGCCCATCGCCCTTCGCGTTCGCCGTTCGCGTTCCTGTCCAAGCTGGAGTTCCGCAGCGACAGCGTGAGCCATGCCGTTGCGGGTGAAGCTGGCCCGGCCGGCCGCACCGCGCTGACCGTCGATGGCGATGCCCGCTCGCGCCGCCTGATCGGGGCCGTCTCGGCCAACTGGTCACCGCGCGGCAAGCAGGACGGCCAGTTCGTCCAGCGCACCGAACTGGGCCTGTTCGCCGCGGTGCGCCACAACTTCGATGGCTATCAGGACTTCAATCTGGCCGGAACCACGCTGATCGGCGGGCTCGACGCGCGGCTTGGCCTTGGCGAGCACTTCGATCTGGGTGCGGTTGCCACCGTGCGCCACAACCTGGACGACAAGACCACCAGCTTCGCCTTTGGCCCACAGATCGGGATCAGCCCGGCCAAGGACGTGTTGCTGACCGTGGGCTACAACATCACTGGCTTCCGCGACCGCGATTTCTCCGCCGCGCGCAGCACCGACAAGGGCCTGTTCGCCACGCTGCGGATGAAGGTGGACGCCGATACCTTCGGCTTCCTAGGGCTGCGACGGTAAGGCCCGATCTTCCCCGAAAAGGGGAGGGGCAGGCCTGGCCAATCCGCTCTGGCCAACCCCACCCGTTTAGGCTCTACTCCCCCCGATGCCGGAGCAACCGGCGCTACAGGGGAATGGATGCCATGACTGACCAGACCACGCCGCCCGCCGCTGCGCCGGGGCCGCTTGCGGGCCTTGCGCTGACCGTGATTGTCCTGCTGATCATCATCGCCTGGGTGGCGCTGGGGCTGCAGTTCCTGACCGATACCTCGCTGTTCGGCGGGTTCCTGCTGCTGTGGTTCTGGGCCAACAACGAACAGCTTGAGATCAAGCGCTTGCCCACCGCGATCGTCGGGGCGCTGGTGGGGATCGGCCTCGCCTGGTTCGTGGTCTTTGCCGCGACCAAGTGGGGCGGGGCCGGGCTGGCCGCGGGGCTGGGGCTGATGGTGCTGGCGCTCTATCTGGACGTGATCAAGGCCGTGCCCTTCGCGATCAACGCCTCCACCATGCTGTTCCTCACCGTCGCCGCCGCGCCGTTGATCCAGCTGAAGGTCAACTGGCAGGAACTGGTGCTTTCCACCGTGGTCGGGGGCCTGTTCTTCGGCCTGGTGGTAGAAGCCCTGAAACGCCTCGCCGCCCGGTTCGCCCCGGCTGGTTAGGGGCCGGGTGGTTGACACGCAACAGCGGGAGAAAACGACCTGATTCTGTGCCTGAACTTGATCGGTGAATTATCTGATATAGCGCAATAAATGCGCTTCATTCAAACCCGAAAGGTCACACCGAAGTGTGACCTTTCGTTTCACCAGCGTAACGCTGTTTCCAAGGCCCTTTTCCCTGCGCGCCAGACATCACCCCGGAACCCTGCCAAGCCATCTCGCATCGACGATGTCAAAGAAGCCCCACGGCGATTCGCCGGAGCCGGGGGGAGTGTGACAGGATGGGGGCGTGTAGGAAAATGGTTTGGACATGAGATGGGCTATGCTCAGTTGGAGCATTTCGTAAACTGTCGCCGAAATCGGCCAGCGCAATGCGATTCCGGGGCTCTGCTGTGGCTATCGCGCGCGCTTGTTGCTCCGAACTTGCGAAAGAATATCTTGCATGCCCAACGAACCAGAACGCAAGCTGAGGACAAAGTAATCAGCCCAGGCGCGGTAGTTCGCATATTCCGATGGAGACATAGCAGCGAGGTCACGAAGCAACTCTTTGTCGCCAAGTTCTTGCAATTCCTCAAGTGCAGACTCTTCGTGCGCAATCATTCGCTCAAACTCTGCGTCATCGCGCGCGCGTTCTGCACGCCAGCGCTCATCTTCCCGTCGCATCTCCATTTCAAGCTGAGCCCGAAACTTAGTGAAAGCGGGCAAGCTGCGGGGCCAAGGCACGCGACCCGTAGTCGGACGCATTCGCGTCACCTCGGCAAGTACCAATTCTTCAGTCCGCATCAATGCAGATTCAAGTTCTGCTAACTCCTTAATGCGTTCTTCCCTTCTGCGCTCATGGCACTCATTGCGTTCGCGGTTCGTGGCGAGATTCGCTTGAACCGGATAGCTGTCCCACTCGTGATTTTGATAAAAGCGCGCTGCGAATGCTATCGGATCTTCTTCGTAGGCATCAACCCGCGCCCGGCTCTGCTCATAGTTCTTCTCGGCGTAAACGATCCCAAGACGCTTTTGCCTGACCCGTTCTTGTGCGGCGCGGATGCGAGCGGCCAAACGTTTCGGCAAGTCAGTACGCTTCGCCATAAAATCTCGCAATCTGGCGGACAGGGTGGAGGCAAGGGTATTTGCTCAACCAATTGAACAGACGAGTGATTTCTTTGGGGCTATGGTGCTGTCCCCCACATCTACCCCACCTGATCCACGTCGCACTGGCCGGAAAAAATGAGAGCTTTCTTCTAACCTAGAATCCCTAGCATCCTGGCTCTGGCGACCACTTGCTGGCGGCTGAAGGCATCAAGTTTTCCAAACAGGTTCTTGAGATGCCATTTGATCGTCTGTTCCCCGACATCGAGCGCCAGCGCGATTTGCTTGTTTGATAGATTGGCGGAAAGATGTGCGAGAATTTCGCGTTCTTTTGGTGTCAGCAGCACGCTTGGATGGACCCGTTCGGGCTCAGTGGTTGAAGGTGTTGGGATTCGAGCTGGGGGACTATTGCTTTGGCTGCCTGGCTCGCGTGAATGGGAGGCCAAACCCTGCTTCCATTCGCTCAAGCTGTGATGAGTTTCCAGCAATAGTCCATCGAGACCAATTGTTTCGGCTAGGCTCATGGCTTCAGCAAACACGGTTGCTCCGTCCCGGCCAAGGCGCTGCAATGCTACCGAGTACATCATCCTGAAACTCAGGACGTCTCTGGCCCGCCGCAATTGCCGGGCCAGCGGCTCACCTGCGGCGTAGTGGGTGAGCACGGCATCCCAGTCAAATCGCGCAAGGGCGGTGGTCGCACGGGCTAGTTCGAGCTGTACAGCAATGACCGGCCCTGCATCCCCCCATGTCGCTGACGTTTTATCGGCAAGAGCCTCAAGGCGCCCCATCGCAACGACAGCCGCCTCGCCCTGAAGCCTGGCGGCATGGAGGCGGATTTGTTCGCCCAGCGCCATAACTCCAATCCGGGGGAGCCCGCGCCGTTCGCCCAGGCTGGCAAGGTGAGAGAGCAGGTCGAGCGCTTTGCCATGCTTGCTTTCCGCAGACGCCAGGCGGGCCTGGGTTACACAACCCAGAATGATGGCATCGGGCGGCGCATGCCGTTCGAGCACATCGAGGCGCCCGGCCAGGAGTGCAGCCGCCTCGGTCCGTTTGCCCAGATCCCACAAAGCATTTGCGAGAGTCGCCGCGAGCATGACTGCAATCGGCGAACGGCGGCCCGCGACTTGCTCCGCATGGGTGAGTGCCGGTTGAAGCGCCGCTTCGGCCAGGCGCACCTGTCCCTGCCAGATGTGGCTCAGGCCAAGAATCCAATCGGTCCACCCGGCCGCATAGCCCAGACCCGGCACATCGTGAGCTTGAGGCAGCGCTTCAAGCAAATAGCGCGCGCCTTCCGGGTCGCCCCTCAGCAGCTTTACTACCGCGCGAATATTGGTGCCGACCACCTGCTGGAACAATGGCAGCCCTTCCAGCCGATCCGCCCAGGGCGCAATCAACCGGTCCATCTCTCCCAGATCCTCGGTGAACAGAGCTGCAGTCGCGCATAGTTCCGATGCATCGCAGCGAAGGAGATCGCCTGCATCCGGCTCGGCGATGATCGGCCCGACCAGCGTCGCGGCTTCGGCGTGACGTTCGCTCTGCGCCAATGCCCAGCCGACCGCGAGCCGCAACTGCGGTCGCCGTTCGATCTCTTGAGGAGGAAGGCGCTCGATCCAGTCCTGGATCAGCGCCATGTCGCCGCGTTTGATGGTGTCATAAAGACAGCGCTCAACCAGATCGTAGGCCATGGCGGGCTTACCCGCTTGCAAGGCATGATGGGCGGCCTCTTCCGGCATGTCGTGTTCGGCTAGCCACTGTGCGGCACGGCTGTGGATTCCGGCACGCGCCTCCGCAGGAAGCTGATCGAACCGCCGCAGCAGAAATTCGCGGGCAAGTGGGTGAATTCGCAGCCAATTGCTGGTCACTGCCCCCTGAAAGATCGGCGTGGATGCCAGCAATTGTGCAAGCTGCCCTGCGGCATTCTCCAGCCCTGATACGTGGCGGCACAAGGTGGGCTCGATCATGTCGAGGCAGGAAATGGAAACGAGCAGATCGGTCGCTTCGGCCGAAAGCTGGCGGTCAAGACAGTCTTCGAAATAGCGTTGCAGATCGCCCTGAGTCGAAGACAACCGGGCGATTGCAAGGTTGAGGTCGCTGCTCTTGATCAGGGTGGTTATCGCCAGTTGCAATCCCAGAGGCCAGCCTTCGGTTCGATCATGGATATGCGAACATTGGTCTGCATCGATCCGGTCACCAAACCGCGCAGCCAATGCGGATGCGGTCTCGTCGGGCCGGAACCGCAGTTGCTCGGTATCAAGGATCATCAGCCGCCCGCTGGCCAGCAATTCTGAGAACGCCAGAGGCACCGCACGCCGCATCGCCAAGACGATACGCAGGTTTGGCGGGGCATTGAGCAGCAGATAGGAAAGCGAGTTCTCCAGCGTATCTTCGGGAAGCGCATGGACGTCATCGAGAACCAGCAGGATTTCGACTGCCATTTCGGCCACGCGCGCTAGCCATGCGGTCAAGGCTTCGATGCCTTCATCGGCTAACGCTGATCCGGCTTGGGCGCCGCCGCTACGGCCGCCAGCGATCCGCAGCGCCACATCCAATCCCTGCACAAAGCGCTGTGGATGGTCACGCTTGTCAAGCGTGAGCCAGGCGACGATCCCGCCAGCGGCCAAGGCCTCGCGCCGCCACTGGGCGAGAAGGGTGGTCTTGCCAAACCCTGCCGGTGCCTCGACTGCAATGACCGACATGTCAGCCAGATCGTTACTGCTAAGCCCCAGCCGGACGCGCTGGAGCATCATGCGGGACGCCTTGGGCGCAGTCGCCTTGAGGATCAGGCCAGGATCAGTCATCGCATGGGTTGTCACCTGCTTTGCACGGCAAGTCTATCCTTCAGGCCTAAGCAGGCGGTCAGAAATTACCGCGCAAGGATTGTGATAGCGACGACCGCTTCTTCGATCCCCTGCAACCCGCCGCCATTTTCCTGAACGGCTAACCTTGCGCCTTCAACCTGCCGCACGCCCGCTTCACCGCGCAGCTGGCAGACCAGTTCGTAGAGCTGGCCGATCCCGGTCGCTCCCAGCGGATGCCCCTTGGATTCAAGTCCGCCCGAAGGATTGACCGGAATGCGCCCGCCCAGCGAGAATTCCCCGCGTTCGGCTGCCGGTCCGCCTTCGCCCAGTCCGACAAAGCCCAAGTTCTCAACCTGGATGATCTCACCCATTGCCGAAGCGTCGTGGACTTCGGCGACGCTGATATCTTGCGGTCCGACAGCGGCAATTTCATAGGCCTGCTGTGCGGCAAGGCGCGATACGTGAAGCTCTGGAGCATCGAGTGCGCGCGTGCCGAAGCCCCGGATCACGCTGGCGGCCACCTTGACGCAGCGCGTTCGACTGATCCCCAGCCGCTTGAGTCCGGCTTCGGTGCAGACAATCACGGCCGCGGCTCCATCCGACAGCGGAGCGCACATCGGTAGCGTGAGCGGGTAGGTGATCGGCGGTGCGGCCAATACCTCGTCGATCGTGAACGGCTTGCGGATCTGCGACAGCGGATTGTGAACCGAATGCATGTGGTTCTTGGCGCTGACTGCCGCAATCTGGCGCTGGGTGGTGCCGAAGCGCTTCATGTGGAACCGGCACATCGCCGCATAGATCGCCATGAACTTGCTGTAGGGCTTGTCGGATTCGCTGCCCGGCGGCACTGCAACGCCTTCACCCATCTTGAGCAAGGTCTGGTAGTTTTCCTCGGCGCGCGACACGTCCCAGCCACCTTCGAAAATCGCGAAGGCACGGGTCTTGTCGGGCACGTTCATCTTTTCCGCGCCCAATGCCAGCGCGACATCGGCGGCGCCTGCTTTCAGGGCCTGCACTGCAAGGTGAAAGGCTGAACTGCCCGATGCGCAGGCGTTTTCGACGTTGAATATCGGGATCGAATGCAGGCCAAGCTGGGCGAACACCACTTGTCCAGGGATCGCCACTTGCCCTTGCAAGGGGCCGTTGGTCATTCCGGCATAGAAGGCCGTCTCGACATCACGCGGCTGGCAACCTGCATCCCGGAGTGCGCCGGCGAAGGCCTCTGCGGCCAGGTCAGCCAGATTCCGCTCGGGATGTCGGCCGAACTGGGTCATGGCGATGCCTGCAATGAAGATATCGCCCATGCCTGTTTCCTAGATCTTGCGATCCGCGCCTTGCCAATAGGCTTCGCGCAAATCCTTCTTGAGCACCTTGCCTACTGGGCTGCGCGGCAAGGCATCGATGAAATCGATCGACTTGGGCGCCTTGACCGAGCCAAGCTGGGCCTTGCACAGCGCGATCAGTTCATCGGCTGTCACGGATTGGCCCGGATTGAGTTCGACCACAGCCTTGACCGTTTCACCCCAATCGGGATGCGGCACACCGATCACCGCGCAGTCCTGCACCGCAGGATGGCTCCAGATCACCTGCTCGACCTCGTTGGGATAGACGTTGAACCCGCCCGAGATGATCATGTCCTTGATCCGGTCGGTGATGTGCAGATAGCCCTCGACATCGATATGGCCAACATCGCCGGTGTGCAGCCAGCCGTCGACAATCGCCTCGGCTGTCTTTTCGGGCTGCTTGTAATAGCCCTTCATCACCAGGTCGCCGCGCACGCAGATCTCGCCGGTCTCTCCTTTGCCTAGCACCTGCCCGGCTGCATTGAGGATTTCGACCGCGATCAGGGGATTGGGACGACCCACCGATGAGAGGCGCTGATCGCTGGCCAGCGCGCCGTCAACGAAGTGCTCATCCGGCCGCAGATACGAAATCGATGCCGGTGCTTCGGTCTGGCCATATCCGCCGGTCATCACCGGCCCCAGCACCTCGATCGCCTTCTTGAGCTTGTCGAGCGACATCGGGGCTGCGCCGTACATCAGATAGCGCAGCGAAGAGAAATCGGTGGTTTCAACCCCCGGAGTTTCCAGCAGGCGATAGATCACCGTGGGGGGCAGGAACAGCTCCGTCACCCGGTGCCGTTCGATTGCTTCGAACATGGTCGCCGGGTCAGGCTTGGCCAGGATCACCACAGTCCCGCCGCGCGCCGTGCAGGGCAACGAAAGCAGGCCCGCTGTGTGCGTCATCGGTGCGGCAGCCAGGTTTACTGGCCGGTCATCCGCGCCATAGGTTACCGCGATCAGATAGTGCGCCACGAACGTCTGGATCGATCGGTGGGTATTCATCACGCCCTTGGGCAAGCCGGTCGTGCCGCCGGTCGGCATCACGGCGGCCACCCCGTCCATCGTCAGGTCAAGTGAGGGGGCGCTGTTGTCAGCCGCGCCGCACCAGTTGGCCAGCGATGGCGCGCCCGGCAGGTCCTGGTCGATACAAATCCACCGTCGCACCCGGGGAAGCAGCGGGCGGACCTGTTCGATCGCTGCGGCATAGCCGGATTGGAAAAACATCACCTCGCAATCAAACGCATCGAGGATTGCGGCATTCTGTTCGGGCGGGGCGGCCGGACCAACCGGAATCCAGGCCAGCCCGGCGCGCCACAGCCCCAGCGTGCAGGTCCAGGCAATCGGATCGTTTTGCGACCAGACCCCGCCCTTGGTCTCTGGCGCGAAACCCTCTGCCAGCAACTGGTTTGCGATCTGGCACGAAAGCGCGCGCACTTCGGTGAAGC
The DNA here is from genome assembly GCF_002198665.1 of Novosphingobium sp. B 225. Classification (GTDB taxonomy): domain Bacteria; phylum Pseudomonadota; class Alphaproteobacteria; order Sphingomonadales; family Sphingomonadaceae; genus Novosphingobium. The sequence continues at coordinate 380,129 of NZ_MWLM01000064.1, read as the reverse complement.
TGTAGGCAGTCTCACCCATTACATAGGCGGTGCCGCCCGGATTGGCGCGCCAGCCGCGATCGAAGAAGTCGATAATCGCCATGGGGACTAGAGGTCCGTCACGCTCGCCCGGGCCAACCCGCGCTGTTCGAGGAAGCCGAGCAGGTAGTGGTGACCGAACGCCTTGACCGCCGAAGCAAAGCCGACCTTCGCGGTTTCGCCGTCGAGCAACTTGATCACCGCCGCCGTCTGCAAAGCCCCGGTCGCGATGTAAGGCGTGACCCCGTGGATCGTTGCGCGACATGCGGCCAGTTGGCCGCGCCCGATGGCAAAATCGACCGAGCGGTTGATCGTGGTGCGCTCACGCGGCGGCATCGCGGGGGTGGTTGAATCGACCATCTGCCGGATGACTGCGTCCTGCTGTTCGACCGGCAAATTCTGGTATTCCGCCTCCCATTGCTGGGCCAGGCCATGGATCATCCGCAGCATCGGCTGCGCGTCGTAGAAACTAACTGACGAGAGGCAGCTACGGACCCGGGAATCGTCCTGATAGAAGATCGGCAGCGAGGTTCCGCCCCAGGGCAGCGCCAGCATGGTCTGCATGAAGTCGGGCGCGACCAGATCGAACCCGGCATCGGGGCCATGCGGCTGGAGCTGGTTGTCCCACAGGTAGTACGAGGGATTGCGCATCAGTTCGAAGATCGAGGCAGTCGAACCGACTGTAATCCCGGCGCTACGGGCGCGGTCGAGCCGGCAAATGGTCGCGGTTTCGAGCGCGTCGATTCCCGGTGTTTCGAGCACCAGCTCTGCAGCGATCTCGGCGAACGAGAACATGTACGAGGTCGAGGGTGCGACCAGCAGGCCAGCTTCGGCATAGGACGCGCCGAAGCGGTCGCGGACCTGATGTATATAGCTTTGCTCGCCGGTGGTATCGAGGTGATGGCATCCGGCCTTGAGCGCCGCCTCAACCCCGGCAAGGCCATAGTTCACGAACGGACCGACAGTGTTGCAGACCACCTTGGCGCCTTTGAAAGCGCGGGTCAGCGATTCGACATCGTGCTCGGCCTCGATCACTTCGTAGGTCGCGGATTCGAGCCGGACGACGCGCTGGGCCATCATCTCGTGGATCCGCGCTGCGCTGCGGCCAACGGCGGTGAACGGGATGTTCTGGTCGATCAACCAGTCCATGATAAGCATGCCGGTGTAGCCGCTTGCGCCATAAACAACGACGGGATGCTGTGCCATGATCTGCTCCTATTGCTTGATGTTGCAAGACTAGGAACTGGTGCAGATTGTTCGCCCCCCCATTGGAGGGGGGAAACTCGCGCGGCATGAAGTAGCTTTGGGAACCAGAAGACGAGAGGGAATGGCAATGGAAGCGCAGACAGGGCAATTGCAGAAATCAGCCTTGGTCATGAAGTTGGTCGGATGGACCTGCCTGCTGCTGGGCGGAGCCCTGCTGATCTACCCGCCAGGCTTTATCTGGGGTATGCTGCCCGAAGGCGTGCCGCATGTTGGTCCGGCCCATGCAGCGTCGCCCTATGACGGGCTGCATCCCTATCTGTTCATGTTGCTGGCGCTCTACATCGGGTTTGGCCTGTGCCTGGTGCGCGGGGCCAGCGATCCCAAGCGCAACGTGGCGCTGTTCGATTTCGGGATTGTCGGTAATCTGCTGCACGCGCTGGTGATGATCCCGCAATCCTTCCTCTATCCCAACGAGCACGCCCATATGTGGGCCGATATTCCCGCCGCCTTCCTGATCGTCTGGGCGCTGTGGCGTTGGCACCCGGACCGCGTGGCCGCAGCGTGAGCACAGCGCTGGACTTCGATGTCATCGTCATCGGCAGCGGGTTTGGCGGGGCGATTTCGGCTGACTTGCTGAGCGGTCAAGGCCACAAGGTCCTGGTGCTGGAGCGCGGACCGTGGCGCGATACCTTGCCGGTTCGCTCGATGGGGATCGAGGATCGCGCAGCCCTGCCACTGGGCGGGCGGGTTTTCACCCATGCCCTGCGCAGTGTCAGGATCGGCCGGTTCCGGCTCCCACTCAATCGCAAGGGCTTGTTCGAAGTCCAGTCCTTCAAAGGGCTGCACGTTGCTTCTGCCTCATCGGTTGGCGGGGCGACCATCGCCTGGGGGGCGCTGGTTGAACGCCCGGAGGACCCGGCCTTCTGGCAGGACCGTCACCCCGATCTCGATGCCGCTGCGGTCGAGCAGCACTACGCCAAGGTTATCGCCGATCTGGAAGCGGTTGAGCTTACGCCGGACACCCCCATTCCGACTTCAATCTGGGACCAATTGCCCGCGGGTGGCAACCGGGCCTGTGTTGCAGCGCAAGAGCAGCCAAGACTGGCCATGAAATTCGCTGCATCGATCGATCAGGCCGGTGCCAGCGACACCGATGCGCATGGAATTGAACGCCAAAGCTGCACCTTCGATGGCGATGGCTTTCTTGGCTCAGCAGGCGGCGCCAAGGCATCGGTGGATTTCATCTACCTTGCCCGGGCCATGCGGCAGGGTGCAAAAGTGCAGGCACTGTGCGAAGTCAGCGCGATCGTGCCGATCCCGGTTGATGATGGTCCGGCCTATGAAGTGCGGTTCAAGAACTTGCGGACTGGCAAGAACGAGACCTGCAAGGCCCGCCGCGTGGTCCTGGCTGCGGGTACGCTGAACAGTGTTCAGCTTCTGGCGCGGAGCGGCGGGCTTGCGGCTATGCCTGCGTTGGGACAGGGATTTGGGGCTAACGGCGACCTGCTGGGGCTGTGGACCCGCGATGAGGATGCACCCAGCGGGCTGGTTGCACCGCCGTTCATTGGTAACATCAACGCGCCCGAACAGGGCGATGCGGCGCTGGGCATTGCCAGCCTTGCCTGGCTCAAGGATCTTCCGGTGCTGCGCCACTTGCACAAGGCGCTCAGCCGCCGCTTCCTGGTGGTCGGGATGGGGGCAGACAGCGGGTCCGGTCGCATTGGCTTCAAGAATGGACGGCTCACGGTTGACTACGATGCAGCCCGCGAATCGGTCTACTCCCGGATCCGGGGCAGCTTTGCTCGGCTCGGCAAGGAAACCGGATCGAAGGTCTGGCTGATCGGCAAGCCGCTCACCGTCCACCCCTGGGGCGGCGCCCGGATCGGTCCCGATCCCCGACAAGGGGTGATCGACCATCGCGGAGAGGTGTACGGCAATCAGGGGCTATTCGTCGCCGATGGGTCAGCGCTTCCCGCCGCGCCGGGGCGTCCACCCGCACTCGCGATCGCCGCCTGGGCGCACCATGTTGCCGGACAGGTAGCGAGGTCGCTCGAAGTTTAGGCTGACGTCTGACCAAGGCGCTCCACATCGCACGGAAACGATTTGGCTGCGGCGAAGAAGAAGAGCCCGCCAGCCACGGCCAGAACCGGAATAATCCCCAGCGCCAGGCTCAATTCGCTGGCGTCGGCGAGGTAGCCGGTCAGGATCGGTCCGGGCGCAGCGCCCAGCAGCATGTAAGCCAGCGAGATCAGCGCGTAAGTGGTGGCGTGGTTCGCCTCCGGCGTAACGTCCCCCGCCGCAGCGAGGGCAGGCCCAAGGTAGCTGGTGCTGACCGCAAAGCCCAGGGCGATCAGGGCCAGTTGCAGCGGCCCCAGCGGCAACAGGAATGCTGCCAGCATCGCCAGCCCCAGAATCAGTGCGAACAGCCCCGACAGGCGCAGACGGTTGGCCGGGCGCTCGCGCGCGAACCGGTCGACAATCGCTCCGCCCGCAATCGTCCCCAGCGCTCCGCACAGGATAATTGCGCCGGTCCCCAGCGACGCCGTGGCCGGATCGAGCCCGTAGTAGCGATTGAGGTAGCTGGGCATCCAGGCCAGGAAGCTGGTCTGCACGAACATCCCGCAAGCCCCGGCTGCGGCGATCCGGAGCAGCGTCGGTGTGCCAGCCATGCGCTTCAGGACATCGCGGATTGGCAAGACTTGCTTGGGTAGCAGCACGGGCCGCGCGGGCTCGCGGATAACCAGCGGGAACATCACGGCAAGGGCGACCCCGAATACCCCGATCAGGATGAAGGCCATGCCCCAGCCGAGGCTCTGGGCCGCGTAGCCGCCCAGGACGACACCAATTACCGATCCGATCATGCCGGCCGACAGGAACGATCCGATCACGGTGGCATGCATTCGCGCCGGAAAGGACTGGGTCAGGATCGCAGCGCCCGCACTGCCGTATCCGGCTTCGCCCGCGCCGACGAGCGCTCTTGCCGCCAGTAGTTGGTAATAGCCTCCCGACAATCCGCAAGCCACCGTCGCCAGACCCCAGACCAGCGCCATCACGGCCGCACTGCGCACCCGCCCGAAGCGGTCCGCCATGAACGAGATCGGCACCGACAGAACTCCAATCGCCAGCGCAACCACTCCCACCAGCGAACCCAGTTGGCCATCGCTGAGCGACCATTCGGCCTTGAGGAACGGGAACACCGCATTGATGATCTGTCGCGACATGTAGTCGGACAGCATCAGCGCGAAAGTCATCGCAAAGGCCAGCCAGGCATAGGCCCGCGAAACCGGATAGCCTTCATGCGGATCACCGGGACCGGAAGCGGGGGTTGGGGGCAGTGCCATTGCTCTAGCCGCGCGGGTCAGCCACGCTACTTCGCGCCCTCAAGCGGCAGGTTCGCCTTCCACCACGCCAGCATCCCGCCCTGCAATTGGCAGGCATTGGCAAAGCCATGCTTGCGAAGAGTGCGAACCGCCGGGATGCTGCGATGCGCCGAGCGGCAGATCGCAATGATTGGACGCGACGGATCGAGATTAAGCTCACCGATCCGCTCACCAAGCTGGGTGACCGGGATATTGATCGCCCCCGGCACCCGGCCCGCGCGCCATTCCGCGCCCAGCCGCACATCGATCACTTGCGGACGGGTCGTGCCGTCGCTGACCATGGCGTGAAGCTGCGCCGGAGAAACCTCGGGAACCTTGCCGAACGGCAACCACGAAAACATACCCATCGTCTGACCCCCTAGTTTGGCGTGAATGGCATCACGGAATGTAATTAGCGCTGGTATCGTGACCATAGCCGCAGGCCTGATAGGTGCAGCCCAGATCATCACGGATGATCGAGGCCCAGGCATCGCAAGCCATCGTATCAAGCACCAGGTCCTTGTCGAGAAGCTTGGTCTCGAAAGTCCATCCCTCGGGCAGATTCTTCAGCTTGCTGCCGACCTCGTGCAGGTTATCGATGGTCAGAGTGGGATCGGTTGCGGTCGTATATTCCTGCATCACCCAAACCGGCCCGCCCGGTTCGCGCAGGATCTGCACGGTCTTGCCGGCGTGGAAAGTCCACTTGGTGTAGCGCTTGATCAACGAGGGCAGGTAGGGGTTCTGGAATTGCAGGAACAAATCCTCGGCAACCATCTCGCCAACCCAGGTCATCCGCACCCCGTGAAAGTCAGCGATGTAGCCGCCAACCAGCTCGATCTCGTCGATGGTCCAGACCCGGCCGCGGTTGACCGCGCACATGTCGGCGCCCAGTTCGACCGCGAGGCGTTCGGGATCGATCATGTTCGGCGTATCGGCGGTGACTTCGGAGATCCCGGTCGTCGCATGCATTTGCGAACGCGCATTGCGCCCGCTGCCAATGATCACCGCGCAGCCGCAAAACGCCTGCCCGCGCTGATCCTTGACGTGGATCCGGTTGAACAGATCCGGCCCTGGGCGCAGCTTGAACTCTTGCATCTTTCTTCCTCTCCTGATGTCCGATCCATCACCCAATCGGCAAGAATCCTGACCCCCGCTCAACTCGCTCAGCCTGACTGCTTGTCCGGATTGCGAATTCTATGCTGAGCCTATCCGTTTTGTGAAGCAGGTAACCCCCTCTGCTGGGGTAGGGACCCATTGAACAGTCGGACCCGCTCCATGGATTCATCGTTGCGCTGGTTTGAAGGGAACGGACTCTATGATCGCTGATCGGCAGCAGAACCTCGCGGATCAGCAGGCCTTCGATGTCGTTGACCAGACGGTTGCCGAGCAGCGGGAAGGCAAATCGCTCCAGCGTAGTGATCCACTGGTCCTGGTGCTTGCCGTTCTTCCAGCTTGCCTTCTGTTCGGCATGAACGCGCAAGGCTGCCGCTTTGAAGGTCAGGATCTCCAGCTTCCGTCGTTTGCGCTCCGCCACGGGATCGATCCCGCGCTGGATATCTCGGCGCAGCTCGAAAGCCGCATCGCGGGCTTCCTGCAACGAAACCAGCACCAGCGAACCCAATCCTGTATCGCGCCGCCTGCCATTCACAGTGGCGCGGAGCTGCCAGTTGCCTTTGTCGGGTCCCGTCAATTCCAGGTAAAGGCCGTCGCCATCACTATAACGCCCGGGTTCCTTGAGGTTTCGAATCTGCAGTGGCGTGAGCCGGCCCATGACCTTCCATCCTGTTCCGCCCCCACAATCTCCCCCACACNAACAATATAAGAACATAGAAAGCGCAATCAAGTCCGAAGAACCGCAGCAATCTGCGGCTTTCTGGGACCAATCAGCCTTTCCTGGGATGATATAGATGGCGGACAGGGTGGGATTCGAACCCACGGTGAGCTTGCACCCACGGCGGTTTTCAAGACCGCTGCCTTAAACCACTCGGCCACCTGTCCGTTCTGGCGCGGCTAGCGCTCTCGTGGGCGATTGTCACGTGGTTTGGCGTTTCCAAACCGCCAAGCATGTGCAAAACAGGGGTGATGTCGCTGTATCGCAAGCTCAAACTGGCCATGCCGCTGGGTCTGGCCGTGGCCATGCTGTCGCCGCCCGCCGCACCGGTGAGGGCGCAGACGCAGGTTTCGGTGGGGTTTGACGGCTATCTGCAATTGCTGTCCGCGCGGGCTCGGCGTGAAGGGGTGAGCGAAGGGACGATCGCGGCGATGACCGCGGGGCTGACGCCGAACCAGCGGGTGATCGATCTGGACCGGGCGCAGCCGGGGGCCTTGCCGGGGGTCGCGCCCAGCTTTGCGGGCTATTTCCGCAGCCATGTCGATAATGTCCGCATTTCGGGCGGGCGTTCGATGCTGCAACAGACCGCCGGTCTCGCCCCGCAGATTGAGCGGGACTATGGCGTGCCGACCAAGATCGTCCTGGCGATCTGGGGGCATGAAACCAATTACGGGCGCTACAAGGGCGATTTTGATCTGGCGCGCAGCCTCGCCACCTTGGCCTGGGAAGGGCGGCGGCGGGAACTGTTTGCCGATGAATTCATCGCCTTGCTGAAAATGGTCGATCGCGGGGTGCCGCGCAGCCGGCTTTATGGCAGCTGGGCCGGGGCATTCGGCAATCCGCAATTCCTGCCCAGCGTGTACCTGCGGCTGGCGCGCGACGGGGATGGTGACGGCGATGCCGATATCTGGAACGACCGCGCCGATACGCTGGCATCGATTTCCAACTATTTTCGCGATGCGGGCTGGCGAACGGGCGAACCATGGGGTGTGCGGGCCAGCGTTCCGGCCGGATTCGATGCGACTGCGGTGGTCACCCGGCTCGAAGCGCCCAGTTGTCCACGGGTTCACGCCCGGCAATCGGTGTGGAAAACCGTGGCGGAATGGCGCGCTTTGGGAGTGCAGCCGCTGGGCTATCTGCCCGAAAATACGCTGGCCACGCTGATCGAACCCGATGGGCGCGGAACGGGCGCATTCCTGTTAACCGGGAATTACAAGGTTATCCTGCAATATAACTGCTCGAACTACTACGCACTGTCCGTGGGGTTGCTTGCAGATGAGATTGCCCGTTAACAAAAGCCTGCCGCTTGCGGCACTTGTTCTCCTTGCCGCCTGTGGTGGCTCTGGCGGCGGAATCGACGAGATTCCGGTCGCGCCGATGGGGCCTGCGGGGGATTACCCGATGGTTCTGGGCCCGGCCTATAGTGTCGGCGGGGTCAGCTATACCCCGGCCGATGTGATGAATTACGACGCGGTCGGCGTGGCCGTGGTCAGCGGAGAAGGGGGCCCGGCGATTACCGTGGCGCACCACACGCTGCCGCTGCCCAGCTATGTCGAGGTCACCTCGCTCGACAGTGGCCGCACGATTCTGGCGCGGGTGGAGCGGCGCGGACCGATGACAGGGACGCAGCTGGTTCAGCTTTCGCCCGGTGCGGCCGCACAGCTGGGCCTGACCACTCAGCCCAGCGCCGAAGTGCGCGTGCGCCGGGTCAATCCGCCCGAACCCGAACGCGCGATGCTGCGCAGCGGCCAGCCGGTGCCCGCGCGGATGGATACGCCCCGCGCGCTGCTTGACGTGCTGCGCCGCCGCCTGAGCCAGCAGAACACCGAACTGACCCGCGCCGCCGCGCCGGTCCCGCCCGTCGGGGCCGTGTTGCCGCCCAAGCTGGCTCCGGTAAAGCCCGAACCGCAAGTGGCTCCGCCCGCGCCGCCGCCGCCGAAAGTGGCCAGGCCGGTCGCAAAGCCCGAACCGGCCGCCATCCCGCGCGGCAGCCTGATCGTACAGGTCGGCGCGTTCTCCAGCCCGGACCGCGCCAATGCGGTGGCTGGCAAGGTGGGCGCGCAGGTCAGCTCTGGCGGCGGGGTGTACCGCGTGCGGATGGGCCCGTTCCGGACCCAGGCCGAAGCCGATGCCGCGCTGGCGAAGGCCAAGGCAGCGGGCTATAGCGAAGCGCGAATCCAGCACGCCAACTAAGGGACGCTTCCCGGTCGTGCCGGAATACCGGGACGACAGGAACTGCGTTTGAAGCCTTCCCCCTTGCTGCTGCTGCCGCTGACCCTGGCCCTGCCGATCACGGCAGGCGGGGCCGCGCCTGCGCCGGTGCCCGCCGTGGTTGGCAAGGCCCCGGTCGCGCTGCTGGTCGATCTCAGCGCAGGGCAGACGCTCTTTGCGCGCGACGCCGAAAAACGCTTCCTCCCCGCCTCGATGACCAAGGCGATGAGCGCGCTGGTCGCCTTTGACCTGATCAAGGCGGGCAAATTGCGCGAAGATGCCACGTTCACCGTGCGCCCGGAAACCGCGGCCCGGTGGGCGGGGAAGGGGACCACCCTGTCGCTCCGCCCTGCTGAGCAGGTGCTGGTGCGCGACCTGCTCATGGGCGTGACAACCGTTTCCGCCAACGATGCCTCGGTCGCGCTGGCAGAGGGTGCGCTGGGCAGCACCGAGGCGTGGACCGCTGCGATGAATGCGCGGGCGCGCGAACTGGGGATGACCGGCAGCCACTTTGCCACGCCCAGCGGCTATCCCGATCGCGGCGCAACCTATGTCACCGCGCGCGATCTGGTGCGGCTGGCCAAGGCCCTGATCGAGCAGCACCCCCAGCTTTACCGCCGCTATTTCGGCCATCAGGCAATGGACTGGCGCGGTGAACGGCTGGTCAGCCACGATCCCTTTGCCGGGGTCATGCCGGGGGCGGACGGGATCAAGACCGGCCATACCTTTGAAGCCGGGTTCAATTTTCTGGGTGCGGTGGAACGCGGCGGGCGGCGGCTGGTGCTGGTGGTGGCAGGCTCGTGGAGCGAACCCCAGCGCGCCGATGCGGCCAAGGCGCTGGCCGAATGGGGCTATCGCGAATGGGATGCGCGGCCGCTTGGCGCGGCAGGGCAAGTGATCGGCGAAGCGCGGGTTCAGTTGGGCGATGCGCGGCGCGTGCCGCTGGCGCTGGAACGCGGCTTTTCGCTGACCGTGCCCAAAGGAACCACACCGGCGGTGACCACGCGGATCGTCTATACCGGGCCGCTCAAGGCCCCGATCGCCAAAGGCGCACAAGTGGCCGGGCTGGAAGTGACAATCGCCGGGCAGCCGGTCCATTACCTCCCGCTGGTCACCACGCGGCCGGTCAATCCGGCAGGGCCAATCGACAGGCTGGTCAATGGCCTGCTAGGGGCGTTCGAATGACGCGCGGCATGTTCATAGCCTTTGAAGGCGGGGAAGGGGCAGGCAAAAGCACCCAGGCCCGCTTGCTCGCCGAAGCTTTGCGCACGCGCGGGCTGGAAGTGGTTGTAACGCGCGAGCCGGGCGGCACGCCGGGGGCAGAGGCGATCCGCGCCCTGCTGCTGGGCACCGCCGGTGAAGGCTGGCACGCCCGCGCCGAAGCCCTGCTGTTCGCCGCAGCGCGCTCTGACCATGTCGAGCGGCTGATCGTGCCCGCGTTGGAACGCGGCGCCTGGGTGGTGTGTGACCGGTTCGTCGATTCAAGCCGCGCCTATCAGGGCGGGGGGCTGGGATTGTCTGATGCGGAAGTGCGCGAATTGCACCGGATCGGCTCGGGCGGGCTGCTGCCGGACCTGACCTTGCTGGTCGAGGTTTCGCCCGATGTTGCCGCCGCGCGGCTCGACCTGCGCGATGCCGGAAATGCCGATCGGATCGGCGGGCGCGATGCGGCCTTTCACGCCAAAGTCGCCGCCGCCTTTGCCCGCTTTGCCGAGGAAGAGCCCGCGCGCTTTGCCCGGATCGATGGCGATGGTCCGGCGGCGGAAGTCCACGCGGGCGTGATGTCCGCGCTGGGCGGTCTGCTGCCATGACCTTGCTCGGCCACGAGGCGGCCTGGCACGAATGGCGTGAGGCCATGACGTCAGACCGCATGCACCACGCCTGGATCCTTACCGGCCTGCAAGGCCTGGGCAAGGCGCAGTTCGCCAAAGCCGCCGCCGCCGAACTGGTGCGCGAAGCAGGCGTGCCGCAACCGCCCGCCGACCGCCACCCCGACATCCTGATCCCCGAGCATCCGCCCGAGAGCAAGGAAGAAGCCAAGAAGCGCGAGGACGGCCAGCCCTATCGCCGCAAACGCTCGATCCCGATTGACGAAATCCGCACGCTGCAACAGCGGCTTAACACCCGCCCGACGCTGGGTAACCGCCGCGTGGTGATCATCGATCCGGCCGACGATCTGGAAAAGAACGCGGTCAACGCCTTGCTGAAAAGTCTGGAAGAACCTCCGGCCGGGACTTTTTTTCTGCTGGTCACGCACCGGCTAGGGCGGCTTTTGCCGACGATCCGTTCGCGCTGCCGCCTGCTGCGATTTGCGCCGCTGCCCGCTGGTCAGGTCGATGACATCCTGCGCCGCGAAGCACCCCAGGCTGATAGCGCAACCCGCGCCGCAGCAATCGCGGCGGCAGAGGGATCGCCAGGTGCGGCGCTGGCCTTTGTCGAACAGGACCTTGGCGCGCTGCATCAGGTGATGGAGCAGATCCTGGCCGATGGCGACGATGGTTTTGCCCTGCGCGGAGCCCTGGCTGAGGAAATCGGCGCCCGGCCAAGCCGCGAGCGCCAACAGGCCGTCTGCGATCTCGCCCGCGCAGTGGTTGCTGCGCAACTCGCCCGGGGCAGCCGCACCCAGCAGGCCCGCGTCATCGCGGCGCATGGCGATCTGGTGCGGCTGGGCGCGCAGTTGCCCACCTTCAACTTCGATCCCGGTCTGGTGGCGATGGAAATTGGCGGGTTGCTGGCATCGCTTGCCATGCCTAGAGAGGCGGCTCGCTAATTCATTGAAAGATTGCCACGGCCATGGCCGAACCGTTCTATATCACCACCGCAATCAGCTATCCCAACGGCAAGCCGCATATCGGCCACGCCTATGAAGCGATCGCAGCCGATGTCATCGCCCGCCACCAACGCCAGCAAGGCCGCGATGTGCGGTTCCAGACCGGAACGGACGAGCACGGACTGAAAATGGCGCAAAAGGCGCGTGACCTGGGGATAACTCCGGCCGAACTCGCCAACGAAATGTCGCAGCATTTTATCGATATGTGTGACGGACTGAATGTGTCTTATGACGTCTTTCAGCGCACCACCGAGCCGCGCCATCACGCCGCGACGCAGGAATTGTGGCGGCGGATGGAAGCCAATGGCGATCTCTACCTCGATCGCTACGAAGGCTGGTACTCGGTTCGTGACGAGGCCTATTACGACGAGAGCGAGCTGGTCCAGGGGGAAGGGGGGGACAAGCTTTCGCCCCAGGGCACCCCGGTAGAATGGACCGTGGAGGAAAGCTGGTTCTTCCGCCTGTCCAAATATGCCGAACCGCTCCTGAAACTCTACAACGATCAGCCAGACTTCATCCGACCGGACAGCCGCCGCAACGAAATCATGCGCTTCGTCGAAGGCGGGCTGCGCGACCTGTCGGTCTCGCGCACCAGTTTTGACTGGGGGGTGAAGGTTCCCGGCAACGAAAACCACGTCATGTACGTGTGGGTCGATGCTCTGACCAATTACCTGACCGGGCTCGGTTTTCCGGAAGAAACCGCCGAATTTCAAAAGTGGTGGCCCGCGAACCTCCACCTGATTGGCAAGGACATCACCCGGTTTCACACGGTCTACTGGCCGGCCTTTCTGATGAGCGCCGGGATCGATCTGCCGCGCCACGTGTTCAGCCACGGTTTCCTGCTCAACCGGGGGCAGAAGGAATCGAAGTCGCTGGGCAATGTCACCGATCCGATGGAACTGGCCGATCGGTTCGGCGTGGATGTGCTGCGTTTCTTCCTGATGCGCGAAGTCGCATTCGGGCAGGACGGCAGCTATTCACCCGAAGCCATTGTGATGCGCGGCAATACCGAACTGGGTAACGCATTCGGTAACCTGGCGCAGCGCACGCTGAGCTTTATCGCCAAGAACCTGGAATGGCTCCCGCAAATCCGGGGCCATGACGCCGCCGATGCCGAGCTGTTCGAAGCAGTCGGCAAGGCGGTGCAGCAACAGATCCCGGCGGCGTTTGACGATCTGGCGTTGCAACAGGGGATCGATGCCTGGCTGCAGGCCGTATTTGCCTGCAATGCCTATATCGATGTTCAGGCCCCGTGGAGCCTGCGCAAGACCGATCCGGAGCGGATGGAGACCGTGCTGGCCACGCTGTACATCTGCATCGCCCAGCTTGCCGTTGGCATTCGCGCAGTGATCCCGGTCAAGGCCGACGCGCTGCTCGACGTGATGGGAATTCCGGCGGAAAACCGCACCTATCAAGCGATTGGTGCACACTGGTATTCGCCGCTGGCGGAAAGTGATTTCAAGCTGGCGGCGCCGAGCCCGCTGTTTCCCCGGCTTGAGCTGCCCGCCGAAGACGCCTGATGCTGATCGATTCCCACTGCCATCTGGAATACAAAGGTCTGGTCGAGGATCAGGCCGGGGTGCTGGAGCGCGCGCGGGCGGCGGGGGTGACGGGGTTCCTTTCGATTTCTACCCGTCAGCGCGAATGGGATCAGGTGATTGCCACGGCGGAGCGCCACAGCGATGTCTGGGCCAGTGTCGGCATCCACCCGCACGAAGCGGACGGCCATGCCGATCTGGGCGAAGCCGCGCTGCTGGCAGCAACCGCCCATCACAAAGTCATCGCGATTGGCGAGACCGGGCTGGACTATTACTACGATCATTCCGATCGCGACATGCAGAAGGCCCTGTTTCGCAGGCATATTTCCGTCTCACGCCAAACCGGGCTGCCCTTGATCATCCACACCCGCGATGCCGAGGATGATACGGCTGCAATCCTGACCGAGGAAATGGAGCAGGGGGCCTTTCCCGCCTTGATTCACTGCTTTACGGCCTCTGCAGATTTTGCTGCGAAAATGCTCGATCTGGGGCTGACAATCTCCTTGTCAGGCATCGTAACTTTCAAGAATGCCAAAGACTTGCAAGAGATTGCGGCCGGGCTGCCTGAAGATCGCCTGCTGGTGGAAACCGATGCCCCGTTCCTGGCCCCGGTGCCGCATCGCGGGCGGCCGTGCGAGCCTGCGTTCACTGCTGATACCGCGCGCTTCGTGGCGGCGCTGCGCGGGGTAACGCCAGAGCATCTGGCCGAAGTGACGACGGCGAATTTCCGGCGGCTGTTCGGGAAAGCCGGGCTGTGAAAGTTACGATCCTCGGTTCCGGGACATCAACCGGGGTGCCCAGGATCGGTAACGATTGGGGCGACTGCGATCCCGCCGAGCCGCGCAACCGGCGCACCCGGGTTTCGATCCTGCTGGAAAGCAACGCGGGCCAGCGGATCCTGGTCGATACGTCAACCGATTGCCGCGCGCAGCTGCTCGCCAACAATGTGCCGGGCATCGACGCGGTGTTCTGGACCCACGATCACGCCGATCATTGCCACGGGATCGATGATCTGCGCCCGTTCCGCTATGGTCGCGGCGGGCCGATCCCGGGCTATGGCTCAACCGAAACCGTGCGGCGGCTGCGCAACCGCTTCAGCTATGTCTTCGCCGGGGAATTCGGCTACGCGACGATCATCGACATCGAACCGCTTGACCGGCTGCGGATGTGCGTCGGCTTTGGCGTGGCCTGGTGCCAGATGCCGCATGGCCCGGCGCAAAGCACCGGCTACCGGTTTGATTGTGACGGTAAATCCATCGGTTACGCGACAGACTTCAGCGCGATTACGCGGGAAATGGTCGAACTGTTCGACGGCGTGGACCTGCTGGTGGTCGATTGCCTGCGCCGCGAACCGCACCCGACCCACGCGCATCTGGGCATGGCGCTGGAACTGACCGAGGCGGTCCGCGCCGGACAGGCCGTGCTGACGCATCTCGACAAGAGCATGGATTACCGCACATTGTGCGCCGAAGTGCCGCCGCACGTGGTGGTCGGCTATGACGGACTGGAGATCGCACCATGAGCAATACTGCGATGATCGTTTCGATCGTGTCGGTGCTTGGCTGGCTGCTGCTCAGCCTGGGTACGGTTGGAGACGTGGTGGAACGATACGGCCGCGTCGGAACCATCAAGATGGTGCTGGCCTGGGCCGCGATCATCGGCCTGGTCGCCTGGGCTGCGGGGCGCATTCCCGCGTGAGAGGGGGCTTTGGCTCCATCTATAATTTAACATAATATATATTATCATTCCAAGATAGCCGGATCAGCCATGCCCCCCTTAGACCGCCTCCTCTCGATCATGGCCCGCTTGCGCGACCCGCAGCGCGGCTGCGAATGGGATTTGGCACAAAGCTTCGCCACGATTGCGCCGTACACGATCGAGGAAGCCTATGAGGTTGCCGACGCGATCGAGCGTGACGACATGGCCGCGCTCAAGGACGAGCTTGGCGATCTGTTGCTCCAGGTCGTGTTTCACGCGCGCATGGCCGAGGAACGCGGCTTGTTTGATTTCGCCGCCGTGGCTGACGCGATCAGCACCAAGATGGAAGCGCGCCATCCGCACATTTTTGGCGACGCGCCTGATCAGGGCCAAAGCCGCGAGGAACGCTGGGAACGGCTCAAGGCCGAGGAACGCGCTGCCAAAGGCGCCAGCAGCGCGATGGACGGCGTCGCCCTCGCCCTGCCCGCGCTGATGCGCGCCGAAAAACTGCAAAAGCGTGCGGCGCGGCAGGGGTTTGACTGGCCCGATCCGAGTGGCTCTGCGGCCAAGGTGTTTGAAGAACTGGACGAATTGGCTGCTGCCGGAACAGATGCGGAACGCACAGAAGAGGCCGGTGACCTGCTGTTCGCCGCCGTCAATGCCGTACGGGCCTATGGCGTGGCCCCGGAAGAGGCCCTGCGCGCGGCCAATGCCAAGTTCGAAACGCGGTTTCGCGGGATGGAGGCTCTGGCGCAGGCGCGCGGGGCAGATTTCACCGCGCTCTCGCTCGATCAGCAGGAAGAACTGTGGGTCGCGGTGAAACGGTCAGAGCCGGGTAAACCGGCCTAGCTCGCGCGGTTCCAGCCGCACTTCCAGGTGCCGCAGCGGGCCGCGTTCATCCTCGCCCGCATCCTCATCGACCAGCACTTCGCCGTGGGCGTGCAGCCAGGCGAGCCGCTGGCCGTCGCTGGCCGGGAGCGTGAACAGGTGGACCCGGGCGGCGGAGGTCAGCAGACGGCTGACCGCCGCGAGCAATTCGTCACACCCCTCTCCGGTCACGGCGGACATCGGCACGATCACTTCATCCGGGTGATGCGCGATCTGTTCGGTCAGGTCTGCGGCGCGTTCGGCGTCGAGCAGGTCCCATTTGTTCCACGCCTCGACAATCGGAACGGTCGGCGCCCCGCCGTCTTCCGCGATAAGGCCCAGGTCTTCTAGCACGCCCAGCACTTCACGCTTTTGCGCCAGGCTGTCCGGATTGGCCACGTCGCGCACATGAACGATCACGTCCGCTGCGGTCACTTCCTCCAGCGTCGCGCGAAAAGCGGCGACAAGCTGGGTCGGCAGGTCGGAAATGAACCCCACCGTGTCCGACAGGATCGCCTTGTCCACGCCGGGCAGGCGGATCCGGCGCATGGTGGGGTCCAGCGTGGCGAACAGCAAGTCTTCCGCCATCACTCCTGCCCCGGTCAGGCGGTTGAACAGCGTTGATTTGCCGGCATTGGTATAGCCGACCAGCGCGATCACCGGCCAGGGCGCTTTCTCGCGGCGGCTGCGGTGGAGCCCGCGGGTGCGGCGGACCTGTTCCAGCTCGCGGCGCAGGCGGGCCATCCGGTCGCGGATCATCCGCCTATCGGCCTCGATCTGGGTTTCGCCGGGGCCACCGAGGAAGCCAAAGCCGCCGCGTTGCCGCTCAAGGTGGGTCCAGCTGCGCACCAGCCGCCCGGCCTGATAATCGAGGTGGGCCAGTTCCACCTGCAACCGCCCTTCGGCAGTCGCCGCGCGCTCACCGAATATCTCCAGGATCAGCCCGGTGCGGTCGATCACCTTGCGCTTCAGCTTTTCCTCAAGGTTGCGCTGCTGGATCGCGGTGAGCGAACCATCGACGATCACCAGTTCGGCATCGCCCAGGTTGCAGGCAACATCGATGTTCTGGATCTGCCCTTCCCCGAACAGCGTGCCCGCGCGGGCTTCGCGGATCGGGATCGCCAAGGCTTCGACCACGTCGAGCCCGATCGCAAGGGCAAGGCCCTTGGCCTCCTCGATCCGCGCGGTGGTGTCGATCGCGCCGCCGCCGCGCACCCGGAATTCCGGGTACACGACCACGGCCCGTGCCCCGCGGGTTACCTCTTCACGATTGTCTTCAAGAAAGCTCAGGCGTCCTCGCCTTCTTCGCCTTCCCAGCCATCGCCGGTCAGATCGACCGGACCGAGGGGCTGGATGGTTGATACGGCATGCTTGTAGGCCAGCTGCACATAACCTTCGCGTTCCAGCAGCATGCAGAACAGGTCATAGGCCGCGACCCGGCCCTGCAGCATCACGCCGTTGACCAGGAACATGGTGACCTGCACCCCGGCGCCGCGGACGCTGGACAGGAACACATCCTGCAACAGTCGCACCTTCTTGCCCCCTTCCCCGCCGCTGCCGAACTGACCGGCATCGATCGGCTGGCTGGGCATGATGGTGGAAACGGCGTGCTTGTAGACCAGTTGTGACTGGCCATCGCGGCGCAGCAGGATCGAAAAATTGTCAAACCAGGTGACGATCCCTTGCAACTTCACGCCCTTCACCAGGAACATGGTGACCGGCACCTTGTGCTTGCGCAGCAGGTTGAGGAACTGGTCCTGCAGGTTCTGGCCCTTGGCGCTTCCACCGTTCAGCGGTGCGGCGGCTGCGCCGGTTTCACCGGCTTCAGCTTCGGCTTCGGCCTTTGCCGAACGCGGGCGGGCGGTGAGAGTGCGGGAGGTCATCACTTGGCTCCTTGTTGTTGGCGGCCGCTTCTGCGGTCCGCATTCTGGCCGCCCCGCAAGGAGGCAAGCCGCAATCAGTCTCGAAAGCTACCCCGATCAGGCCTATGCTGCAATGCAGAAATGCCCGCTCAGGCGCTTTCCTCCTCTTCCTCATCCTCGCGCCGGTCAACCATGCCCAGCAGCTTGAGCTTGCGGTGCAGCGCCGAACGCTCCATCCCGATAAAGCTGGCGGTGCGGCTGATATTGCCGGAAAAGCGCCGGATCTGGACCCGCAGATACTCCCGCTCAAAACTCTCCCGCGCCTCGCGCAGCGGCACGCCCATCAGCGCCGAAATGCCCGAATCCCCGGTCATCCGCCCGTTAAGCACTTCGCCCGGAAGCATGTCCGCCTCGATCCGGGCGATCCGTTCACGCGGGGTCAGGATGATCGTGCGTTCGACCACATTGCGCAGCTGGCGTACATTGCCCGGCCACTCATAGCTTTGCAGCGCGGCCATCGCCTCCATGCTGACTTCCGGCGGCGGCACGCCCTGATCGGTGGCGAAGCGGGCGAAGAAATGATCGACCAGCATCGGAATGTCGTCGCGCCGCTCGGCCAGCGAGGGGATCGTCACCGGCACCACGTTGAGCCGGTAGAACAGATCCTCGCGAAATCGGCGTTCGGCGATTTCCTTCTCCAGTTCGCGTGCAGTCGAGGAGACGACCCGCACATCAACCCGGATCTGGCGGTGCCCGCCGACGCGGACGAAGGCCTGCTCGGTCAGCACCCGCAGGATCCGCGCCTGGGTGGACAGCGGCATGTCGGCCACCTCGTCCAGATAGAGCGTCCCGCCATCGGCCATTTCGAGCAGTCCGGCTCGCACCAGCTTGCCGTTCGATTCCTCGCCGAACAGTTCCTGTTCGAACCGTTCGGGGGTGATCCGGGCCGAATTGACCGTGACAAAAGCGCCGCCCGCGCGCGGACTCCAGCTGTGCAGCAGCCGTGCGGCCACTTCCTTGCCTGCCCCGGCCGGGCCGGAAATCAACAAACGGCTGCCGGTGTTGGCGACCCGCTTCAACGTGGCACGGACCTGGTTGATCGCGCTGGAATTGCCGGTGAATTCATCCGAAGTGACGAACCCTTCGCGCAGCCGGGCGTTCTCGCGCCGCAGCCGCTCGGTCTCGGTCGCGCGGGCGACCAGCAGCAGGAGGCGTTCGGCCTCGAACGGCTTTTCGATGAAGTCCATCGCCCCGCGCCCGATCGCGGAAACGGCAGTATCGATATTGCCGTGACCGGAAAAGATGATCACCGGCAATTCCGGCTCGCGGCTTTTGATGGCGTCGAGCACTTCAAGCCCGTCCATCGGGCTGCCGTGCAGCCACACGTCCAGCAGCACCAGGCTGGGGCGGCGCTGGTCGATCATGTCGAGCGCGGTGGTGCTGTCTCCGGCGGTGCGGCATTCATAGCCTTCATCGCTCAGCACGCCGGCCACGAGTTCGCGAATGTCGCGTTCGTCATCGACGATCAGAATATCGAGCGCCATCTTGGTGTTCCCGTACGTTATTCGGCTGCTTCGCTGGCCCGCTCGTTGCCGAGCGGGTCACGGGCAAAGCGCATGGTGACAATGGTTCCATCGGGGTCCCCGGCAGCGAAGCTCATTTCGCCGCCGTGTTCCTCGACAATCTTGTTGACGATCGCGAGCCCCAGCCCGGTCCCCTTCTCGCGCGTGGTAACATAGGGTTCGATAATCCGGTCACGGTCCTGGGGCAGTCCCACGCCGTTGTCCGCAATCACGACCAGAATGTCCTCATCCTGCTTCTTGAGGGTCAGGGTAATCCGCCCGCGGTAATCGGCATCGGCTGATTTCTGCCGCGTCTCGACCGCCTCGACCGCGTTTTTGAGCACATTGGTCATCGCCTGACCGAACTGGTGGCGATCGCAGGCAACAATCCCGATGTCAGCATCGGCGGCGAAGGCAAAATTGATGTCGCTGCGCGATACTTCCTGCAGAAACAGTGCCTGCCGCGCCAGATCGACCGGATCCTCGCCCCGGAACACGGGCTTGGGCAACCGCGCAAAGCTGGAGAATTCGTCGACCATTTTGCGCAAGTCACCGACCTGACGAATGATCGTGCTGGTCAGTTCATCGAACAGTTCGGCATCGGCGGTGATCAGTTTGCGGTAACGCCGCTTGAGCCGCTCGGTTGCGAGCTGGATCGGGGTCAGGGGGTTCTTGATTTCGTGCGCGATGCGCCGGGCCACATCGGACCAGGCGGCCTGACGTTGATCAACCAGCTGGCGGGTGATGTCTTCAAAGGTCACCACATGCCCGCCGCCTTCGCGGCCAACCCGGACCGCCAGAGTCAGCAGATCGGTGCCCTTGGCATATTGCACAATCCCGCCATCCTTGCCCTCTGCCGTCAGTGCCGCGATCGCCGGGGCCACATCGGCGAGCCGCGCGCCGGGTTCCAGCTGAACATCCATATCCAGCAGCAATTTGTGCGCCGAACCGTTCATCAACTGGATCACGCCGTCATCGGCGGTGGAAATCACCCCGGCTGTCACCGATTCGAGCACCGCCTCGATAAAGGCCCGGCGCTCATCAAGCTGCTGGTTCGCCCCGACCAGCGCCTGGGTCTGGCGTTCCAGTTGCTGGGTCATCCGGTTGAACGCGCGGTTGAGCAGACCGATTTCGTCGGCCCCGGTGCGCCCTTCGACCCGCATCGAAAAATTGCCCGCCCCCACTTGCCGCGCCGCATCAACCAGATCGTACAGCGGCTTCACTTGCCGGTCGGCAAAGCGCAGCGCGAACCAGATCGACAGTCCGACCAGCGCCAGCGAGGCGACAAACAGCGCGACATTGACCTGCAGCTGCTGAATTCGCGCCCGTTTGGTCAGCTGATCATAGGCGCGCACGATATTCTGCGCGCGCTGCCCCTGGCTGAGACTGAGCAAGTCAGACTTGCGTGCGGTATAGAGGTAGATCCCGCTGCGCCGGTCAATCGGGGTCACAGCTTCGATCTTGTCAGGCTTGGCATCGATCACGATGTCCGCGCCGCGATCCAGCTGGCGCACCACATCGATCGAAACCTGTTCGGCCAGCGGATTGTCCCCCCGGGCAAAGGCCGCCCGGCTGAGCGAGCCATCGGGCAACTTTTGCAGGATGGTCGATTCGTTGATGTTCCGGTTGGTGATCTGGAACTGATAGTAATTGAGGAATTCCTGGCTGACCGGCGCCTTGCGGCTAAGGAAGTCCCCCAGATCCGCCGCCATCGCCAGCGAGGAGTACTTCATGTCGTTCTGGGTCTGCTCGTAATAACCGCGCGCCAGCTTGTTGGCGTTTTCGAGCATCCCGCGCGAACGGTCCGAGAACCAGAATTCAACCCCGGTCTGGAACAGCACCGAAGCAAAGATCACCACCAGCAAGGTCGGGATTGCGGAAATCAGCGAGAAGAAGAACACCAGCCGGACGTGCAGCTGCCCGCCCCCGCCCGCGTGCTCCGCCGCGCGTTGCAGCGCCAGGCGGCGGCCCAGCAAGACCAGGATCGCCATGGCCGGAACCAGCGTGCCGACCAGCAGACTGGCCGTCAGATTGGTCGGCATGACCTGGTTGCGTTGCGCCGGAGAGGCCAGGACATACCAGGTCAGTCCGGTCATCAGCAGGAAGCTGGCCACCGAGACCACTTCCATGATCGCAAAGAAATTGGCCCGCCGCGCGGCAATCTGCACGCGCCTCCACCAACGTGGTGGGGCCTTGGTCCTGTCGATCAGCATCGTTGCATCGTTACAACACTACTGTTGCAACTTTGCAAGGGGCAATCAGCCGGGCTGGTGCAGTTCGGCCGGATCAATACCCAGATCGCTGAGCCGCTTGCGCAGCGTGTTGCGGTTGATCCCCAGCATTTGCGCGGCGCGCAGCTGGTTGCCCTGCGTTTCGCGCAGCACCGCGGTAAACAGCGGGCGCTCGAAAGCGGCCAGTGCAGCATCATAGACGGTGCCGGGAGCAGGACGGTTGATTACCAGCCATTCGGCCACCGATCCGGCCAGATCACCGGCACTCCCCGCTTCCGCATCGGCCCGGGCGGTCTGCTGGATCAGGCTGGCCGTGCTTTCCGCGTCGATCGCATCTTCGCGCGCCAACAGCGCGAGGCGGTAGATGAAATTGCGCAGTTCACGGACATTGCCGCGCCAGGGCTGACGGCTGAGCAAGGCTGCAGCTTCATCCGACAGCTGATGCCGAGGCAGCCCTTCAACCGCAGCGAGCTGGAGGAAATGGCGGGCCAGTGCCGGAATATCGTCTGCCCGTTCGCGCAGCGGCGGCAGTGTGATCGGCACCACGTTGAGCCGATAGAACAGGTCTTCGCGGAACTGCCCCGCCGCGATCATCGGTTCGAGATCGCGATTGGTCGCGGCGACAATCCGCACATCGACCTTGATTTCCTCACGCCCGCCCACGCGCCGGACCGAGCCCGATTGCAGCGCGCGCAGCAGCCGGGTCTGGGCCTGCATCGGCATGTCACCGATCTCGTCAAGGAACAGCGTGCCGCCATTGGCCTGCTCAAACTTGCCGATATGCCGCGCGACGGCGCCTGTGAAAGCGCCCTTTTCATGCCCGAACAGCTCGCTTTCGATCAGTTCGGCGGGGATGGCCGCAGTGTTGACTGCCACAAACGGGCCGTCCTTGCGCTGGCCCAGCTGGTGGATCGCTTCGGCCACCAGTTCCTTGCCGGTGCCGCTTTCGCCCAGCACCAGCACGGTGAGATCGTTGCGCAGCACGCGGGTGATCATGCGGTAAACCGCCTGCATCGGCGCAGAACGGCCAACCAGCGGCAAACCCGCAACGGGCGCATCCTCTTCCGTCCCGCCTTTTGCACTCGCCGCGCCAACTGCCTGGCGGACGGTGCGGGCCAGTTCATCAATGTCGAACGGCTTGGGGAAGTATTCAAACGCGCCGGTATCACTCGCCCGCACAGCGGTATCGAGTGTGTTTTGGGCCGAAAGGATGATGATCGGCATGTCCGGCGCCATGGCCCGGACCTGACCGATCGTTTCGATCCCGTCCCCATCGGTCAGCATCACATCGGTAACCAGCGCGGCAAAGCGGTGCAGTGCCAGCAGCCGGTCACGCTCGGCAATCGAATCGCAGTGGGTGACGCCAAAGCCCTCTGCTTCGAGCGCGGCGGTGATCACCAGCGCGATCGAGGCGTCATCTTCGACCAGCAGCACGTTCATGGCAGATCCTCGCGGTTGGTCTGGCGGCGTTCGGCGGCCATCGGCAGATGAACCCGGAAATGGGTCCAGCCGGCAGCCTCCTCGCGGTCATGGCCGATCCGCCCGTTCATGTCGCGGACCAGACGGCGGACCAGCGCCAGGCCCAGGCCCTGCCCGCTCTTCTTGGTAGTGACGAAAGGTTCAAACACATGATCGCGCATTGCGGGATCGATCCCCGGCCCGTTGTCGCTAACCCGCAGTTCGATTGGTAGGCGCACCGGCAGGCCATCTGCCCCGCGGTGGGTCTGCAGCCCGCTGGCAAAACGGGTGCGAACCGCGATCCGGGGGGCGGCCGTATCGCGGCAGGCGTCGGCGGCATTGGCAATCAGATTAAGCACCACCTGTACCAGCGCATCGGCATTGCCGAGCACCAGCGGCAGTGAGGGATCGAACTCCTCGACAATCGGCGGCGCATTGCCGGTGGCTTCCAGCACTGCAATCGCCCGGCGCACCGCTTCGTGCAGATTGCACGGAGCAAGCGTTTGGGGCGTTCGGCGCGAGAGTGACTGCATCTGGTCGATCAGCTTGGCGATCCGGTCCACCTCATCGGCGATCAGCCCGGTCATGGCCAGGTCATTGCCTTGCAGCTTGCGCCCCAGCAGCTGCGCCGCGCCGCGAATGCCCGCCAGCGGATTTTTGATCTCATGCGCCAGAATGTCGGGCGCGCGCAGGATGTTGTCGTCGGCGGAAGCAGAGTTGTCGCTCATCGCTTCGGCCCCGGAAATGTCGTGCAGGGTCAGCACTTGCCAGCCCGGCTGATCGATCAGCGGTGCGGCGGTGACGTCAAGCCGCCGCGGGCCTTGCCCGATCACATGGACATTGGTGGCCCGCGCCGAAACGTGCGCATCGCTTTCGGTTAGCCGTGCGGCAAGGCGGGGTTCCTCGAACCGCACCAGATCGGTCAGGCAACGATCCTGCAAACGCCGAAAGCTTTGCCCCAGGAACTGCTCCGCCGCCGGATTGGCCGCCGCGATCCGCTGTCCCGGAGCCAGCAGCACCACGGCCAGCGACAGGCTGGACAGCTGCCGCTGCGGATCGATCATGCCTAGGCCGCCTGGCGCGAAAGGAACGGATCGTAGAATTCGCGCAGCGCCTGCATCACGGCCTGCGGATCATCGACGAAGTTCACCGTATTGCGGAAATGCGCCGACCCGTGCAGCCCGCGCGTGTACCAGCCGAGGTGTTTGCGGGCGAGCTTGACCCCGGTATCCTCGCCATAAAGGTCCAGCATCCACTGGTAATGCTCAAGGATCAGCGCAAGTTGATCATCCAGTGAAGGATCGGCCAGTTGCTGCCCGGTCCCCAGCCAGTGCATCACCTGCGCCAGCAGCCACGGCTTGCCATAGGCCCCGCGCCCGATCATCACCCCGTCCGCGCCGCTTTGATCCAGCGCCGTGGCAACATCGTCGATCCCGCAAATGTCGCCGTTGACGATCACCGGGATGCTGACTGCATCCTTGACCTTGCGGACAAAGGCCCAGTCGGCACTGCCCTTGTACATCTGGTTGCGGGTGCGGCCGTGGACGGTGACCAGCTTCGCGCCCAGATCCTCGGCCCGGCGGGCGAGTTCGGGGGCGTTGAGGCTGTCATGGCACCAGCCCATCCGCATCTTGACCGTAACCGGCACCTTGACCGCCTTGACCGTCGCTTCGATCAGCGCGGTGGCCAGCGGCAAGTCACGCATCAGCGCCGACCCGGCATCGCCATTGACCACCTTGCGCACCGGGCAGCCCATGTTGATATCGATGATTGCCGCACCACGATCCTGAACCAAACGCGCGGCGTCAGCCATCTGCGCCGGATCGCACCCGACCAGCTGCATCGACACCGGTTCTTCCGCCGCATCCCACATCGCTTTTTGCTGCGATTGCCGCGTTTCGCGGATTGCCGCCGGGCTGGCGATCATTTCGGTGACGTTGAGGCCCGATCCGAACCGCCGCACCATCCGCCGGAACGGCAGATCGGTTACGCCGGTCATCGGCGCCAGGATCACCGGGCAGTCGATCCGTTCGGGCCCGACCATGATCGGGGCCAGCGCAGGAGGAGAGGGAAGCGGGTTCATTGCGATGTGCCTAAAATTTGGGCAGCACATAGGGAATTGCCGAGCCGAGAGCAAGGCACTACCGCAGACCGCGCAATGAGCGTGCCCTCCCCTTCTGTCGCTGCCGTGATCGTCGCCGCCGGGCAAGGCCTGCGTGCGGGCCAGCCTTTGCCCAAGCAATTCGCCCTGTGGCGTGGCAAGCCGGTGGTCCGGCATTCGGCAGAAGTGCTGGCCGCGGCGGGGATCGCCCCAATCGTCGTCGCAATCCCCGATGGCGCGGACACGGCAGCAGCGGCGGCACTGGCAGGCATCCCTGGCGTGCGGCTGGTAACTGGCGGCGCAACCCGGCAAGGGTCTGTACGCAGGGCGCTGGAAGCCCTTGCAAAGGATGCCCCCGATCTGGTCCTGATCCACGATGCTGCACGCCCTGGCCTGACTGCGCCAGTGATCGCGCGCCTGCTCGCCGCGCTGACGCAGCACCCCGGTGCGATCCCCGTCCTGCCCGTGGTAGACAGCCTGACCCAGGCCGACGGCCCCCTGATGGGTGAACCCGCCCGGCGCGAGGAGCTGCGCCGGGTGCAGACACCGCAAGCGTTCCGCTTTGCCGGGATCCTGGCCGCGCACCGCAGCTGGGACGGCGCGATTGAGGCCGGCGATGATGCCCAGGTCGCACGGGCCGCTGGCCTTGCCGTGGCGCTGGTCGATGGAGACGAAGCCTTGCACAAGTTGACCTTTGCCAGCGATTTCGATGCCGCCGCCCTGCCCGCTTTGCGGGTCGGCACCGGCTATGACGTTCACCGTCTGGCCGATGGTGAGGAACTGTGGCTGTGCGGGATCAGGATCGATCATCCACGCGGTCTGGCCGGACACAGTGATGCCGATGTCGCGATCCACGCGCTGGTCGATGCCGTGCTGGGTGCAATTGCCGATGGCGATATCGGCAGCCACTTTCCGCCCAGCGATCCGCAATGGAAAGGCGCGAGCAGCGATCGGTTCCTGGCCCACGCGGTTTCACTGGCGGCGGCGCAGGGCTACCGGATCGGCAATGTCGATCTGACGATTATCTGCGAAGCCCCCAAGATCGGCCCGCACCGTCAGGCGATGCGTGAACGGCTGGCCGAAGTGCTGGGCGCGCCGCTCGCCACGATCAGCGTCAAGGCAACTACCACCGAACGGCTCGGCTTTACCGGGCGCGGCGAAGGGATTGCTGCGCAGGCTGTCGCCACGCTGGTGCGGGGCTGACATGCTGCGGCTGGTGTTTTGCTCGGCAATGCTCGCCCTGCCCGGCCTGGCCCAGGCTGCCGCCCCGCCACCGCCGTGCCTGACCGCGCAGGAATTTTCCGCCATGTCGATTTACACGCTGCCTGCGATGGTGCGCGGCGCGGCGCAGCGCTGCGGGGATGTCTTGCCGCCCAAGGCCTATCTGCGCACCGACGGCGAAAAGCTGGCCCAGCGTTATACCAAGGGGCGCGACCGGCAGTGGCCGATGGCCCGCAAGGCGGTGATCAAGGCCGGCGGCACGCTTGATCCGCAGGCCGGACCGGTGTTGGGCCAATTACCCGATGAAACGATGAAGCCGATGCTGGATGACATGGTAATTGCCATGGTCGATCAGCAGTTTCCGGTCGAACGCTGCAAAAGCCTTGATCGGCTTTTGCTGCTGCTGTCACCCCTGCCCGCCCCGCTGGCGGCAGAGACGATTGCCCTGACCACCGGCCTGGCCGCACGTAGCGGAGCGAATCGGGTTGGCGCACTGCGCATCTGTCGTGCTTGACCTTGGCGACAGACAGGTGAAAGGCGCGTCCGCGTCCGCGAATCGGACCTGACAGGATTACTATGTCGCTTCTTCCCGCCGATATTGTCGAACTGGCTGCCCGGGTCGTGGCCGAAAACAAGGCCGCAGGCCGGGTTGTCGCGCTGGCAGAAAGCTGCACCGCAGGGTTGGTCAGTGCCGCGTTGACCGAGATCGGCGGATCATCAGCCGTGCTCGATCGCGGCTATGTGACCTATTCCAACGAAGCCAAGCACGAGATGCTGGGCGTGTCGAAAGACATCATCGAAACCTTTGGCGCAGTTTCGATCGCCTGTGCCTGGGCGATGGCGCAAGGCGCATTGAAGCGCAGCAAGGCCGACGTTGCGGTGGCGATCAGCGGGATTGCCGGGCCCGATGGCGGCAGCGAACAAAAGCCGGTTGGCACCGTGGTGTTCGCCCGCGCAATTCGCGGCCAGAATGAGGAAGACGCCCTGGCCGAAGAGCGCTTGCTTGACGGATCAAGCCGCGAAAGCGTGCGCCATCAGGCGGCGCTGGTCGCGCTGGAACTGCTGCTGCCGTAAAGCTGGTCTGCGCGGTCTTCAAAGGCCTGGACCATCTTGCGGAACGCACGGTCAAAATACTGCCCGGCCAGCTTTTCGAACATGGCGTTGCGGAACGTGAATTTCACGTCAAATTCCACCTCGCAGCCGTTTTCCACGTCGCGGAACAGCCAGACATTGTCGAGATCGCGCATCGGCCCGTCGATATAGTGGACCTTGATCCGGCCTGGCCGCTGCTTTTCCACGCGTGAAGTAAACTTTTCGCGCAGCGCGTTAAAGCCGACCAGCATATCCGCGATCATTTCATGTTCGCTGTCGCTCTTGACCCGCGTTGCTACGACCCACGGCAGAAATTCGCCATAGCGTGCCACATCGGCCACCAGATCAAACATCTGGGTGGCGCTGTATGGCAGGCGCCGCACTTCGTGGACGCCTGGCATCAGCTTTTGCGCGCCAGCCCGACCTGCGCCTGCCGCGCAGCGCGCATTTCCTTGAAATCGTCGCCCGCGTGATAGCTCGACCGGGTCAAGGGGCTGGCCGCGACCTGCAGGAAGCCCTTGGAACGGGCAATAGCGGCATAGCTCTTGAACGTATCAGGCTCGACAAATTCGCTGACCGCGACGTGTTTCGGGGTGGGCTGCAAATATTGCCCCATGGTCATGAAATCGATGCCTGCACAACGCATGTCATCCATCACCTGATGCACTTCCAGCCGTTCCTCGCCCAGCCCCAGCATGATCCCGCTTTTGGTGAAGACCAGCGGATCGTGGTGCTTGACCTCTTCCAGCAACCGCAGCGAGGCATAGTACCGCGCGCCGGGGCGGATCGTGGGGTAAAGCCGGGGGACGGTTTCCAGGTTGTGATTGTACACATCCGGCCCGGCCATGACGATTGCTTCCACCGACTCGCGCATCTTGCCGCGGAAATCGGGGGTCAGGATTTCGATCGTGGTGTCCGGGGTTTCGCGGCGCAGCGCCTTGATTACCTTGACGAACTGGCTGGCCCCGCCATCGGGCAAGTCATCACGGTCAACCGAAGTGATGACGATGTGTTCCAGTCCCATCTTCGCGGCGGCCACGGCAACGTGATCGGGTTCCAGCGGATCGACCGCGCGCGGCATGCCGGTCTTGACGTTGCAAAAGGCGCAGGCACGGGTGCAGATATCGCCCAGGATCATCACCGTGGCGTGCTTCTTGGTCCAGCATTCGCCGATGTTCGGACAGGCCGCTTCCTCGCACACAGTATGCAGTTTCAGATCGCGCATCAGCTGGCGGGTTTCGCCATAGCCCTTGCTGGTCGGGGCCTTGACGCGGATCCAGTCAGGCTTGCGTTGACGCTGCGGCTTGGGCTCGGAAGCGATATCGTTCATGGCTGCCAGATAGGCGCTTGCCTTGCCCCTTGCCAGAGGCAATTTCCATCCCCATGTGCGGGCCCATGAGCGACCCATTCTCCCCTGAACTCGGCCGGCTCGTCGCCGGATACCGCCGCTTCCGCGCCAATGGCTGGGCTTCGAATCGCGAACGCTGGGCGGATTTGCGCGAAAGCCAGGAACCGCAAGTGATGGTGATCGCCTGCAGTGACAGCCGGGTCGATCCATCGCAGATCTTCGACGTCGATCCGGGCGAGATCTTTGTGGTCCGCAATGTCGCGGCGATGGTCCCGCCTTATGAAACCACCCCCGGCCACCACGGCGTTTCCGCCGCGCTGGAATTTGCGGTGCAGTTCCTCAAGGTCAAGGAAGTGGTGGTCATGGGCCACGGCATGTGCGGCGGGTGCAAGGCCGCGCTGACCCGGCAGATGGAAGGGGCCGAGCATGGTTCCGGCGGGTTTGTGGCGGACTGGATTGCACTGCTGGACGAAGCGCGCGACGAGGTTACCGCCACCCACGGCACCGAAGGGCGCCCGGCCGAGCGCGCGATGGAGCAGGCCGGAGTCAGGGCCAGCCTCAAGAACCTGCGCACGTTCCCCTATATAGCTGCCAAGGAGCAGAGCGGGGAACTGCGGCTGTCAGGCGCCTTTTTCGCGATCAGCGACGGCGTGCTGCACGTGCTGGACGAAGCCGAAGGGCATTTTCATCCGGTCGAATAGAAAAGGGCGGAGGTTGCCCCCCGCCCTTCGCTGTTTTCCAGGCGATCGCAGCCTTAGCCGCCCTTGGCCTTGATCCCGGCCTGCACGGCCCAGACCTGCGCCACCGGAGCGCGCGCGCCGGTGACCTTGGCAAAGCTGGCCTCGGCTTCGGCGAACTTGCCCTGATCATACTGGGCAATCCCCATGCGGCTGAAGACCAGACCCTGATCGGCCCCCGGCATGGCACTGGCCAGCTTGTAGAATTCTTCCGCCTTGGCCGGCTGGCCATAGGACAGGAACGAATCGCCTGCACCAACCACCGTGGCAACCTTGGCCGTGGGCAGACGCCCATCGCGATCATAACCGCCCAGCAGGTTCTGCGCCGTATCGGTCTTGATGCGGGCATTGGCCACGTTGATGGCATCAGCCACGGCAATATCGCCGCGGTTGAGCTTGCCTGCGGCCACTCCGGCTTCGACCGCCTTCAGCACTTCCTTGGGCAGGCCCAGGTTGGTGCCGATCTGGACCATTTCCATATAGTCCGAACCATTGGCGTAGCTGGCAGTGCGGTCCGCCAGGCGGGCGATGTCCAGCAGGACGTATTTGTCATACTTGCCCGCGCGGCGCAGCGCTGCCAGCGCATCGCCCCAGTTTTCGGTGTTCGGCTGTGCCTTGATCAGTTCGCTGCCGAAGTAGCCAACGTTGGTCACGTCGAGCACGTCATTTGCAACCTTGAGCCCACGACGCAGCCCTTCGGTCGAAGCGGCGCGGCCCTGGGTTCTGGCCAGTTCGTTGGCATCGCGCAGGATCTTCATCCCGCCGGGGCCATCGTTCTGCGCGAAATAGGTTTCGGCGAGATAACGGTCTGCTTCACCATCGTGATAGCCGCCAGCGGTTGCAGCCTGCAGCGCGGTGCGTGCGGCCATATAGTCCTTGGCACCATAGGCGAACTTGCCGACATAATAGTTGAACAGCGGCACCTTGTCCGCCGGGACGAAGCCGCTCTGCAACTGCAGATCCAGCCCCTTGCGCTGCAAGCCCTGGCTGCTGGTGAACAGCCCCATGTCGAGCGCGATCGCGCCGGCCTGGTACTTGTCATCATTGCCGACAACCTTGGTCATCGCACCGTCAAGCGCATCGGTATCCGGCTTGACCAGGGCAACCAGTTCGGCCGCCTTGGCATCATAGACCTTTTGCGCTTCGGTCTGGGCACGGCGGGTGGTTGCCGCCATCAGGGTGCTTTCCGCAGCCTTCAGTTCGGCCTGCTTGGCCAGCACATCGGGGCGCTTCTTGGTGTTCGTCCAGGCAGCCAGCACCGCGTTGGACGCGACCTGGAATTCCTTCGACAGTTTGAGCTTGAGAGCCGCAGGGGCCTTCTGCTTTTCGGCGGCGATGGCCGGGCTGGCGATCAGGCTCGCCCCGGAAACGGCAGCAAGTGCAAGCGCGATGCCCAGCGCCGGGCGCGAAAGAAACGTGGCGCGGATCATGGACCTTATTCTCCTTGGCAACCGGCGTTGCGGACCCGTTTCCGCCTTGCGCCGGGGCAAAACTTCCATCCCTGCCAATGGCGCGAAATCGCCGGTTTGGCAACTGGTGCGCTAACTGCATTACCAGCGTTTAACCTTGATTGAACGCAACTTGGCCAATCCGTTCATAAACGGCGTGAAGAGTGTGGAAAAACCCGCCCTGAACCGGGCTTGCAGTGGCCTTGCGGCAGCCATTCGCCTAGGGCCTGAGCACTCGCAAATTTCCCGACAACAATTGATCGAACAGCCGCGTGAGCGAAGACCAGACCACTCCCGAATCCCCGAACCCGATGGGCGAATTCACCCGCGTTGACATCGTCGACGAGATGAAGACCAGCTACCTCGATTACGCGATGAGCGTGATCGTAAGCCGCGCGCTGCCCGATGTGCGCGACGGGTTGAAGCCGGTCCACCGCCGTATCCTGTTCGCCGCCCAGGAAGGCGGGATGGTCGCCGGGCGGCCCTATCGCAAGAGCGCGAAGATCGTTGGCGACGTGATGGGCAACTATCACCCGCACGGTGACAGCGCGATCTATGACGCGCTGGCGCGTATGACGCAGGACTGGTCGATGCGGCTGCCGCTGATCGACGGTCAGGGCAATTTCGGCTCGATGGACCCCGATCCACCAGCTTCGATGCGTTACACCGAAGCGCGGCTGGCGCGGGTGGCCAATGCCCTGCTCGATGATCTCGACAAGGATACGGTCGATTTCACCGACAACTATGACGGTTCGCGGCAGGAACCGACCGTTCTGCCCGCACGCTTTCCCAACCTGCTGGTCAACGGCGCGGGCGGGATCGCAGTGGGCATGGCGACCAACATTCCGCCGCACAATCTGGGCGAAGTGATCGACGGCTGTCTGGCCTATATGGACAATCCGGAGATCACTTCGGAAGAACTCGTCCAGATCATCCCGGGGCCGGATTTCCCCACAGCCCCGCTGATTCTGGGCACCCACGGCGCCCGCTCGGCGTACCTGACAGGCCGGGGCAGCGTGATCATGCGCTGCCGCCACGAGATTGAGGAAGGCCGGGGCGATCGCCGTTCGATCGTGCTGACTTCGATCCCCTATCAGGTCGGCAAGAACAGCCTGGTCGAAAAGATTGCCGAAGCCGCCAAGGACAAGCGGATCGAAGGCATTTCCGACATCCGCGACGAATCAAGCCGGCTTGGCGTGCGCGTGGTGATCGACCTGAAGCGCGATGCCACGCCCGAGGTGGTGCTCAACCAGCTGTGGCGCAACACGCCCGCGCAGTCGAACTTCCCCGCCAACATGCTGGCGATCCGCGGTGGCCGCCCGGAAACGCTGATGCTGCGCGATTTCATCAGCGCTTTCATCACCTTCCGCGAAGAAGTCATCACCCGGCGCACCAAGTTCGAACTGAACAAGGCGCGTGACCGGGCGCATATCTTGCTGGGTCTGGTCGTCGCGGTCACCAACCTTGACGAAGTGGTCAAGATCATCCGCGGGTCGCGCAATCCGGCCCAGGCGCGCGAAGCCTTGCTGACCCGCGAATGGCCGATTGGTGAAATCGCGCCCTATATCCGGCTGGTCGAAGCGATCGAACCCAGTGCTGAGGAAAGCGGCGGAACCTATCGCCTGTCCGAAGTGCAGGTGAAGGCGATCCTCGACCTGCGCCTCCACCGACTGACCGCGCTGGGCCGCGACGAGATTGGTGACGAGCTCAAGGAACTGGCGATCGCGATCGAGGAATACCTCTCGATCCTGGCCGACCGGGCCAAGCTCTACGGCGTGATGCGCGATGAGCTTTCGGCAATTCGCGCCGCATATGCCACGCCGCGCCTGTCTGAAATCACCGCCGCCGCCGACGGGATCGATGATGAGGACCTGATCGAGCGCGACGACATGGTCGTCACCGTCACTATGGACGGTTATATCAAGCGCACCCCGCTCTCCACCTTTCGCGCCCAAAACCGCGGCGGCAAGGGCCGGGCCGGCATGGCGACCAAGGACGAGGACGTGGTCACCACCATGTTCGTCACCAGCACCCACAATCCGGTGCTGTTCTTCTCGACCGCGGGCAAAGTCTATCGGCTCAAGGTGTGGAAGCTGCCCGAAGGCGGCCCGGCCACGCGCGGCCGCCCGATCGTCAATCTGCTGCCCGCGCTGGACAAGGACGAAACGATCCAGACCGTGCTGCCCCTGCCCGAGGATGAGGCGGAATGGGGCCAGCTCTCGGTCGTGTTCGCCACGGCCAAGGGCAATGTCCGCCGCAACGCGATGGACGCCTTCGCCAACATCCCCAGCAACGGCAAGTTCGCGATGCGGTTTGACGAGGACAGCACCGACCGGCTGATCGGCGTCGCCCTGCTCGAAGCCAGCGATGATGTGCTGCTCGCCACCCGCAGCGGCAAGGCGATCCGCTTTGCCGGGGACGAAGTGCGCGAATTCACCAGCCGCACCTCTACCGGGGTGCGCGGGATGACGCTGAAGGGCGATGACGAGGTGATCAGCCTGTCGATCCTCCACCGTGTCGGAACCACCAGCGAAGAGCGTGAGGAATACGTCAAGTTCGCGCCATGGAAGGGCGAGAAGGACGGCGAACCCGCGATGAGCGCGGAACGCATGGCCGAACTGCGCGAACGCGAACAGTTCATCCTGACGGTCTGCGCCAATGGCTATGGCAAGATGAGCTCGGCCTACGAATACCGCCGCACCGGGCGCGGCGGCCAGGGCATCACCAATATCGATAACATCGGCCGCAACGGCCCGGTGGTGGCGAGCTTCCCGGCGGTGCAGGCCGATCAGCTGATGCTGGTCACCGATCAGGCCAAGCTGATCCGCTTGCCGCTGGAAAGCCTGCGGGTGATCGGGCGCGGCTCGGCCGGGGTGCGGCTGTTCAACGTGTCGGATAACGAACACGTGGTCAGCGCGGTGCGGCTGGCCGAGGCCGAAGGCGATGAGGAAGTTGAAGGCATTGCGCCGGATGCTCCCGCAGCACCTGCTGACGAAGGCGGCACGGACTGATGCCGCTGCGGGTCGAACCATCCGGCGGGGCGTGCGGGGCGCGCGTCACCGGGCTCGACCTGAAGCAGGTGCCTGATGCCGAGACCATGGCCGCGATCCGCGCGGCCTGGCTGCAGCATCATGTGCTGGCCTTCCCCGATCAGGGGCTGGATGACGACCAGCTTGAGCGTTTCACGCTGGCCATGGGCGGGTTTGGCGAGGATCCGTTTTTCGCCCCGATCCCCGGCCGCCAGCACATCGCCGCGATCCGGCGCGAAGCGGATGAGCAGAGCCCGCTGTTTGCTGAAAACTGGCATTCTGACTGGAGCTTTCAGGCCCGTCCGCCTTCGGGCACCTGCCTCAACGCGGTCGATATTCCGCCGGTGGGCGGCGATACCCTGTTCGCCAACCAGCATCTGGCGTGGGAGGCCCTGAGCGCGGAACAGCAGGCCCGGTATGCCGATCTGATCGCGGTCCATTCGGCCAAGCTGCCCTATGCGCCCGACGGCACCTATGGCGCGAAAGACAAGGGCCGCAGCATGGACATCCGCCCGAGCGAGGCGGCGCTGGCCACGCAGACTCATCCCTTGGTGCCCGCCCACCCCGAAACCGGGCGGCGCGGCTTCTATTCCACGCTGGGCTATATCATCGGGATCGAAGGCATGGCGCAGGACGCAGCGATCGCCCTGCTGATGGAACTGCAGCACTGGCAGGGCGATGAACGCTTCGTCTTCGCGCAAAAGTGGGAACCGGGCATGCTGGTGATGTGGGACAACCGCAGCGTCCTGCACCGCGCCACCGGCGGCTATGCAGGCTATCGCCGCGAGCTCCACCGCACCACGATTGCCGCCTGGGCAGGCTGAGCGCGGGAACGTTTTCCTACAAGCTGCGCATTTGCTATGATTCGGCGATGCGGTGCATTTTCAGCCTGCATAGGTAACGAAGGTCACAAAGGTCACACTGAAAAACCGCGATTCCGCGTGACCTTTGTGACCTTTGTGACCTTCGTGACCTATGCANGAAAAACCGCGATTCCGCGTGACCTTTGTGACCTTTGTGACCTTCGTGACCTTTGTGACCTTCGTGACCTTTTTGACCTTTGTCACCCCGGCGCGCGGGACTTGTGCAGCTCTCCGATCACGCCGGTGCAGATCAGGAACTGGCCAAAGTAATAGAGCGGCCAGATCAGCAGGCCCGGCAGCGCGCTGTGCGCCAGCGGGCCGATCCGGGCAAAGATCAGCAGGTCAGACACCACGAACAGTATCGCCCCCAACCCTACGCGGTAGCGCGGAAAGCTGCTGGTCCAGGCCATCGCGGCCATGATCGCAAGGCCGGTGGCATAAAGCGCCACGCCCGGTCGCTCCATCGGGTTTGCCGGCAAGGACCACGCGATCAGCACCACCAGCGGCACCAGCACTATGGCCAGCAAGCGCTGACTGGGGGTCAGCGCGGCCCGGCGGTGACGTGCATAGAGCCAGATCGCCAGAATGTGCCCCGCCAGGAACGCCAGCGCGCCATAGATCAGGTCGATCTCAATCAGCACATCGCCCAGCGCGCCCAGCGCCATCACGCCAGCAATCTGCCGCGAATCCGCGCCGTGGTGGCGCAGCAAGGCATAGACCGCCAGCAAGGCCACCCCTGCCCCCTTCCACGCCATCTGGTACAGCCCGGCCAAGTGGCTGTCCTTGACGAAGTAAAAGCTGATCCCGGCGGCCAGACTGGCCAGCAACCACGGGCGTTTCTCGATCAAGGCACGTTTCGGCATAGCGACTTCCCCTTCACCCAATCCCTATCCGTTCGTGTCGAGCGAAGTCGAGACACTTTTGCGCGACGTGTCTCGACTTCGCCGGGCACGAACGGCATGGGGGCAAAATGACTTATGACGTCCACATCATCGGCGGCGGCATGGCCGGGAGCGAGGCCGCGTGGCAGCTTGCCCGGCGCGGCCTCAAAGTACGCCTGTCCGAAATGCGCGGCGGCGGAGACAGCACTGCGGCGCACCAGGGCACCGGGCTGGCCGAACTGGTCTGCTCCAACTCGTTCCGCTCCGACGATCACGAAAAGAACGCGGTCGGCCTGCTCCACCACGAAATGCGGCAACTCGATTCGCTGCTGATGGCCGCCGCCGCCAAGGCGCAAGTGCCCGCCGGATCGGCGCTGGCAGTGGACCGCGATGTCTTTTCGGCCGAGGTCGAGGCGGCGCTGGCCGCGCAGCCGACACTGACCGTGGTGCGCGAACGGATTGATCGTTTGCCCGACGCCGGACTGACCATCATTGCCACCGGCCCGCTCACCGCCGGAGCGCTGGCCCAGAGCATTGGCGCGGCGACGGGGGCGGAAAGTCTGGCCTTCTTCGATGCGATCGCCCCGATCGTCTATCACGACAGCATCAATATGGACGTCTGCTGGATGGCCAGCCGCTGGGACAAGGGTGAAACCAAGGACTATATCAACTGCCCGATGACCCGCGAGGAATACCAGGCCTTCCACGCCGGGCTGCTGGCGGGCGAAAAGACCGAATTCCGCGAATGGGAGGCCAATACCCCCTATTTCGATGGCTGCATGCCGATCGAGGTCATGGCCGCGCGGGGCGAGGATACCTTGCGGTTCGGGCCGATGAAGCCGGTCGGGCTCGACAACCCGCACAGCGCCACGCCCGAATTCCCCAAGGGGCGCTGGCCCTATGCCGTGGTCCAGCTGCGGCAGGACAACAAGCTGGGTACGCTGTGGAACATGGTCGGGTTCCAGACCAAGCTGAAGCACGCCGAACAGGTCCGCCTGTTCCGCACCATCCCTGGGCTGGAGCAGGCTGAATTCGCCCGGCTGGGCGGGCTGCACCGCAACACCTTCCTCAATTCACCCGAATTGCTGGACCGGCAATTGCGCCTGAAAAGCGCCCCGCACATTCGCTTTGCCGGGCAGATTACCGGCTGCGAAGGTTATGTCGAAAGCGGCGCGGTCGGCCTGCTGGCGGGTCTGATGACCGCTGCCGAACTGACCGGCCGCGATTGGACGCCCCCGCCCCGCACCACCGCGCTCGGCGCGCTGCTCTCACACATCACGGGCGATGCTGAGGCCGCGACCTATCAGCCGATGAACATCAACTTCGGCCTGTTCCCGATGCCGCCGGAAGAGGTCAAGAAGAAGCAGCGCAAGGAAGCCTACACCGCCCGCGCCAAGGCGGATCTGGCGCAGTGGTTGGCTTCAGCCTAGCACTTGCAGCCCGGCTTCTTCGCCGGCTTGGGCTTGGTCGTGGCAAATTCCGGCCGGGTCAGCTGGCCATCGCCATTGGCATCGGCGCCCTTGAACCGGTTAGAGGTCAGCACCGCCCATTCCTCAAAGCTCAGCAGATTGTTGTGGTCGGTATCAAGCTTGCGAAATGCCGCAACGCGGGGGGCCAGCACCTCGACCCGGCTGATCTGGTTGTCGCGGTTCTTGTCGAGCCGGTTGAAGCGCTTCTCCTCACGCGTGGCCTCATTCGCCTGGGGCAGACTGCCGCCCATCAGGCCTTCGCCATCTTCGGTCGGGATCTCGTCAGGCACTTCGCCCGCGTCGCTTTCCGCCGCAGTGGGCGGCGGCGGGGCCTGAGCTTCGGTGGCGGCGCGGCCCTGCCACCAGAACAGGCCAGATGCGACCAGCAACAAGGCCGAAACCGCGCCCAGGATCGTCCGGTTCATAGCGTGCTCTCCATCCAGCCCAGCATAGCCTAGCGCCCGGTCAAGCCAAGCCTGATTGCGCAAAGCAGGCTGACCGGCCCTTCGATCAAGGGCCTTGCCCCGCGCTGCCGCCGGGCAAGGCCATGGAGCACCGCAAGCGGCCGCATGCTGCGCGGCAAAGCCGGCCTGCCCCAGTCCTGGGTGGCGATCAGATCCAGCACCACGGCCCGCTCTGCCGGGTTCGAAACGCGCGCGGCCAGATCGGCCAGGGCCCAGTTGCGCCCGGCCCGCTCGGCCTCTGCCGCAGGGCAGCCCAGTGCCTGCGCCATGGCGGCCATACCCGCCGCACGGCCCGCCGCGAAGGTTTCTGCCGCAGCGTGGTTCAGCGTCTCACCCAGCAAGGCTTCCCAGCCATCAGCCGCTGCGACCAGTGCAGGGCCTTGCTGCAACACCGGGGCCAGCGCGATCAGCACCGGATCGGCCCCGCCGCCGCCCTCCCCCAGCCGGTCGCGCCACCAGGCCAGTCGCAGCTGCGCCAGCATCGGCTCCCGCGCGGCGCGGACGATACCCGCCAGGCGCGTATCAAGCGCGAACAGCCCCGCAAACAGCCCCCGCGCCGCCACCGGAGCATAGGCCAGGGCCAGGCGCTGTTCGACTGGAAGGCCATCAAGAAGCGGGGAATCGGGCGTCATCCGGGATGGTCAATAGCCCGCCGCCGCGCGCCGCGCAAAGCATTGGCTGTCCACGCCGATTTGTCAGCCTCTACCGGATGTTAACCAGTTTGCTTGAAAGTCCGCTCACCAGTCACGCTTATGGGATGATCGATTCCATAGCTTTAGGGTGCAACATGTTCGCCACGCTACGTCGAAAACTCACCGAGTTGCGAACCAACACCAGCGGCAACGCGACCATGCTGGTGGCGCTGGGCCTGCCGGTGCTGATGGGCGGTTCGGGCCTCGCGGTTGATACCGCGCAGTGGTACATGTGGCGCAATGAATTGCAGTTCGCGACCGATCAGGCCGCCCTTGCTGCCGCTTGGGCGCGGACGAGTTCGGACTCGACCGTGCAGGCCACCTACAAGACCCGCGCAGAGCAGGAATATTCAGCCAACCTTTCGATGGTTGCCGATTTCGACAGCTTTGACAGCTCCACCAATGTGAACCTGGCCAAATACAAGGGATCGAGCACCAACAACAGCGTGATCGTCACCGCCTCGGCCACCAAGGCGCTGCCGTTCTCAAGCTTCATGACCGGCAGTCAGGCGACTGTGAAAGTCATTTCCCAGGCCAGCTTTACAGTCGGCACGACTTACGAAGCCTGCATGCTGGCGGTCCACCCATCGGCGGATTCGGCCTTCAAATTCGGCGGCAGCGTTGGCGGGACATCGACCTGCGGCGCCGGATCGCTGTCCAACGATTCGAACGCGGCGATGAAAGAGGTTGGCAACACCTCGGTTCCGCTGGGCAAGCTGATCGCGACGGGCGGGATTGACCAGGGCTTTGCCAATAACGGCACGATTTATGAAAACCAGTCGGGCCTGTCCGATCCCTATGCCAGCCTCGAACCACCCAGCGCGAGCACATCGAGCAACAAGGAATACTCCTGCCCGACCCCGCAAGAGGGGGGCACCACCTATACCGCCACCTATTACACGCGCACCTACAACTCGTACAAGTACTACAAGGGGTCCAATTCCAACAGCTGGACCGAGCAAAGCCCTTATACC
Organism: Novosphingobium sp. B 225; assembly: GCF_002198665.1. Taxonomy (GTDB): domain Bacteria; phylum Pseudomonadota; class Alphaproteobacteria; order Sphingomonadales; family Sphingomonadaceae; genus Novosphingobium. Next base: position 341,139 of record NZ_MWLM01000064.1, on the reverse strand, counting down.
GGTGATGGTTACATTGCCGATGGGTATGAGGATTCAAGCTCAAGCACCAAAACAGTCACCAGCAGCGCGGTGACCGGATGGCAGACGCCAAGTTCAACGACGACTGAAGGTGCTGTAGACATTGGCGGCAAGGGCACCAAAAAGATGTGGCGCGTAAAATCCTACTATACCAGGGACAATTACACCAAGATCGATCAGCGCGAAACGCTGGCCGTCGATGGCACCGCCCGCCCGGAGCCCGGGATTTATGGTTCGATCGAAATCCAATGCAAGACCGAGTTCTCGGCCGGGGTCTACTTCATCAGTGGCGGCATCGATTTCGGACAGAACCAGACTGTCACTGCTGCGGGCACATTGTTTGTGATGACCGGCAACAGCGGGTCGATCAAGATCAACTCGAACTCGGTGCTGGACCTCAAGGGCATTTCCGCGACCACACTGAAGGACAATTACAGCTATGATCCCGCCGCTGCGGACAAGTTGGCGGGCATGCTGTTCTGGGACGAGAATTCCACCAGCGCATTCAGCATGGAAGGCAATGCTTCGGTCAAGATCGATGGCACCATGTACATGCCCAATCGCGACGCGACCTTTAACGGAAACGTCAATGCCGCCACCGGGGGCTGCATGATGGTTGCGTCGCGGACGCTGTTCATCAGCGGCAACTTCAACATCACGAACTTCTGCAAGCCTTCCGGGTCAAGCGCAATGTCGCTCGGCGGCGGTGCGCCGACGGTCAAGCTGGTGGGATAACGATGTTCGGACGGCTCCTTCAACGCCTGCGCACCGATCAGCGCGGCACCATGGCGATCGAAACGGCGCTGGTGGCGCCCATGCTGATGGCGCTCAGCATGGGGGCCTATGAGGCGAGCCGGATCTATGCCCGCCAGACAGAGCTGCAAACCGCCATCGCCGAAGCGGGCGACGTGGCCATCGCGATCAAGGTCGATACCGATCTGGAACGCAGCAAGCTGCGTGCGCGGATCAAATCATCAACCGGGCTAAGCGATGCCGACGTCACCATTGCCAACAGCTATCGCTGCGGCACCACTGCCACGACGGTGAGCCAGGCATCAACCTGCGGCAGTGCGGCAGTGACGACCTATCTGGAAATCCATGTGACCGACACGCTGACGCCGATGTGGACCAACCTGGGTTTCGGCAGCACGATCAATTTCAACCTGCGCCGGTTGCTGCTGGTGTCATGAGCAAGCTGAGCCGCCTTTTGCTGGCGCTGCGCCAGGACCGTTCGGGTTCGGTTGCGATCGAATTCGGGCTGATCGGGCCGTTGTTCCTGGCGATGTTCCTGGGTGTGCTGCAGATCGGCATCGCCATGCAGAACCAGAACGCGCTTCGTTCAATCTCTGCCGATGTCGCGCGCCATGCGGCGGTTATGTACCAGCAGGGCACCAAGCCCGATGACGACAGTATCGAAACCTATGCCTACCAGATCGCCGAGGCACCGCCTTACGGTCTGCGTTCAACCGGGCTGACGATTACCGCTGACACTTCGGATTCGCCGCAGTTCACCGGGGCGAAGGAAATCTCGCTGACGATCGAATATGCCGTGCCCAGCTTCCTGGAATTCATCGGGGTGGGTGAATTGCCGCTTACTTACAAACGGCCGATCTTCGTGATGCCCTGATCGCGGTTGTTGCCGGATCGGGACTTACACGGTGAAGAAATTAACCATCGATCTTTATCAGCCACTTACGTCTGGGTGTTAAGCCCGCAGGCGTGGGATTGTTTTCAACGGGCGCAAAGTTCATGGCCGCAGAACGTGACATTGCCGGAAAGGAAGCGCCAGCCGGTCTGTTGACCCGGCTGATGCAGGACCGCGCCGGCAACACGCTGGCCATGATCGCGGCAGGCATCTTCCCGCTGCTGGCCATGGTAGGCGGCGGCGTGGACATGGGCCGCACCTATCTTTCGCAAAGCCGTCTGCAACAGGCCTGCGATTCGGGCGTGCTCGCCGCGCGCAAAAAGCTTGGCTCTGCAGTTGTCCTTGATGGCGAAGTTCCAGGCGACGTTTCAAAGATCGGCGAACGTTTCTTCTCGCTCAACTTCGGCGATGGTGCCTATGGCACGATCAACCGTTCGTTCGAAATGACGCTGGAAAGCGACTACGCCATCTCTGGCGAGGCGCATGTCGATGTGCCGACTTCGATCATGAACCTGTTCGGCTATGATGAGATCGCCGTCGATGTCGCCTGTTCGGCCAAGCTGAACTTTTCGAACATGGACGTGATGTTCGTGCTCGATACCACCGGTTCGATGCTCGACAAGGCCACGTCCGGTGACCCCAAGAACAAGATCGATACGCTGCGCGATGTCGTCAAAAGCTTTCACACCCAGATCGAAGCCAGCAAGACCCCCGGCACCCGGGTGCGTTATGGCTTTCTGCCCTATTCCACCAACGTCAATGTTGGCACACTGCTGAAAAGCGACTGGGTGGTGGCCGATTGGGACTATCACGGCCGCCAAGCCAAATCGACCGGCGTGACTTACCCGGTCGATCAGTACCAGACGGACTACACCTATATCAGCGGTACACAGGTAGTGATCCCGAGCTATACCACAACCGGTGCATGCCCCCCTTATTCGGTCGTCTGGACCAGTCTGGCCTCTGGCACGAACCCGGATGGCAGCACTTATGGGACAAACCAGCTGAATGGCGACGATGTCTGGTGCAATGTCAGCGCGGATGGGGCCAGCAGGACCGTTTCGGGATGGCGTTACACCAATTACACCTATTCCTGGGTGACCAAGAAGACCGGCACTGTGATGTACGATGAGTACAAGTGGCAGTACAAGCTGGTCAACCAGAGCACCACTCCGTTCAAGGGCGCGACCGGCAACGATGTGCTCAAGACCGGGATGATCCAGCTGCCGATGTACGGCTATCCCTCGCCCACTCCGGCCAATCTGGACATCTGGTTCAACGGCTGCATCGAAGAACGCGACACGTATGAGATCGACGATTACAGCGCGGTCGATCTGACCAAGGCGATCGATCTCGACATCGATCTGGTGCCGAGCCCGGGCAACACGCCCGAAGCCCGCAAGACCCAGTGGCGGCCCCTGCTGGGCGAAATCTCGTTCGAACCGGAAATCTGGTGGGATGGCACCGGCACTTTCTCCAAGGTCGCTGCCGCGACTACCAATGACTATCTGATGGCCCGCTGGGCCGGCACGTCGGCCTGCCCTTCCCCGGCGCAAAAGCTGCAGGAAATGGATGCCAGTGCGGTTTCCGGATATGTCGACAGCCTGGTTGCCGAAGGCAGCACCTATCACGACATCGGGATGATCTGGGGTGGACGGCTGCTGTCCCCGACCGGTATCTTCGCTGGCGAAAACGCCGATGTTGCGGGCAAGCCGACCAGCCGCCACATGATCTTCCTGACCGACGGGGAAACGGCTCCGCTTGACCTGTCGTACGGCACTTACGGGATCGAGCCGCTGGATACCCGGCGCTGGGATCCAAAGAAGCCGGAAGGCAATCTGACACTGGCGGAAGTGGTCGAAAAGCGCTTTGGCGTGGCGTGTTCGGAAGTGAAAAAGCGCAACATCACCGTCTGGGTGATTGGCTTCGGGGTTTCGCTCAACCCGGTGATGACCGATTGCGCCGGCCCCGGTCATTCGTTCGAAGCCACCAATGCGGCCGAACTGGAAGACGTCTTCGCCAAGATCGCGACCCAGCTTGGCGATCTGCGGATTTCGAAGTGATGCGGGCCGCCCTCAACCGGCTGCGCCGCGCGGAAGACGGCGCTACGATCGTCGAATTCGCGCTGATCACGCCGCCGTTTCTCGTCATGATGATGGGGCTCTTCGACCTGGCCTTTAACATGTACGCCAACCAGATGCTGAACGGCGCGATCCAGAAGGCAGCGCGCGATTCCACCATCGAGGCCGCGTCCGGGGCAGAGGCTGCGATTGATGCGAATGTTTCCAAGGCGGTGAAGGCAATTTCTGCCAATGCCCTGGTCCAGTTCGAGCGCCAGTCCTACAGCGACTTTTCCAACGTCAACCGGGGCGAGGATTTCAACGATCTCGACAGCAGCGGCCTGTGTGACAACGGCGAACCGTACGAGGATCTTAACGGCAACAACAAATGGGATGCCGATGTTGGCGCAGGCGGCTTTGGCGGGGCCCGCGATGCGGTGCTCTACACTGTCACCGTCACCTATCGGCGCGCCTTTCCGATCTTTGCCATGATGCCGGGGCAAGGTGAGAACTTTACCCTGCGATCCAACACTGTGCTGCGCAACCAGCCTTATGGCGGCAACAGCAGCGCTGTTGTCCCCACAACCGGGAACTGCACATGAACCTGCTTTCCGCCTTTCGCCGCCTGCTGCGTAATCGTTCCGGCGTGGCGATGACAGAATTCGCGCTGGGCGCGCCGTTGTTGCTGACTGCGGGGCTGTGGGGCACGGAAGAAGCCAACTATGCGCTCGTCAATCTCAAGATTTCGCAGCTGGCCGTGCATATGGCGGACAACGCATCGCGCGTGGGGGACACCAGCACGCTGCAGAACCGCAAGGTCTATGAAGGCGATATCAACGACGTGATCTATGGCGCCGAACTGCAGGCCGGACCGCTTGAGCTGTTCGAGCATGGCCGGGTGACCATCAGCAGTCTTGAAGTCACCACACCGCCAGCGGGCGGCGAAGGTAACCAGTACATTCACTGGCAGCGTTGCCGCGGTGCAGCCAAGTACGATTCCAGCTTTGGCAAAGAAGGTGACGGCCTGGTCAAGGCAATCGACGGCATGGGCCAGCCGGGTCAAGAGGTCTATGCCCAGCCGGGCGAGGCCGTGATCTTCGTCGAACTGGTTTACGACTACCAGCCGATGATCTCAGCGCGGTTCATTCCGGTTCATTCGATCCACGCCATCGCCGCCTTCACTGTGCGTGACAAGCGTGACCTTGCCCAGCTGTATCAGCGTGATCCCGCTGATCCCGATCAGGTCCAGTCCTGCTCCAGCTATCGCGGCACGCCCGAAGTCAGCTCGACCGGCAAGATCACCTAACGATAGCAGACCTTGCGCACGGCAGCCGCGATCTTCGCAGCGTCGATCAGCGCGGCTTTTTCCAGATTGGCAGCATAGGGCAGCGGTACGTCTTCATCGCAGACCCGCAGCACCGGCGCATCGAGGTGGTCGAAGCCGTCCTCCATGCAGATCGCCATCACTTCCGACGCGATCGAGCACTGCGGCCAGCCTTCCTCTGCCACGACCAGTCGGTTGGTCTTGGCCAGCGAAGTCAGCACCGCCTCGCGGTCAAGCGGGCGCAGGGTGCGCAGATCGAGCACTTCGGCATCGATCCCCTCACCCGCGAGCAGTTCCGCCGCTTCCAGCGCCAGGCCGACGCCGATTGAATAGCTGACGATCGTGACGTCCTTGCCTTCCCGCATGATCCGCGCCTTGCCGATCGGCAGGACGTGGTCATCCAGTTCCGGCAGTTCGAAGCTGCGGCCATAGATCAGTTCGTTTTCCAGGAATACGACCGGATCGTCGCTGCGGATCGCGGCCTTGAGCAGGCCCTTGGCATCAGCCGCATCATAGGGCGCAATCACCACCAGGCCAGGGACATTGGCGTACCACGGGCCATAGTTCTGGCTGTGCTGCGCGCCAACCCGGCTGGCCGCGCCGTTGGGGCCGCGGAACACCACCGGGCAGCGCATCTGCCCGCCCGACATGTAATTGGTCTTGGCGGCAGAATTGATCACGTGGTCAATCGCCTGCATGGCGAAGTTGAAGGTCATGAATTCAACGATCGGACGCAGCCCGCCCATCGCCGCCCCGGTGCCGATCCCGGCAAAGCCGTATTCGGTGATCGGAGTGTCGATCACGCGCTTGGGGCCGAATTCGTCGAGCAGGCCCTGGGTAACCTTGTAGGCCCCCTGGTACTGCGCCACTTCCTCACCCATCACGAACACGCGCGGATCACGGCGCATTTCCTCGGCCATGGCATCGCGCAAGGCTTCGCGCACGGTGGAGGTCTTCATGTTGGTGCCGGCGGGCACTTCGGGATCGGCAGGCCGCGCGGCGGCTGCCGGACGCTCAGGAGCAGCAGCCGGAGCCGCTGCAGCGACAGGCGCAGCAGCAGGAGCCGGAGCCGCTGCCCCGCCCTCACCACCGATCACCGCGATCACGGTGCCGACTTTGACCCCTTCGGTGCCTTCAGCAACCAGGATCTGGCCGATCACGCCTTCGTCAACGGCTTCGAATTCCATCGTCGCCTTGTCGGTCTCGATCTCGGCCAGGATGTCCCCGCTTTTGACCTCGTCACCTTCCTTGACCAGCCATTTGGCCAGCGTCCCTTCCTCCATGGTCGGGGACAGCGCGGGCATCTTGAGTTCGATAGCCATCAGTAGCTCTCCACCAGAACGTCGGTGTAGAGATCGTGCATTTCGGGCTCCGGTGAATTTTCAGCGAAATCGGCGCTTTCGGACACTTGCGCACGGATGCGCTTGTCGATGTCCTTGAGCTTGTCCTCGGCCACGCCGCGCGACAGTAGTTCGGCCTTGGCGGCATCGATCGGATCGTGCTTGTCGCGCATTTCCTGCACTTCCTCGCGGCTGCGGTACTTGGCCGGGTCCGACATCGAATGGCCGCGATAGCGATAGGTCTGCAGTTCCATCAGCACCGGCCCGTTGCCCGCACGGACATAGTCCAGCGCGACATTGGCGGCGGCGCGCACTTCCAGCACGTCCATGCCGTTGACGCTCATCCCCGGAATGCGGAACGCGGTGCCGCGGCGGTAGAAATGGGTTTCGGCACTGCCCCGGGTCACGGCGGTGCCCATCGCATAGCCGTTGTTTTCGACCACGAAGACCACCGGCAACTGCCACAGCGCCGCCATGTTGAACGCTTCGTAGACCTGCCCCTGATTGGCCGCGCCATCGCCGAAATAGGCCATGCAGACGCCGCCGTCCTCGTTGTACTTGTGGGCAAAGGCCAGCCCTGCCCCCAGCGGCACTTGCGCACCGACGATGCCGTGGCCGCCGTAGAATTTGTGTTCGGTGCTGAACATGTGCATCGAACCGCCCTTGCCGCGCGAGATCCCCGCGCCGCGGCCAGTCAGTTCGGCCATGATCACTTTGGGATCGATCCCATAGGCCAGCATGTGGCCGTGATCGCGGTAACCGGTGATCACGCTGTCCTTGCCCGGGGCCAGCGCCGATTGCAGCCCCACGGCCACCGCTTCCTGACCGATATAAAGATGGCAGAAGCCGCCGATCAGGCCCAGGCCGTAAAGCTGGCCTGCGCGTTCTTCAAACCGGCGGATCAGCACCATCTGTTCGTAGAACTGCAGCAGCTCTTCGTCACTGGCGGCATAGCGCATGTTCGCCTCGAACGCTTCCTGGAGGCTGCGCAGCGCGAAATTTTCGTCGCCGGCAGCGGCCTTGGCAGGCGTCTTGCGGCTCGGGGCGGACTTGGCCAATTGCATCTCCCTGGGGACTGGACTGCTGATCCGGCCTATAGGGCGTAGCAGCCGTAAGGGAAACTCTCCCATACGTATTTTGTGATTGGCGCGGCAAACAAGTGTTGCCGCCGCCCGCAGCGATCAATGCAGCAGCATGACCATTTCATCGGGGTGGACCACATTCAGGTCCTTGCGCAGCAGTTCCCCTGCCATGTCAGGATCGACCCCGCGCGGATTGAGCAGTGCAACCCGGTTTTTCAGGTCACTGCGCTCAAGCGAGAGCTGCTGCAATTCCTTCTGGCGCTGCGCCAGCAAGCGGTTGTTCTCGCTCCAGGCGAGCAATCCGCTGGGACCGAACAGCGCCATCCCGGCCATCAGCAGCAGGGCTGTCAACGCCAGGGCCTGGGTCACCCTTTCACGCTGAATTCTGTGTTCGATTTTTCCGCCCTGCATTCAGCCTTAGAATCACAAGTGATTCAGCGGATCAAGCGCTATTTTTAACCATATTGCAGAAATGTGACGCCGGGTTTTCGTGGGATCGCAAACTGGCCGGGGAAGCGCTTGAATTCGCCGTATAAATGGTGCGCCCGACGGGATTCGAACCCATGGCCCCCAGATTAGGAATCTGGTGCTCTATCCTGCTGAGCTACGGGCGCGCCGACAGGGCCTGTAACGCGCACGGGTCCGGGCGGCAAGGATCGGGATGGTTCAGTTGAGTTCTTCAGGGGGGGCAACCGGGAATGGCAAGGGCATAACCGGCACGCCTTCCTCCAGCAATTCCTTGGCCTGCTGCGCGGTGGCCTGCCCGTGGACCACTTCATGATCCTGATCGCCATAGTGGATCGCGCGGCTGACATCGGCAAATTTGTCCCCCACCCAGCGCGATTGCTTGAGTGCTTCGGATTGCACTTCCGCCAGCTTTTGCAGCATCTGCACGGCTTCGGGGGGAAGCTTGCCTCCCGCCATTGGCAAGGCCGGTGCATCGCTGCGCTGATTGCCCTTGCGCGGGACCGCGGGTGCCATCGGCGCCTTGATCACATCGCCGCTGCCGCACTGCGGACAGCTGACCAGTCCGCGTGCCTGCTGCGCGGCAAAGTCCTCCGAACTGGCGAACCAGCCTTCGAAACGGTGGCCAAGGTTTTGGCATTGCAGGTCAAACACGATCATCGCATCGCCCTATGTGGTGATCGGGCGCTTGTTGGCAAGGCTGGGCAACTGTGCACGCACGGCGGCGGTCCGCGCGGGATCGAGTTCGGCAAAGCCGAGGCCGCTTTCAGCGCCGCCCATGTCGAGCACTACATCTCCCCACGGATCCACCACCAGACTGTGGCCATAGGTTTCGCGCCCGTCCTGATGCTTGCCGACTTGCGCGGCGGCGACCACAAAGGCGCTGGCCTCAACCGCGCGGGCACGCTGCATCAGATGCCAATGCGCCGCGCCGGTCGGCACCGTAAAGGCCGCGGGGATCGAGATCAGGTCGCACTTCGCCCGCCCCAGCGCCTCGAACAGTGCCGGAAAGCGAAGATCATAGCAGATCGCAAGCCCGAGCAGGCCCGCCGGGGTTTCCACGGTGACCACGTGCTCACCCGGCGCATAGGCATTGGATTCGCGCCAGCTCTCTCCGGTGGCGAGATCGACATCGAACATGTGGATCTTGTCATAACGCGCCGCAACTTCGCCCTGGGCATCGATCACAAAGCAGCGGTTGGCCCAGCGGCCATCCTCGCGCAGCACTGGCAAGCTGCCCAGCACAACCCAGATCCCCGCACCGGCCGCCGCCTCGCAAACCTTGGCCAGTACGATGCTCTGCGCTTCCGGCACGACATGCGGCGTGGCGCGGGAACGATCACGGTCGATCAGGCCGGACATTTCGGGCGTGAACAGCATCTTCGCCCCGCCCATCGCCGCTCCGCCAACCGCGCCGACGATCGCTTCGGCATTGCCTTCGGGATCAATTCCCGAGGTCATCTGGAACAGGGCAATCCTCGTCACAAGCCCAGCATCGGATCAAGCTTACCCGCGCGCTCCAGTGCGTGGAGTTCATCGCAGCCACCCACGGCTTGATCGGCAATCAGGATCTGCGGCACGGTCATCGCGCCGGGCACGCGGTCTTGCATCTCAGCCTTTTTCGGGCCGCCCAGTGTAATGTCATACTCATCGTACTGCACGCCCTTGGCGTCGAGCAGCGCCTTGGCGCGGACGCAATAGGGGCAGCCCCATTTGGTGTAGATTTCAACCTTGGGCGCAGTCATGCAAATTCCTTTCGGGTCGTCCCCACCCCTTGAAACGCGATCCGGCTACCATATCTCTGCCGTGGTGTCATGGTCCGCATGTGGGGATGGCACCACCACGAAGCGCCGGTTTCGGGCTTCGTACCAGTCAAACTCGCTCATAAGAGGATTTTGCCATGAACCGTTTCGATTTTACCCCCTATCGCCGCACCATGGTTGGCTTTGACCGGCTGTTCGATCTGCTGGAAAACCACAACCGGCTGAACAGTGGCGATAATTACCCCCCCTTCAACATCGAGCGCCGCGGCGATGAAGCCTATCGCATCACGCTGGCCGTGGCCGGGTTCAAGCCCGCCGATATCGAGATCACCGCCCAGCAGAACCTGCTGGTGGTCCAGGGCAAGAAGGGCGAGGAAGCGGCCGGCGCACAGTACCTGCATGTTGGCATTGCCCAGCGCGGATTTGAACGCCGCTTCGAACTGGCCGACTATGTCCGGGTTGACGATGCCAATCTCGAAGACGGCCTGTTGACCATCGATCTGGTGCGCGAAGTGCCCGAAGCGATGAAGCCCAAGACCATTCCGGTCGGCACGCAAAAGTCGCTGTCGGTGGTCCAGACTGACAAGGGCAGCGCTGCGGCCTGATCCGCAGCCCGGCACCCGATAAAGTTCGGGGGTGAGGCCCGAAAGCCCCACCCCCACGGTGCTTGCGCACCGCCTTGTCAGCGGATTGATCGTCCGGGTCGCAGAAGACGATCAGCGCTCAACAAGTCTGTTGGCAGGAATAGCCCCACCGAATTCATTTGTCACCCGATGGCATGCATCGAGGGAAGGAAACCGCAACGGATTAGGTTAGGATTGCGTAACCGGTCATTCCGCTGGCTGATGCCCAACCGATCTTCTTTCGCAATCTGCACCTGGCACAAATCATGCCCCGCCGCAGCGTGCTACCCTGTTCCGCAATCTCCATCACGACCCGCTGGCGACCGCTTTGTTGCGATTCGCTTTCAGTTGCGTGTCGCTATGGGATTGCTGGGCGGCAATGCAAGCCAATCTTGTCCCGAGGGCCAAGAAATTCACAGATCCACTGCCCGCGCCGCCATCGGGCCAATGGCCATCAAACCAGCCGGGCCTGCTGCAATGCGGCGGCGATGAACCCGGAAAACAGCGGGTGGGGATCGAACGGGCGGCTTTTCAATTCCGGATGGAACTGAACGCCGACAAACCAGGGATGGTCCGGCCGTTCGACGATTTCGGGCAGCAGGCCATCGGGCGACATCCCCGAAAAGACCAGCCCCCCGGCCTCCAGCCGGTCACGGTAGGCCCCGTTGACTTCATAGCGATGGCGGTGACGCTCGCTGATGGTCGTCGCGCCGCCATAGATCGCGGAAACGTGGCTGTTGCCGGCCAGCCTGGCCTCATAAGCGCCGAGCCGCATGGTTCCGCCCAGGTCCGTGTCTGCACCGCGCTGTTGCAGGCCTTCAGGGCTCATCCATTCGGTGATGATCCCCACCACCGGTTCGTCCGTTGGGCCGAATTCGGTTGAACTGGCGGCAGCAATCCCGGCCGTGTTGCGCGCCCCTTCGATGCAGGCCATCTGCATGCCAAGGCAGATCCCGAAGAACGGCACCTTGCGCTCGCGGGCAAAGCGGACCGAGGCGATCTTGCCCTCGGTCCCGCGAACACCAAACCCGCCGGGGACGAGAATGCCGTGGAGCGGTTCGAGCCGGGCGACGATCTCGCTGTCATCCTCTTCAAACAGTTCGGCATCGATCCAGCGGATGTTGACCTTGACCCGGTTGGCCATGCCGCCATGGACCAGCGCCTCGTTCAGGCTCTTGTAGGCATCGGGCAGGCCGACATATTTGCCGACCACGCCGATGTTCACTTCGCCTTCGGGATGCTGATAGCGATCAACAATATCGACCCAGCGCGCCAGGTCCGGCCTGGGTGCGGTCAGGCCGAAATGGTGCAGCACTTCGTCATCCAACCCTTCGGCATGGTACTGGATCGGCACGGAATAGATGCTGCTGGCGTCCAGGGCCGGAATCACGGCCTGCTTGCGGACGTTGCAGAACAGCGCGATCTTGGCGCGCTCGTTCTCGGGCAAGGGATGCTCACAACGGCACAGCAAGATGTCGGGCTGGATCCCCAGGCTGGTCAGTTCGCGAACCGAATGCTGGGTCGGCTTGGTTTTGAGCTCACCGGCCGCAGAAACATAGGGAACCAGCGTGACATGGACCGAACAGGTCGCCTCGCGGCCCAGTTCGTTGCGCAGCTGGCGCAGGGCTTCGATAAAGGGCAGGCCTTCAATATCGCCCACGGTTCCGCCGATTTCGCACAGCACGAAATCGAGATCGTCGGTATCCGCCTTGGCAAATTCCTTGATCGCATCGGTCACGTGCGGAATCACCTGGACTGTGGCACCGAGATAGTCCCCACGCCGTTCCTTGGCGATGATGTCGCGATAGATCCGGCCCGAAGTGATATTGTCCGCCTGCCGGGCTGAAACGCCGGTAAAGCGTTCATAGTGCCCCAGATCCAGGTCGGTTTCGGCCCCGTCATCCGTCACATAGACTTCGCCATGCTGATAGGGGCTCATCGTCCCGGGGTCGACGTTGAGATAGGGGTCAAACTTGCGAATGCGGACCTTGTAGCCACGCGCCTGCAGCAGCGCCGCGAGGCTTGCCGCCATGAGACCTTTGCCGAGCGAGGAGACCACGCCGCCGGTGATGAAAATGAACCGCGCCATGGGATTCGGGCCTTAATCCGGTATGCGGGATTCGGGCAAGCGTTGCCTGCCGCAATCCACAGATGAGATAGAATTCACGCACGCCATGGGTCCGCGCAGGACCGATCCGGTCCGTTGCGGCCGACCTGGCCGGGCGTGGCTTATTGCTTGGTCGCGCCGCCCAGGGGATCGGGCGCGGCAGCAGGCGATGCGGCCGGGTTGGCCGGAGCAGCGGCCGGGGCCTCGATCGGGGTCTGGGTGCGCTGCAGGCTGGTGTCGATCGTCCGGCCCGAAGTGGACCGAACCGCCAGCACCGCCAGCACAATGCTGAGCACCACGAACATGATTGCCAGCACCGCCGTCGCGCGGGTCAGAAAGTCTGCCGCGCCGCGGGCAGACATCAGCCCGCCGGGGCTGCCGCCCACGCCCAGCCCGCCGCCTTCCGATTTCTGCATCAGAATGACGGTGACCAGCAGGGCGGCGACAATCGCCTGAACGACGGTGATGAATATGAACATGGGCTATCCGCGAGAAAGATCTGTTGCCGCGCATCTAGGCGCGGTTGGGGCATAGCGCAAGGCGTGGCGGCCTGCCGCCCGCCTCAATCCTCGGCCGGGCCGGCTGCAGCGACGATCTGGAGGAAGCTGTCCGCAGTCAGGCTTGCCCCGCCAACCAGTGCTCCGCCCACTTCGGCAACCGCCAGCAATTCGTTCGCATTGCCCGCATTGACCGAGCCGCCGTACAGAATCCGCACCGCAGCGCCGCCATCGCCATAGATCGCCAGCAAATGGGCACGGATCGCAGCGTGCATGGCCGCAACATCATCCACCGAAGGAACCCGTCCGGTACCGATCGCCCAGACCGGCTCATAAGCCACGGTGACCCGGGCTGCATCGCCCTCACCGCGCGGAAGCGAGCCTTCCAGCTGAGCATCGACCACGGCTTCGGCACGGCCGGCATCACGCTCGGCCTCAGTTTCGCCCACACAGACGATCACGTCCAGTCCGGCAGCAATGGCCGCATCAGCCTTGGCCTGAACCATCGCGTCGCTTTCGCCGTGCATGGCCCGTCGTTCGCTGTGCCCGACGATGACGAAGACCGCGCCAGCATCCTTGAGCATCGGTGCCGAGACTTCACCCGTAAAGGCTCCGCTGGGCTGGGCGTGGCAATCCTGCCCGCCGACGAACAGGTTTTGCCCGGTTTCGGCCATGGCATGAACCAGCGTAAAGGGCGGCGCGATGCCAACCCGGACGCCGGGATGACGCTGGGCCCCGCGATCGATCGACCGGGCCTCGCTCATCGCGGCGCGCAGGCCGTTCATCTTCCAGTTGCCGACAATGTAAGGTCGGTGCGGCATATGTTCCCCTGCATCGATTACCACCGCGCGGTTTGCCCCGCAGCGAATCCTCCTTGCGCCTAGGCCACCACGGCGCGGCTTGTCAAAAGCCAAGCACGGCCAATGCGACGAGCCGTGGGTTGCGCCGCGCCGCCCATTGCGGGATGGCCAATTGCCGCCTAAAGCCGCCCGACCGGCCCGCATTTCGCGGGCATAGCTGTTTGGCGAAGGTGCGATGCTGCAGTTTTTCCGCAATTTCTTCAGTTCAAAAGTGGGCGTGGTCATCACCCTGTCGTTTGTAGGGTTGATGGCCCTGGCCTTTGCTGGCGGGGATATCGCCTCCAGCGGCGCCTTTGGCGGCGTCGCGGGGGGAGACCGGATCGCCACAGTTGGCAATGACCGGGTCAGCACTTCGGAACTTGAACGCGCTGCGACCCGATCGGTTGAACAGCTGCGTCAGGAAGATCCGACGCTGAACATGAAGAGCTTTCTGGCCCAGGGCGGGCTGGACCGGGTGATCGGACAGCTGGTCGATCTGACCGCCTTGCGCAATTTCGGGGAAAAATACGGCATCCATATCGGTGACCGCCTGATTGACAGCGAAGTGGGCAAATTTGCCGAGGTCAAAGGGCTGGATGGCAAGTTCAGCGACCAGGCCTATCGCGGGTTCCTGAACCAGCGCGGCCTGACCGATGAACAATTCCGCAGCCAGGTGGCGGCCACATTGATGGCGCGTCAGCTGCTGACCAGCGCCGACATGGGCATTTCGGTGCCGACCGGACTTAGCCAGCGTTATGCCGGGATCGTCACCGAACGGCGCGTTGGACAGATCGCCATGCTGCCTTCCGCCGCCTTCGCTCCCAGGACCGCGCCCGACGATGCCGAACTGGGCGCGTGGTACCGGGCCAACCAGGCCGATTATCAGCGCCCTGAACGCCGCGTGCTGCGCTATGCCAGCTTCACCGACGCAGTGATCAAGGGGCTGGCCGCCCCCACCGATGCTGAAGTTGCGGCACGCTACAACGCCAACAAGGCGCAGTATGCTGCCAGCGAAGGCCGCAAGTTCAGCCAGTTGATCCTGCCGACCGAAGCCGCCGCCAAAGCGGTCGCAGGCGAAATCGCTGCGGGCAAATCGATGGAACAGGCCGCCCAGCCCAAGGGCCTGAGCGTGGCCGTGCTCGACAAGCAGACCCCTGCCAGCCTCTCTGGGCAGGCCTCTGCCGCAATTGCCGATGCCGCGTTCAAGGCAAGCAAGGGCGCGGTGGTGGGCCCGCTGAAGGGGCCGATCGGCTGGGTCTTGCTGCGGGTCGATGCAATCGAAGGGAAGGCTGGAAAAAGCCTGGATCAGGCCCGGCCAGAGATTGTCGCCGCACTCACCACGGAAAAACGCCGCGCCGCGCTGACCGACTATTCGGCGCGGATCGAGGAAGAGTTCGACAATGGCGCGACCCTGGCCGATGTTGCCAAGGAACTGGGCCTGACGCTCAGCAACACGCCGCCGCTGACCGCCGACGGGCAGGTCTTTGGCCAGCCGGGCACCACTGCGCCCGCGCTGCTGGCGCGGGTCATCCCCACGGCCTTTGCGATGGAAGGCGAAGGCCAGCCGCAGCTGGCAGAAGTTGAGCCGGGCAAGACGTTCCTGGTCTATGATGCCGCCGCAATCCAGCCCGCCGCCGCGCCGCCGCTGGCCGAGATCAAGGCCCAGGTGCTGACCGACTTCCAGCTCGCCAAGGGCGCCGAAGCAGCCCATGCCGCCGCCAAGAAGGTTGAAGCCGCGATGCGCAAGGGTGCTGACATGCAAACCGCCGTCGCCGCGCTGGGCATGGCCCTGCCCCCGGTCGACAAGCTTGATCTGCCCCGCCAGCAGGTTCAGGCCATGGCTGACAAGGCCCCGCCGCCGGTTTCAATGCTGTTCGCGATCGCCAAGGGGTCGGTCAAGCTGATGGCTGCTCCGCAGCACCGTGGATGGTACGTGGTCAAGGCGGTGGACGTGATCCCCGGCCAGATCGCCGCCAACGATCCCCGCCTGGGCGAGGTAAAGCAGCAGTTCGTCCGGGTGCTCAGCCAGGAATACTACGAACAGCTGATCGCCGCGATGCGCAAGGACGTGGGCGTGAAGCGCAATGAAACTGCGATCAAGGCGGTGGAGACCCGGCTGAAGGGCGGCAACTGATCCGATGATCGGGGCGGGACTGGAAAACGGCGAAGCGGCGCGCGTAGCTCTTGCGGCGGGGCGCTCCGGGATCGTCTGGCGGCGGCTGATTGCCGACACCGAAAGCCCGGTCGGTGCAGCGCTCAAGCTGATCGAGCCGGGACGCGGCGATTTCCTGCTCGAATCGGTTCAGGGCGGCGAAGTGCGCGGGCGTTACAGCCTGCTCGGGCTCGATCCCGATCTGGTGTTCCGCGCGACCGGCGCAGCTTGTGAAATCAACCGCGAATGGCAGCATGACAAGGCAGCCTTCGTCTCCCTTCCCCGGGACAGCCTGACCGAACTGCGCGCGCTGGTTGAACTGTGCAAGATCGACGTTCCCGCCGCGCTGCCCCCGGTGCTGGCCTGTCTGGTCGGCTACTTTGGCTATGAAACCTATGGCCTGATCGAAAGGTTGCCGCGTCCGCCGCAAAGCGCACTGGAACTGCCCGACATGCTGTTCGTGCGCCCGACGCTGATTCTGGTGTTCGACCGGCTGAGCGACGAGCTTTACTGCGTTGCCCCGCTCTGGCCCTCTCCCGCAAGCCCGGAACAGACGCTCAGTCAGGCGTCTGACCGGATCGACGCCGCGCTGCGCCGCCTTTCGCAGCCCGCCGCCGAACCGCTGCTTGATGCGGGCCTGCCCGAACCGGTGCTGACCCCGACCCTGCCCGAAGGTGCCTATGGCAAAATGGTCGCGCGGGCGAAGGACTATATCGAGGCCGGGGACATTTTCCAGGTGGTGCTGGCCCAGCGCTTCACCTGCCCCTTCCCGCTGCCCCCGCTGGCGCTGTACCGCGCGCTGCGGCGGGTGAACCCCTCACCATTCCTCTATTTCCTCGATTTTCCCGGCTTTGCGCTCACCGGCTCGAGCCCGGAAATCCTCGTCCGCGTCCGGGATGGCGAAGTTACGATCCGCCCGATCGCGGGAACCCGCCCACGCGGCAAGACGGCAGAGGAAGATCGCGCCAACGAGATCAGCCTGCTGGCCGATCCCAAGGAACGCGCCGAACACCTGATGCTGCTCGATCTGGGTCGTAACGATGTCGGCCGAGTGGCGCAGACCGGAACAGTCAAAGTCACCGAGAGTTACACGGTGGAGCGTTACAGCCACGTGATGCACATCGTCAGCAATGTGGTCGGCCAGCTGGATGCGGCGCACCACGATGCAATCGATGCGGTATTCGCGGGCTTCCCGGCCGGTACCGTCAGCGGCGCTCCCAAAGTCCGCGCCTGCCAGATCATCGCCGAACTCGAACCCGAAACCCGCGGCGCTTACGCCGGCGGCGTCGGCTATTTCGCGCCCGACGGCAACCTCGACAGCTGCATCGTCCTGCGCACCGGAGTGGTCAAGGACGGCATGTTGCATGTCCAGGCCGGAGCAGGCATCGTCGCCGACAGCGACCCCGCCTATGAACAGCGCGAATGCGAGGCCAAGGCCGGGGCCTTGATCGCTGCGGCGAAGGAAGCGGTCCGGGTGGCCGGATTGGCCGGGTTCGGACAATAGGGAGACAGGCAATGGCTGACAGGCAAGTGACGCTGGTTACGGGATGTTCAACCGGCGTCGGCCTGCACACCGCCGTGCGTCTGGCTGAAGCTGGCTGGCAGGTGGTCGCGACGATGCGCGATACCGGCAAGAGTGCGGCTTTGCTGGACGAAGCCGCCAAGGCGGGCGTCGCAGTTGAAGTCACCGAACTTGATGTCTGCTCACAAGGTTCGATCGATGCCGCTGTGGCCGAAGTGCTGGCACGGCATGGGCAGATCGACCTTTTGGTCAACAACGCGGGCGCAGGCTTTCTGGGCAGTGTTGAGCAGACCAGCGATGCCGATCTGCGCCGGACGATGGAAGTCAACTTCTTCGGCGTCTGGAACATGACCAAGGCAGTGGTGCCGCAGATGCGCCAGCAGGGCAGCGGGCGGATCATCAGCGTCACCAGCGTCGGCGGGCTGCTCGGCCAACCCTTCAACGAGGCCTATTGCGCCGCGAAGTTTGCGGTTGAGGGGATGATGGAGGGCTTTGCCCCGCTCGCCCGGCAGATGGGGATCAAGGTCAGTCTGGTTGAACCCGGCCCGATCAACACCGAATTCGTCGCCTCCGTGCGCAGCACCTCTGCCGCCGCAATCGCCGCAATGGCGCAGCCCTATGCCGGGATGGTCGCCAATTACATGGGCGCGACGGGCAATGTCTTTGCCACCTATGGCCAGACCGGGGACGACATCGCCCGGATCATCACCCAGATTGCGGCGCAGGACAGCCCGGACTTCCGCAACATCACGTCAGACTTTGCCAAGGCCATGGTCGCACCCAAAGTGGTGGACCAGACCGGCAACAACGTGGTCGACCTGTTCGCAGGCCGGCTTTCAGGGAACGCCTGATGCGCAAACTGCTCTTCGCCCTCCTCACCCTCATCGCCGCCCCGCTCCACGCCGAGGATTGGCAGTCCAAAGCCACCGAACGCGACGTGGTGCTGCATGACTTTCATTTCGGCACGGGCGAGACGATGGATGTGGCGATGCACGTCACCACGTTGGGCACCCCGCACCGGGGCGCTGACGGCAGAATCGACAACGCGGTGATGGTGCTGCACGGCACCGGGGGCACCGGCAAACAGTTCTTCCGCCCGCAGTTCGCTGACGAGCTTTATGGCCCGGGCCAGCCGTTTGACCTCGCCAAAACCTATGTGATCCTGCCCGACAACCTCGGCCACGGCGGATCGAGCAAGCCCAGCATGGGCATGCGAATGAAGTTCCCGCGCTATGACTATGCCGATATGGTCGCGGCGCAGCACCGGCTGCTGACTGAAGGGCTGGGCGTGACCAAACTCAAGCTCATCCTCGGCACCTCGATGGGCTGTATGCACGCCTTCGTCTGGGGCACCACTCGCCCCGGCTTTGCGCAGCGGCTCGCCCCGTTTGCCTGCAACGCGGTCGAGATCGCGGGGCGGAACCGGATCTGGCGCAAGATGTCGATCGACGCGATTGAGGCTGATCCGGTGTGGAACGGCGGCAATTACACCAGCCCGCCGATGCAGGGCCTGCGCACCGCCGCCGACCTTTCCTTGATCGCCGGTGCCAATCCGGTGGCGCTGCAAGACCAGCTCCCAACCCGCGCCGCAGCGGAGAAATTCCTGGCCGAGCGTGAGGCTGCGGCGGCGAAAGAGCCGGGCGACGCCAACGACCAGATCTATCAGCTCGATTCCTCGCGCACTTACAACCCGGCGCCGCTGCTTTCGAACATCACGGTTCCGGTGCTGTGGATCAACAGCGCGGACGATTTCATCAACCCGCCCGAACTGGGAATCGCCCAGCGACAGGCCAAACAGATGCCGCGCGCCCGCTTCATCCTGATCCCGGCGAGCAAGGAGACCAAGGGCCACGGCACCCACACCTGGGCCAAATTCTGGAAAGCTGACCTGCTCAAGCTGCTGGCAACCAAGCCATGAGCGAGCGCCGCACGCTTTACCCGCCGGTCGAACCCTTTGCCTCGGGCATGCTCGACGTCGGTGACGGGCACAGCATATACTGGGAGCGCTGCGGCACGCCGGGCGGCAAACCGGCGGTGTTCCTGCACGGTGGCCCCGGCAGCGGGATCAGCGCCAAGCAGCGCCAGCAATTCGACCCGGCACTGTATGACGTGCTGCTGTTCGACCAGCGCGGCTGCGGCAAGTCCACACCGTTTGCGGGACTGGACCACAACACCACCTGGCACCTCGTCGCCGATATCGAGCGGCTGCGGGTGATGGCGGGGCATGACAAGTGGCTGGTGTTCGGCGGGTCATGGGGTTCCACCCTCAGCCTCGCCTACGCCCAGACCCACCCGGAGCGGGTCAACGAACTGGTGCTGCGCGGAATTTTTCTGGCCAGCCAGCAGGAATATGACTGGCTCTACACCTATGGTGCAAGCCAGCTTTACCCTGAGGCATGGGCAGAATTTTCTGGCCACGTCCCGCCCGAAGAACGCGGAGATTTGCTCGCAGCCTATCACCGCCGCCTGACCAGCGATGATGCCGCAGTGCGGCTCGCTGCCGCCAAGGTCTGGTCGATGTGGGAGGGCGTGACCGTGACCCTGCTGCCCGACCCGGAAATGCTCGCTGATTTCACCGCCGACGATCATGCCGTGGCGGTCGCGCGGATTGAATGTCACTATTTCCGCCATAACTGCTGGCTCGAACCCGGCCAGCTGCTGCGCGATGCCCACAAGCTGCGCTATATCCCCGGCGTGATTGTGCAAGGCCGCCACGATTGCTGCACGCCCCCGGCCGCCGCCTGGGCGCTCAAGCAGGCATGGCCTGAAGTGGACTTGCAGATTGTCCCCGATGGGGGGCATCTGTTCACCGAACCCGGCATCACTGATGGCCTGGTGCGGGCGGCGGACCGGTTTGCGGGGAAGCCCGGCAGAACCGAACCTTTACTTCCAAATTAGCCCGACCCGCTCTATGGCGCGGCCATGATCCTCGTCATCGACAATTATGACAGCTTTACCTGGAACCTGGTCCATTATCTGATGGAACTGGGTGCCGAGGTGGAAGTGGTGCGCAATGATGCCATGTCCGCCGGGCAGGCGCTGTCCACCGGGGCGCAGGGCTATCTGATCTCGCCCGGCCCCTGCACGCCCAACGAAGCCGGGGTCAGCCTTGATCTGGTCGGGGCCTGCGCCGATGCGGGCAAGCCGCTGCTTGGCGTGTGCCTGGGCCACCAGTCGATCGGCCAGTATTTCGGCGGTAGCGTGGTTCGCGGCGGGCTTATGCATGGCAAGGTTTCGCCGGTCAGCCATGACGGCACCGGCCTGTTCAAAGGCCTGCCCAGCCCGTTCATCGCCACCCGCTATCACTCGCTGATCGTCCAAGATATTCCCGACAGTCTGGTGGTCAACGCCACCAGCGATGACGAACACGTCATGGGCGTGCGCCATGCAACGCTGCCGATCCACGGAGTCCAGTTCCATCCGGAAAGCATCGCCACCGAACACGGCCATGCGATGCTGGCCAACTTCCTCGAGATTTGCGGGATCGAGGCAAGGGAAATCGCGTGAGCACGGGCACGTCCAATCCTCCCCCCTTGGGGGAGGTGGCAGCCCTGCAAGGGCTGACGGAGGGGGTATGATCGCCTCTCCGCATGCCCCCTCCGTCAGCGCTGCGCGCTGCCACCTCCTCCAGCGGGGGAGGATTTCCAGATGACCCTGTCCCTGTCCGAATCCGAACACCTCTTCGCCCGGATGCTGGACGGCGAGATGGCCGATGACGCTATCGCCGCCACCCTGATCGAACTCGCCGACCGCGGCGAAACCGCCGCCGAAGTGGCCGGAGCGGTGCGGGCGATGCGCGCCCGAATGAAGCGGGTGAGCGCGCCCCACGGCGCAATCGACGTTTGCGGTACCGGGGGTGACGGCCAACACAGCCTCAACGTCTCGACCGCTGTCGCGCTGGTGGTTGCAGCCTGCGATGTGCCGGTGGCCAAGCACGGCAACCGCGCGGCCAGCAGCAAGGCGGGCGGCGCGGATACGCTGGAAGCGCTGGGGCTCAACCTTGCCCGCGCCTCCGAAATGGCCGAGACGACGCTGTCGGACCTTGGCATCGCATTCCTGTTCGCACAGGCCCACCATCCCGCGCTTGGCCGGATCGCGCCGATCCGCAAGACGCTGGGGCGCCGCACGATCTTCAACCTGCTTGGACCGCTGGCCAATCCTGCCGGGGTAACGCGCCAGCTGGTCGGCGTCTCACACCCCGGTCTGATCGCGCTCTACCGCGAAGCGATGCTGCTGCTTGATACCGAAGCCGCGCTGATCGTCTCGGGCGCGGAAGGGCTCGACGAATTGTCGATCGCAGGGACCAGCTATGTCGCGGGGATCGGCCTGCCCGGTTTCCTGACCGAAGTGCGCCCCGAAGACGCCGGGCTGCCCTCGCACGATCTGGCCGATCTGCGCGGCGGCGATGCGGCGTTCAATGCCGATGCTTTGCGCCGCTTGCTCCAGGGCGAAACTGGCGCTTACCGCGATGCCGTCCTGCTCAATTCCGCCGCTGCCTTGCTGGTGGCGGGGCAAGTAGAGGACTGGCTGGAAGGCGTCGAGGAAGCTGCCGAAGCGCTCGACAAGGGGCTGGCCAAGGCGCTGCTGGATTGCTGGATCGAGACTACGAAATGACCGACAAACTCGCCGAAATCTGCGATACCAAGCGTCAGGAAGTGGCGCAGCGCAAGCCGCTCGCCAGCCTGGCCGATCTCGATGCCCGCGCCGCCGCGCAAAGCGCCCCGCGGGGCTTCCGCCGCGCGCTTGAGGCCAAGGTCGCCACCGGCTTTGGCCTGATTGCCGAAATCAAGAAGGCCAGCCCCAGCAAGGGCCTGATCCGCCCTGATTTCCACCCGGCCGATCACGCCCGCGCCTATCAGGCCGGCGGCGCGGCCTGCCTCTCGGTGCTGACCGACGCGCCTTATTTCCAGGGGCACGAGGACTATCTGATCGAAGCCCGCGCCGCCTGTGACCTGCCGGTGCTGCGCAAGGACTTCATGGTCGATCCCTGGCAAGTCGCCGAAGCCCGCGCAATCGGGGCCGATGCGATCCTGATCATCGTTGCCGCGCTGGAAGATGGCGTCATGGCCGAAATCGAAGCCGCCGCGATCGAACGCGGGATGGACGTGCTGGTCGAAGTTCACAACGAGGCCGAGATGGAGCGCGCCGCGCGGCTGAGCAGCCGCCTGATCGGGGTCAACAACCGCGATCTCAAGCGCTTTGTCACCGATCTTGGCACGACCGAACGGCTGGTCGGCCTTGCGCCGGAAGGCACTCTGCTGGTCAGCGAAAGCGGGTTGGGCAGCCATGCTGACCTGCTCCGGCTGGAACAGGAGGGTGTGCGCTGCTTCCTCGTCGGGGAAAGCCTGATGCGACAAGGCGATGTTGAGGCTGCTACGCGGGCCTTGCTTAACGGCTGAACCTGCCGCGTTCGTCCAAGCCTGGCGCGGCCTGATCCGCTAAGGCTCCATCACAACGATGGGGTGGTAACATTATGGTCCGGTTCGCGCTTGGTTTCACGCTGTCCACTCTCGCCCTGATCAGCGCCGTACCGATTCAGGCCAAAACAGCCTCGGAACACCAGCTCAGCGTGTTCTGCCCGGGTAAAAAGACGCGCAATCCTGACAAGACGGTGCGGTACAGCCAGCTGGACCTGACGCTCGACACTATCAGTGTCCGCTATAATCCCAAGAACGACATGACCCTGCAGGACATCCAGGCGGGCAAGAAGCCCCCGGTGATTACCCCGGCCATGATCAAGGCGCGGCGCGACAAGGCCTATGCCGAATTCGGCAAAGTGCTGTCCGAATGCCAGACGCAGCATGACTGGACCGATGAGGAACGCAGCGAGATCGGTGAGTTCACGGTGGCCTGGGCAAGCATATCGGAAGTCAAATTCGCGCTGTTCTCACCGCCGGAGGACGTGCTGTTCAACCAGTACAGCCACCACATGCAGCAGCCTGATTTTCAGGCCCTGGCCGACAACAAGTTCAAGGGTTCGCCGCTGCACAAGGCCGTGGTCGCGGATCTGAAAGCGACCGACTGGTACAAGCAGAACAAGCGCAACCTCAACCTCGACGATGCCTATTTCCAGGGGCTGATCGTCGATGCCTACTACAACAAGCTGGTTGCCGAAGTGATGCGGGGGCGGTTTGATGCGAGCGCGCAAAAGCGCTTTCCCGGCTAGCTCCAGCCCGCATCGAATTGCCTCTGTCCTACATTGCCGACATCTGGCAAAAGGGGCGCATGACCCTGATTTCCGCGCTTTTCCCGCCTGCTGCCTGCACCCTTGAAACAGCTTTGAAACCGGGTCCGAACTTTGCGCTTTGGACAGTGTCAACCGTGTCAACCTGTACAGCTTTCGGGGGCACAAGATGAATGAACTGACTCACCTCGATTCGCAGGGCCACGCCCGGATGGTCGATGTCGGCGGCAAGGCTGAAACACAGCGCGTCGCCATTGCCAGCGGGCAGATTGCCATGTCGGAACAGGCCCTGGCAGCGGTGCGCGATGGCGCGGTGCCCAAAGGCGACGTCCTTGCCGCTGCCCGGATCGCCGGGATCATGGCGGCGAAGAAGACCGCCGAGCTGATCCCGCTGTGCCATCCGCTCGCGCTCGATGCGGTGACGCTCGATTTCACCCTGACCGATGCCGGTGTTGAAGTGCGCGCCACCGCCAGCCTGACCGGGCGGACCGGGGTGGAAATGGAAGCCATGACCGCCGTCTCGATCGCGCTGCTGACGATTTATGACATGGCCAAGGCGGTGGACAAGGGCATGGTGATCGGCGGCGTCAGACTGCTTGAAAAGCGCGGAGGCAAATCCGGACACTGGCAGGCCCCAGCCTGATGGCCGCGCCGCTTCCACTGGAAGAAGCCCAGGCCCGCCTGCTCGCCATGGCAAGGCCGCTGCCGATTGAACGGGTGCCGGTTGGCGAAGCGCTTGGCCGGTACCTTGCGGAACCGCTGGTAGCCCGGCGCACGCAGCCTGCGGCCGACCTTTCGGCAATGGATGGCTATGCCTTGCGCGGTGCCGACTTGCCCGGGCCGTGGCAAGTAATCGGCGAAAGCGCGGCCGGGCACCCTTATGCGGGCCTGGTCGGTCCGGGTCAGGCAGTGCGGATTTCCACCGGAGCACTGATGCCAGGCGGCGCCGACATGGTGCTGATGCAAGAGGATGCGGCGCGAGCTGGTGAGCTGCTGACCCTCACCGGCTCTCCGCCCGTTCCGCTCGGCAAACATATCCGCCACTGCGGCAATGACTTTGCCGAAGGTGCCGAATTGCTTCCCATCGGCGCACGGATCGGCCCGGCGCAGGTCGCTCTGGTGCTGTCTGCCGGTCAGCAACTGGCGCCGGTCCGCCGCAAGGTCAGATTAGCGGTAATTGACAGCGGCGATGAACTGGCCGCCGATCCGGGGCGGTGCGGATTGCATCAGATCCCGGCAAGCAATGGCGCAATGCTCGCCGCCATGACCGCACCCTGGTGCGGTGAAGTGCGGCGGATCGGGCCTGTACCGGATAGTCTCGGCGCGCTTGTCGAAGCTCTGGACGCCTTTGAGGACGCCGATGTGATCGTCACCAGCGGCGGCGCATCAGTTGGCGATCATGACCTGATTCGTCCCGCACTGGAAAGCTGGGGCGCGACACTCGAATTCTGGAAAGTCGCGATCAAGCCGGGAAAGCCACTGCTGATTGCGCGCAAAGGGCAGAAGCTGGTGGTGGGCCTCCCAGGCAACCCGGTATCAAGCCATGTCACGGCATTCCTGTTCTTGTTGCCCCTGCTCAAGGCCCTGTTGGGCGCAGCGGAACCCCTGCCCCGCGCCGCCCTTATTCCAAGCGCCGAAAACCTCGCCGCAGGCGGGGACAGGCGCGAGTTTGCCAGAGCCTGCTGGGATGGCCGAACGGTCACAACCCGGCTTAACCAGGACAGCGGTGCGCTTTCCACCCTCGCCCACAGCAATGCCCTGATCGATCGCCCGGCCAGGGCGCCGGAATTGGCCGCCGGAACGCCTGTGCCGGTTTATCTGATCGAAAATGGCGGAATTGCTTGACGCGATTCGAAAGGTTGCTTAATTGTTCCGCATTCGTTCACTGAACGGCACAGGAACATCGTTCGGTTGTTCCTGTGACCTTTGGTAGGGAGTGACCCCGGCATGCTGACCCGCAAACAGCACGAATTGATCCGCTTCATCCAGACCCGCCTTGAAGATTCGGGGGTCAGTCCCTCGTTTGAGGAAATGAAGGAGGCATTGGATCTCAAATCGAAGTCGGGCGTTCACCGCTTGATCTCCGCGCTGGAGGAACGCGGTTTCATCCGCCGCCTGCCCAACCGCGCCCGCGCACTGGAAGTGCTGCGCCAGCCTGAAGATGTCGGAACCAAGGCCCCGGTCCGCGCCGCCAATGCCAACAGCGCTGCTGCCGCCGTGGTCCGCCCGCCGGAAGCCAAGCCTGCTCCGGCCAATGACGTGATCGAAATCCCGCTCCACGGCCGCATCGCCGCCGGTGTCCCGATTGAGGCGCTGGAAACGGGTGCCACGCTCCCCGTCCCTGCCGCGCTGCTTGGCGCGGGCGAACACTATGCGCTGGAAGTATCCGGGGATTCGATGATCGAAGCCGGAATCCTCGATGGCGACTATGCCCTGATCCGCCGCACCGACAGCGCCCGCGACGGCGAAATCGTGGTCGCGCTGGTTCGGGGTGAGGAAGCGACGCTCAAGTACCTGCGCCGTGAAAGCGGGCGGGTCCGGCTCGATCCGGCCAACTCGGCCTACGAACCGCAAATCTATGATCCGCGCGAAGTGGTGGTTCAGGGCAAGCTGGCCGGGCTGCTACGGCGCTATCACTGATCCGGTTTGCGCCGATCTGGCGCGTTGACAATCGCAGCGTCCGCAGCCTCGGTTGCGGACGCTGCGTTGTTTCTTGAGCCAAGGCTGCGCTGCTTGAAGGGGCGAGGTTCAGGCCGCTTCCACCAGCCGTGCTCGCCCTGACCTTGCGCTACGCTTGTCAGCTTGCCGTGTTCCAGATCGATCGCCAGCCCGCCACTGCGCTCAAGATAGCGGCGATCCGCCTTGAGCCAGCGCGGGCGGCAAGACCGCGGCAAGAAACGGTCAGAGATCACCAGATCGGCTCGCTCACAAGCCGCCGCCAGATCCCGTTCGGGGATCAAGTCCGAGCCACGCGACAGCAGCAATTGCCAGTCCCGCTCGCCGCGACGCAGCCGGATCGCGCAGAAATCGTGATTACACTGGGCCCCGGGCCATTCATCCAGCACCCGCACACCCCCGCTCATGCCTGCAAGTTCGGTCAGACTTTCGAGTGCAAAACCCGCGCGCGCCGGGCGCAGGACCAGCAGTTCCTGCCCCTCGCCCCCGATCCCGACATGCCGTCCATCGCCCGAAATCAACAGATCCGGCGCTCGCAAGCTGGCGAGTGAAGCCGCACCGATCAGCGCCGGGGCAAGTCCCAGCAAGCGGACCCGGCCAGACCACAGCGCCAGCCATAGCCCACCGGACACGAACAGCAGGAACGCCCCCTGCCCCATGGCCGGCATGGTTGTAACGGCGCCCGGCATCGCCGCCGTCCAATGCGCAAGTGCGAGCAGCAGTTCGAGCGACTTGCCCGCGAGCCACCAGAACGGTGCCCCGATCCCGGCCAGGTCAAACAGCAAGGCCAGAGCAATCAGCGGCATCGATGCCACCGTTGTCAGCGGGATTGCAATCACGTTGGCGAGCGCGCCATAGACCCCAGCCTGATGAAAATGGAACAGGCCGATCGGCATCAGTGCCAGTTCGATCACCACTCCGGTCAGCAGCAGCATGGCCAGATTGCGTCCCTGTCGCACAAGCCAGCCTTCCTCTCGCGGGGCCAGGAACGCACGGACCGGCCCTGATCCGTGGACAGCGATGATTGCGATCACTGCGGCGAAGCTCATCTGAAAACTTGGCCCGACCAGCGCTTCGGGCCAGAACACCAGAACCAGGAAGGCTCCGGTCGCCACCATCCGCATGCTCAATGCCTCCCGCCCCAGCACCAGCGCCAGCAAGACCAGCATGGCGCCGATGCAGGACCGCACCGTCGGCACTTCGGCCCCGGTGAGCAGGGTATAACCAATCCCCGCCAGTGCCCCCGTCGCGGCCGCCAGCAACGGCACCCGCACGCGCAAGGCGAGCCACGGCCACAAGGCGAACAACCGCCCCGCCAGCGCATAGACCGCCGCAATCACCGCGCTGACATGCAAGCCGCTGATCGACAACAGATGCGTCAGGCCGGCATTGCGCATCGCTTCCTCATCCGCAGGGGCAATCGCGCCGCGGTCACCGCTGGCAAAGGCAGCCGCCAGCGTGCCGGGCGATCCATCCAGATTGGCCCGGACATGCCGCGACAGCGCACGCTGCGCTTGCCCCAAGCTGCCTCCATCCTCGCCAGGGCGCACCAAGGTAACCTTGCCCAGCACGGATCCAGTCGCCGCTATCCCGCCAAACCAGGCGACTCGGGCAAAGTCATAACCTCCCGGCAGCATTGGCGCGGCGGGCGGCATCAACCGCACACGCAATCGCACTTCGGCACCTTCGACCAGACCAATCAGATCATCATCGACATCGAGATTGACCCGCGCGCGGATCGCCCGCCCGCTCACCGGTTCACGCGTGGCCAGCAACAGTCGCACCCGGTGATCGGCGGGCTGATCGACCCGTTCCAGCACCTTACCATTGATCATGGCCACCAGGGGCCGATCAATGGAGCGGACGCCGACCAGCGCGGACTTGGTCCAGACCAGCCCGCAGCCCAGCAATGCAGCCAGGGACAGTGCTGCGCAGGCCTGGCGCAGATAGGGAAACCGGCCTTGTTCGCGCAGCAGAACCAGGCTCAGTCCGGCCAGTCCGCCCGCCCCGGTCAGGAAGAATATCCACTGTCCCGGATTGTCCAGCGTGAACCAGGCGGCGATCCCGGCGGCAAAGGCCACCACCAGCCAGGGGGCCCGGTCAAACCCGGCGTGTTCAAGGAAGTGTTCCAACCGCGCAAGGCCGCTTGCCAACAGCCTGCGGTTGCGCCAATGGCCATGTTGCAGTGCAGCGCCAGACAGCGAGGTACTGTCCATGGGCACGGGCGGTGGCGCGCTGTTGGCCATGGCGACACAAGAACAGGATGGATCGGCGAATGGCAAGTGGCAGCGTGACAGGCGGAGCAGCGGCAACGGGCCGCGACGTCGTAACGCGCTTTGCCCCATCGCCGACCGGCTTTCTCCACATCGGCGGCGCGCGCACCGCACTGTTCAACTGGCTCTATGCCCGCCACCACGGCGGCAAGTACCTGCTGCGGATCGAAGATACGGACCGCGCGCGTTCGACCGAACCGGCAATTGCGGCGATCTTTGACGGGCTGGAATGGCTTGGCCTGATGGGCGATGAACCCGCAACATTTCAGTTTGCCCGGTCCGATCGGCACGCCGAAGTGGCGCACAAATTGCTGGATTCCGGTCACGCCTATCGCTGTTACCTGACCAGCGAGGAACTGCAGACCCGCCGCGAAGCTGCCCAGGCAGAACGCCGGACCTTCCGGCTCGACAGCGAATGGCGCGAAGCCGATCCTGCGACCTGGCCCGAAGGCCAGCCCTATGTAGTGCGGATCAAGGCCCCGCGCGAAGGCGAAACCACGATCCAGGACGAAGTCCAGGGAGAGGTTACGGTGAACCATGCGGAGCTTGATGATTTCGTCCTGCTCCGTTCAGACGGCACGCCGACCTATATGCTGGCCGTGGTGGTGGACGATCACGATATGGGCGTGACCCACGTGATCCGCGGCGACGACCACCTCAACAACGCCTTCCGCCAATTGGTGATTATCCGCGCCATGCATGGGGTTGAGGGTGGCTGGCCCGATCCGGTTTATGCCCACGTGCCGCTGATCCACGGGCATGACGGGGCCAAGCTGTCCAAACGCCATGGTGCCTTGGGGGTTGATGCCTATCGCGACGAACTTGGCCTGCTCCCGGAAGCGATGTTCAACTACCTCCTCAGGCTCGGCTGGGGCCACGGCGATGACGAGATCATCAGCCGCGAACAGGCGACTCAGTGGTTCGACATTGCCCATGTCGGGAAAAGCCCGTCGCGGTTTGACCTGGCCAAGCTGCTGAACCTGAACGGGCACTATTTGCGCGAGGCGGATGATGCGCGGCTGGCAGTGCTCGTCGCGGTGCGGATGGCCGGATCGGTCGATCTGGACCTGCTGACCCGCGCCATGCCCGTCATGAAAGTCCGCGCCAAGGATCTGGACGAACTCGCCGCCGGGGCAGCGTTCCTGTTCGCACAGCGACCGCTGACGATCGAACCCAAGGCCGAAGCTCTGCTGACCGACGATGCGCGGGCGCTGCTTTCGCAAATTCACGCCCGGATCGGTGCCGAAACCGGCTGGACAAGCGACGGACTGGAAGTAAGTCTCAAATCAATGGCGGAAGAGCTCGGACTCGGGCTTGGAAAGCTTGCGCAACCCCTTAGGGCCGCGCTAACCGGGCAAACAACTTCCCCGGGTATATTCGATGTGCTGGTTCTGCTGGGGCGGGACGAAAGCCTCGCGCGGATTGCCGCGCAGGCGCGTTCCGCTTGAAGGCAGACTCTTTGTCAGGAGTAAGTAGGGTGGGCAATCAGGTTAAGGTGAGCACCGGAAGCGGTGAATTCGGCTATCCCGTGCTGTCGGGCAGCGTCGGCCCCGATGTGGTCGACATCCGCAAGCTCTATGCCGAAACCGGCATGTTCACGTATGATCCGGGCTTTACCAGCACCGCCAGCTGCGAAAGCGCGCTGACCTATATCGATGGCGATGAAGGCGTGCTGCTCCACCGCGGTTATCCGATCGGACAGCTGGCAGAAAATTCCAGCTTCATGGAAGTCAGCTATCTGCTGCTCAACGGCGAATTGCCGAGCAAAGATGAACTGGCCGATTTCAGCCGCACCATCACTCGCCACACCATGGTGCACGAACAGCTGACCACGTTCTACCGCGGGTTCCGCCGCGATGCTCACCCGATGGCGATCATGTGCGGTGTGGTTGGCGCGCTTTCGGCGTTCTATCACGATTCGACCGACATTTCCGATCCGCTGCAGCGCAAGATTGCCAGCCACCGCCTGGTCGCCAAGATGCCGACGATTGCGGCGATGGCCTACAAGTATTCGGTCGGTCAGCCATTCGTCTATCCGGACAACAAGCTCAGCTACACCGGCAACTTCCTCAAGATGACCTTCGGCGTCCCAGCCGAGGAATATGAAGTCGTTCCGGCCGTGGAAAAGGCGATGGACCGGATCTTCATCCTCCACGCCGATCACGAACAAAACGCCTCGACCAGCACCGTGCGCCTGGCCGGTTCTTCGGGCGCGAACCCGTTTGCCTGCATCGCGGCGGGGATCGCCTGTCTGTGGGGTCCGGCGCATGGCGGCGCGAACGAAGCTGCGCTCAACATGCTCAAGGAAATCGGCACGCCGGACAAGATTCCGCACTACATCGCGCGCGCCAAGGACAAGAATGATCCGTTCCGCCTGATGGGCTTTGGTCATCGCGTCTACAAAAACTACGATCCCCGCGCGACCGTGATGCAGCAGACCGTGCGCGAAGTGTTCGATGCGCTGAAAGTCAACGACCCGCTGTTCGAGACCGCGCTGGAGCTGGAACATCTGGCGCTCAACGATCCGTATTTCATCGACAAGAAGCTGTTCCCCAACGTCGATTTCTATTCGGGAATCATCCTGTCGGCGATCGGTTTCCCGACCGACATGTTCACCGTGCTGTTCGCCCTTGCCCGCACTGTCGGCTGGGTGGCGCAGTGGAACGAGATGATCAGCGATCCTGGCCAGAAGATCGGCCGTCCGCGCCAGCTCTACACCGGGCCAACGCAGCGCAATTACGTCAGCATCGACAAGCGCTGAATTTGAACGATCCGCCTGTCCGGCCCAAAGCCGGCGGGCGGGCCGTTGTGCAATTCAGCTTTCGGGCTGATCGGGCTCTGCCTGCTGAGCGGTGGTTGGCCGGGAGGCCAGCAGGTCTGCCGGGACATCCAGGATAAAGCGCGCGCCTTGTCCCGGTGCGCTTTCGATCGACAGATCGCCCCCCATCGCGCGTGCCAGCCGCCGCGAAATGTAAAGCCCCAGCCCCGATCCACCGTCTTCGCCGCTGCGGCCCAGCCGCTCGAATTTTTCGAACACCTTGGCTTGTTGCTCCAGCGAGAGCCCAGGCCCCTGATCGGCCACGACCAGTCGGGCGCGGGTGCCGGCATCTTCCAGCCGGATCCAGACCTGCGAATTGTCCGGCGCATAGCGAATAGCGTTGCCAACCAGATTCAGCAGAATCTGCAGCACTCGGCGGAATTCCGCGATTGCGGGCAAATGCTCACCCGGTTTCGGAGCATCTATCCCGATCCCGCGTTCCTGTGCCCGAACCCCCAGAATTCCGGCAGCGCGGCGGGCCACATCGGCAAGGTCGATGCGATCGGGCGCGGTATTGAACTCTTCGGATTCGACCACTTCCAGATCGGCCAGATCCTCAACCAGCGAAAGCAGGTGCTGCCCCGCTGCGGCAATATCGGCAGCGTACTGGCTGTATTCATCAGCCAGTGGCCCGGCCAATCGGGTGCGGATCGTTTCAGCGTTGGCGATAATCCGGGCGATCGGTTGGCGCAGGACCGGCGCAATATCGCGCCCGACCAGGCCAGGGCCGTTCTGGGGCATGACATTGGCGGGAAGCACTGCGCTTGCGGGGGTTTCACGCGCTGCCAGCGGCGTGTCTGCAGTCAGGCACAGCTCAAACCCGGCAGGTTCAGCGCCCGGCACGATCTGGGGGAACAGGCTGGCCCGCCAGGATCGGTCTGAACCGGCAATCCTGACCACTGCTCCATCAAGCAGCCGCCAGTGCAATGGCTGGCGGTGAGCGTTGCCTTCGATCGTCACGAAGTCAGTCCAGGGTTGGCCCAGCCCGGCACGCATCCGGGCAGCGGCATCCTGCAGGTCAGCTGCCGAGCAATCGACTGACAACAGCAGTTGCGCAGCATCCAGCCGGGCAGTCAGTTCAGCCAGAGTGCGGTCAATCGCGGCGCGGCGTTCACCGATTGCGGCGACATCTTCGGGTGGCAGCGGCGCGGCCTGCCAGCTGCGCAAGGTAACCTGACAGGCCCCATCTGCCTGCGGCTCGATTTCCAGCCAGGCCGTAATCGCATCCTGCCCGTCGCTCGCGCGCATGGCCCGCCCCAATTTGAGACCATAGCTGCGCGCCTTACGCACCAGATCAAGCAAAGCGGGCGTCGCAATCACGCCCGGAATTTCTCCCCCACAGCGCAATTGCAGGCCCGACAGCGGCTCCTCCGCGCTGACCATGCGGTCAGCCGCGTCGATTTCGGCGCGGGCCAGGGGGGAACCTTGTGTGGTCATGCCTTAAGCGCCGACGACTGCCGCCGATCGGGCCAGCAGTGCCGCGGCGTGATCCGAACCGAGCTGTTCGAACCCTTCGGGCAATGCGACATCGGGATGGAGCGCGACGAATTGTTCTTCCACGCCCTGCGGCTTCATGCCGGACGCGCGCAATGCCAGGGCCAATCGGGCCAACTGGCCTTCGTTGGTCGCCAGCACGGCCAGATCGCGTTCCTGCCCGGACGCAAGCGCCATGGCGGAAAGGAACATCGCTACCCCGCCATGGGTTACTGCCAGTGCCGCCGTGGCCCCGCCACCCATTCCGGTGATCAGCCGAGCGATCAACCCCAACCGTCCGCGTGCCTCGGCATAGTTCGCGCGAATCGCGGTTTCGGCTGCGGAGGCCAGATCATCCCGACCAGCCGCCGCAGCATAGAGCGTGCGCAGCGCGGCGTGGAGCAGGTCGCCCGGCAATTCCGCGAGCGGCAACTGCATGCGACGCTGGCACTGGACATAACGCGCCTGCGCCGCCAGCAGCGCCATTGCCGTCGCCGCCATCCCTGCGTCAGGCGATGCAATCAGCGCCTGAAGCAGCGGTGAAAGGACCGGATCCAGGCTGAGCCGAGCCTCAAGCCGTTCGGTCAACTGCCATTCCAACGCCAGAGCGTGGGCATGGGCCAGCAGGCCGGGATGGGCCACGAAAGCCTCAATCAGCGCCTCGCGCTGCTCTGCGGGATATTGGCCATCACCGTCCAGTCCGCCCGCGACAGCCAGCGCATCGAGCAACTGGCGCGCAAGATCGTCCATCATACCGCGCACGCGGGCAATGATCTCGTCGCTAAACAGCGAATGATCGTCATTGGCAAGCAAGTGACGCAGGATCGGCGCGATCGTGCCAAGCAAGGCATCGCCATGCGCAAGTTCATCGCGCATGACCGTTTCGACCGGAACCTGTGTCAGGGCCTGGGCAGCATTCTCGTTCATGGGAGGCAGCCTTACGCCTGCTTGGTTAAGGTCGCGTTAGTCGAAATTCACGGCCCGGCAGAACAATTCCGGCCAGCGCCAATAACAGCGCGCCCGCCAGTGCCGCTTCGCGGCCCAGGCCCGCCAGCATCGCAATCAGCATCAGCACGGCCAGCAAAGCACGGTCTTCCAGCCATGCCCCCCATTGCGCGCCCAGATTGCGCGGCAGAATCCGCAGCAAAGCGACCAGCATCAGCGCCGGGAAGTAACGTTCATAGCTGATCAGCGGAATTGCCCCGCCAGCACCCCAGCCGATCAGGATTACCATGATGGCATCCAGCATCCAGCCATAGGCCGTTTCACTGCGCAGAAAATGCCGCAATCCGCGCACATCGTCGCTTTCGATCAGCGACAGGAAAGCGGCCGATTGCCGCATCACCCAACCAAAAGCGCAGAAGCCCAGCCCCAGTGCCGTGGCTTCAAACCAGCCGGAGCCGATCCCCAGCAAGGCCAGCAAGGCCGCGCCAATCGCCAGGATGGTGCTGCCGCTGCCGGCGTGGAGCAACGCCGGGCCGAATTGTCGGACCCCGGCCAGAGCAAGCCAGCGCGACGGACCAATCGGCCGATCCTGCCTGGTGCGCAGGCGAATCCACAAGGGCTCAAGCGACTGCGCATCAGCTTCCTGCCGGATCAGCGCCCACACCGGGCCGCGCTGTCCGGGGCCAGGGATAGGCCGCTGGCTGACCCCGGCTTGCAAGGCAATGCGCTGGAGGGCGGAAATCGTATCGCAATCCGGCGGAAGTTCGGCCAACCGTTCCACCAACCGCCCCGGAATGCGCATTGCCCCGGCGCTGGCGTGGTTCAGATCGATCCGTTCAAACCCTGCTTCCAGTCCTTGCTCGATCGGCTGGACCAGCACTCCCTGCCCTTGCCCCAACAGTGTCGCCAGTTCCGACGGCAAGGCCAGCAAGCCATCGTCGAGGGCAATGACCTCGTCGGTCGCGGTCACCAGTCCGCCCAATGCACGTGGTCCGGCAATCAGGTGAAAGCTGGCTCCGGCCGTTTCGGCCTGGTGCTGCATGGCGAGCAGTTCAGGTGTGATGGCATTGCCCAGGCAGATGACCCGTTCGCAATCCAGCGCCAGCGCCAGTCGCAGTTGCTGCGAAAGCACGCTAATCCCGCCGACGCGCAGCAGCGCGCGCGGCGCGGAACTGCCGGGAACAGTTTCAAGCGTGGATAACAGGGCGACCCGCAGCGTCTTTCTCCGCGCGCGTGGGATGGGCCGCAGGTTCTAGAGCAGCAGCGCGTCGCTGCCAAGCAGCCGCGCGGCAAAACGGCCTAAACGGCGAGAAACTCGTCGAGGTAAAGTTGGATCCGGCGCATCACCGATGGATCCCCCGGCGCGCCATCAAGCGCCTCATCAGCCAGCAGCATCAAAGGTTCCGCATGAAAGCTTGCCGCCAAGCCTTTGAGCCGCAAGGCGGACATCTGCCAATTGGCATCGCAGCGTGACCGCCGCAGCAGGTCCAGTTGGCGCAGCGCACTTTCCCCAAACGCCTGACGCAGTTCGGAAAACAGCGCGGGGTCCTCGCCCGCCGCAGCGGCCAGAGTCGCGTCGAGAGCTCCTGCTTCATATGCCATGAATCAATCCCTTAGGACGATTTGGTTAACTGGGGGTTTATCCACAGGCATCCCCCGTGTTATCCACACCGCATGACCAGGGGAACCCGCATCGTCGCCGTAACCGAAGAAACGGAAAATCCCGTTTCGGAAGAACAGCTTGCCGCCTTGGAAGAGGATGGCGCGCTGGAACTGGATGAAGTGTGGGACGAACCGGCCGTCACGCCGCGTCGGCCTTGGGCGCTGATTGCAGGCGCAACTGCGGCGATCCTGGCGGTAATCGGGTGGAGTGCACTGTTCATCTCGGTCAATCTGGTGGACATGTCGACCGGCGGTACACCTGCACAATGGACTGTGTGGATCCGCGACTGGTCGATGCCGGTGCTTCTGGTCTGCGTGCTGTGGCAACTCATCCTGCGCAACAGCCGCCGCGAGGCGCAGCGCTTTGGTGAAACAGCACGCCTGCTGGGCGATGAAAGCGCCCGGCTGGAAACCCGGCTGACCACCGTTAACCAGGAACTCAGCCTGGCGCGCGAATTCATCTCTGCCCAGTCCCGCGATCTCGAAGCATTGGGCCGGGTCGCCAGCGAACGGCTGAGCGAGAACGCGGACCGGCTTGCCAGTCTGGTGCGTGACAACGGCCTGCGGATCGATGCGATCGGCGATGTCAGCACTGCTGCATTGGAAAACATGGAAAAGCTGCGTGGACAGCTGCCGGTGATCGCCAATTCGGCCAAGGACGTCACCAACAATATCGCCACCGCCGGTCGCACCGCCCATGCCCAACTGGAAGACATGATCCAGGGCTTCAACAAGCTCAACGAATTTGGCCAGGCGAGCGAGCGGCAAGTCTTGTCGCTCAAGGGGTTGGTCGAAAACACGCTTGGTGAATTCACCCGCCAGACCGAGCAGCTCGATGGGATAGCAACTGCGCGCTTTGCCGCGCTCGCGGATCAGGGTGAACAGTTCCGCACCCGCCTGGACAGCGATGAAGTGGCCGTGCTGGCCGCAATCCGCGCCCGCGCCGCTGCTCTGGGCGAAGAGCTGAACACGGCCCGTGAACAGCTTGATGGCAACGAAGCCGAAAGCCTCACTTCGCTGCGCGCGCGGCTTTCCGCTGTGCGGGATGAAGGCGCCACCATCGGCCGCGCGCTGCGTGAAGCCGAAGAAGGCGCGCTGACCGCCTGGCGCGGGTCGATCGGGCGGCTGGAAGAACAGCTGCGCGATGCCATCGCCAAGGTTGGCGAAATTGACGAGAAGGCGCTTGAATCCGCGCGCAACCGCTTGTCCGCACTGGCTCAGGAGGCGGAGGACGTTGACAGCCGGATGATCGAGCGCGACCGCCTGTTTGCCGAGGAAATGAACCGCCGCCGCGATGAAATCGCCGCGCAGCACACCGCTTTCGCAGAGCGGCTGGCCGGGCAGATGACCGAACTCGACGCAGCGATTGCCGAGCGGCGCGAAGCGCATGAAGCGCAGTCTCGTCAAATTGCCGGGCAAAGCGAAACCATCGCAGAGCAGCTTGGCCAATTTGCCACCCGGATGGCAGAAAGCGCTGATCACGCCACAGCAGTCGAGCAAGGCGTCGCCCGCAGTCTGGCGCAATTGACCGAGAAGCTGACACTCAGCCGCGGTGCGCTGGCGGGAACTGACACGGCGGTCAACGAACTGACTGACAATAGCGTCCGTCTGCTCGAACTGATCCAGGCCAGTGTCCAGCATTCGACCCAGGACCTGCCCCAGGCCATGGCCGTGAGTGAAGCCAAGCTGGCCGAAATCGAAGCCCGTACCGCAGAATTAAAGCAGGCGATGGTCGATGCCGAAGGCAAGGGTGCCAGCCTGACTGCGCATCTTGATCAGGGACAGGCCCTGCTAACCGGGGCATTGGGCGATCTTGCGATTTTGCATGAACGCTTGGGCGGCCAGTTGGGCGAACATGGCGGCGAACTGGAACGGTTGCGGACCGAACTGGAGAGCGTCCGCACCAACAGTGAAGAACTCGCCGAACATGCGCAGGGCGCGCTGAAAGCGGCGATAGTATCGCTGACCGGGGCGGCCAGCGCCGCCGTGAGCGATCTGGAAGCGATGAGTGCCAACTCGATCACCGCGCTTGCCGAGCGGATTGGTGAGGCGAGCGGCGCGGCGATCGACAAGGCGATGCACGCCCGCGCCGCAGAAGCGGCCGGGCAACTCGAACAGGCGGCGGCCCATGCCTCTGGCGTCAGCCGCGAAGCCGCGATCCAGCTGCGTGACCAGTTGGCCAAAGTCAGCGAACTGGCCGGGCACCTCGAACGGCGGGTCGAACACGCCCGCAGCCGTGCCGAGGAACAGGTCGACAATGATTTCGCCCGCCGCGTCGCTCTGATCACCGAATCGCTCAATTCGAACGCCATCGATATTGCCCGAGCGATGGACAGCGAGGTTTCAGACACTGCCTGGGCCAGCTATCTGCGTGGTGATCGCGGGGTCTTCACACGCCGTGCGGTCAAGCTGCTCGAGGCGCCAGAGGCCAGGTCGGTCTCCCAGCTTTATGAGAACGACGCCGATTTCCGCGAACATGTCAGCCGCTATATTCACGATTTCGAAGCGATGCTGCGTCAGCTGCTGTCCACACGCGATGGCCATGCCCTGGGGGTCACGCTGCTATCGTCGGATATGGGCAAGCTCTATGTCGCACTGGCCCAGGCGATCGAGCGGCTGCGCAGCTAGAACCTGATGGCATTAGATTGGCCCGCCCCGCAGGGGTTGGATCAATCTCATCTCATCAGGCTCTAAGCTACTTTCCGAGCAGGCCAGGAAACCACGCCGTCACGTCAAGATCTTCGGTCGTGATCCAGCCATTGATGTAGTTCGCGTAATAGAGCGCGAAGAACACCAGCCCCAGAACAGTCGCGCGGCGGGCAATGCGGCGCGGATTGAAGTTGATCGGGGCGCTGCTGGCATGGCCGCGTTGCGGCTCTTCTCCAACTTCGTGCGGTGTGCGCAAGCCGAAGGGCAGCAGGAAAATCGCCGCCATTACCCAGAACAGGGCATAGATCGCGATCATCGACGTCAGTTTCATCGCAGCTCAAACCTCTGGCAGGATCACGCGGACCTGCGGCTTCTTGCCTGACCAGCGACTGGCGGCGCGCCGCGCGGCCAGCCGGGCGGCTTCGGTAATCGCCTCGCGGTCATGGCGCTGGCCGCCTTTCAGCTTGGCAAGCGCCGCCGCAACATCCTCGCGCGCTTCGGCGGCGAAATCGTCATAGTCCTCGTCCAGCGGCAGGCCGATCCCTTCAACCTGAACCCGGCCCTTGCCATCCAGCACCACCACGACAAAACCGTTGTGAGCCAGACGGCGGCGCATCACCATCGCTTCGCCATCGGCGGGCACGATGATGTCGCCATCAAGCACCAGGCGTCCGGCCCGCACTTCACTGATCTTGCCAGGCTTGCCCGGCGCCAGTCGCACCAGATCGCCGTTCTGCTGGACCACCACCTGTTTGATCCCGCTGGCCTTGCCGAGCCGGCCCTGCTCTTTCATATGCCGCACTTCGCCGTGGACCGGCATCAGGATCTGCGGGCGAATCCAGCTGTAGAGCGCCTGCAATTCGGGACGCCCGGGGTGGCCCGAGACATGGATTTCTGCCTGCCGATCAGTCACGATCACCACATCTTGCCCGGCGAGTCGGTTCTGGATCCGCCCGATGGCGACTTCATTGCCGGGGATCTGACGGCTGGAGAACAGCACAACGTCGCCCGATTCCAGCGCGATCTGGTGATTGCCTTCGGCAATCCGGGCCAGCGCCGCGCGCGGTTCGCCCTGCCCGCCGGTGGCAACGATCAGCACTTCGCCGCGCGGCAGGTTCATCGCCGTGTCGAAATCAACCGTCTGCGGCAGATCCTTGAGATAGCCCGAGGCCTGGCCCGCGCGAATGATCCGGTCAAGCGAGCGGCCTGCTATGCAAAGCCGCCGATGTGTCGCCTCGGCCACTTCGGCCAGAGTCTGCAACCGTGCAACGTTGGAAGCGAACGTGGTGATCAGCACCCGGCGTCCATGGTGACGGCGCACTTCTTCGAGCAAGGCATCGCGCACCGCGCCTTCCGATCCGGACGCGGCGGGATTGAACACATTGGTCGAATCGCAGACGAGCGCGAGCACCCCCTGATCCCCGATCGCGGTCAGTTCCTCGGTGGTTGCAGGCGTGCCCACCAGCGGCCGGTCATCAAGCTTCCAATCGCCGGTATGGAAGATCCGGCCATAAGGTGTTTCGATCACCAGCGCATTACCCTCGGCAATCGAGTGCGCCAGCGGGACATAACGGATGCCGAACGGTCCCAGCTGGAAACTGTCGAGGTGATCGATGACTTTCAGCTCAACCTCGCCCGCGATCCCTGCCTCGACCAGCTTTTCACTGACCAGCCTGGCTGTGAACGGGGTGGCATAAAGCGGTACGCCCAGTTCCTTGGCAAAATAGGGAACAGCACCGATGTGATCCTCGTGCCCGTGGGTCAGCACGATCCCGATCAAGTCCTTGACGCGCTCCTCAATGAAATCGAGATCGGCGAAGACCAGTTCAGTGCCGGGGTATTCGTTGGCGCCAAAGGTCATCCCCAGATCGACCATCAGCCACTTGCCTTCGCAGCCGTAGAGATTGACATTCATGCCAATCTCGCCCGAGCCGCCGAGCGCGCAAAACAATAATTCCTTGCCGGGTTTCGTCATGTCAGGCCCTGTGGGCCTTCTCCGCCAGGATAGCCATCCCTTCCAGCGTCAAATCGGCATCAACCGCGTCGAACAGGCTGGTGTGCTTCTGGAACAGAATGGCAAGTCCGCCGGTGGCGATCACTTTGGCCGGGCGGCCGATCTCGGCCCGCATCCGCGCGATCAGGCCTTCCATCATCGCAACATAGCCCCAAAATACCCCGATCAGCATCTGATCTTCGGTGTTGCGGCCAATCACGCTGTCGGTACGCGGACTTTCAATCGCGATGCGGGGCAGCTTGGCAGTGTTGCCGACCAGCGCGTCGAGCGAGAGGTTGAGCCCTGGGGCAATCGATCCGCCTTTGTAGGCACCGTTGAAATCGATCACGTCAAAGGTAGTGGCCGTGCCGAAATCGACCACGATCAGGTCGCCCGGATACTTGGCATGAGCTGCAATCGCATTGACCGCGCGGTCCGCACCCAGCGAGCGCGGCTCGTCCACGTCAATTTCCATGCCGTAGTCGACCGGAGCGATCCCCGCGACCAAGGCAGGCACCTTGAAATATTTGTCCGCCAGCACTTCCAGATTGTGCAGCGCGCGCGGGACGACGGTGGAAATGATGATCTGGTCCACCACGTCGCGGCTGAAGCCTTCGATTTCGAGCAACTGCATCAGCCACACGGCGTATTCATCGCCGGTGCGACGCGGATCGGTGGCGATCCGCCAGCGCGCCTTGATCGTGCGGCCTTCGAACAGCGCGAAGACGACGTTGGTGTTCCCCACATCGACGGCGA
The DNA here is from genome assembly GCF_002198665.1 of Novosphingobium sp. B 225. Classification (GTDB taxonomy): domain Bacteria; phylum Pseudomonadota; class Alphaproteobacteria; order Sphingomonadales; family Sphingomonadaceae; genus Novosphingobium. The sequence goes on along the minus strand of NZ_MWLM01000064.1, from coordinate 300,273 downwards.
GCAGCATGGTGTGATCCTCAATTATCAGCAGCGAGGCGGACTTCGCCTGCGTGGATGGCAAGGGTGGTGCCGTCAGTCAGGCGCAGTTGCAAGGCCCCATCTGATGCTAGCCCGGCAAATGTGCCCCGCAGCGGTTCATCCCCGGGCTCTCCAACCTGCAGCGGCGTGCCTTCGGGATGGCCGGCAGCCGTCCAGCGCCGCACCAGTGGTTCAAGCCCGAACGTGCGCCAGCGTTCCAGTTCCAGTTCGAACTGACGGGCCAGCACTGCGGCAAACGCATCGCGATCGGGCGCGGGACCATAGGCGGACAGTGCGGTCGTCTCTCGCCCTTCGACTTGCGGCGCCCGGGCAAGGTTGACCCCGATCCCGACTACCACGCCCTGCCCCGTGCCTTCGAGCAGAATTCCGCAGAGCTTGGCCCCGCCAACCAGCACATCGTTGGGCCATTTCAGCATAGCGCGCTGTGGCGGAGGAATCAGCGGTGTGACCGCCTCAAAAACCGCGAGACCCGCGACCAGAGCCAGCGTTCCGGGCATCGGATCGCCCGCGCAGCGCTCTACCCAGGTCGAACCCATGAAATTGCCCGAACTGTCAAACCAGGCGCGACCTTGCCGTCCTCGCCCGGCGCTCTGGCGATCTGCAACCAGCCAGTCGCCTTCGCGCAAGGCCTCTCTGGCAGCCGCGCGGGCGGCCAGGTCGGCATTGGTCGATCCGGTTGCGGCGACGTATTGGATCAAGCGGCGTGTAACAGCGCAGCAACAGCCGCAGCCGCCAGTCCGCCCAGACACTTCGTCAGCAGGTAGCCCGCCGGCGAGATGAACAGCGCCGACGCGGCGAGCAGGGCCTGATGGATCCAGTTGCTCTGCCCGGTCACCTTCATCACCGGTTCGTCAAAGTACATCACCTTGACCACCTTGAGGTAATAGAACGCACCGATCACGCTGGCGGCAATGCCGATCACTGCGAGCGGAAGCAGCCCCGCATCGACCGCAGCCTGGAACACCACGAATTTGCCCCAGAAACCGAACAGCGGAGGGATCCCGGCAAGGCTGAACATGATCATGGCAAGACATGCAGACAGGACCTTGCGGTGGCTGGACAGTCCGGCAATGTCGGCGATCTGCTCAACCTGATTGCCCGCCGCATCTTTCAGCATCAGCACGGCAACGAAACCGCCCACCGTCATTGCGACATAGATCGCCAGGTAAACCAGCATGCCCGCCGCACCCGCCGGGGTTGCGGCAGCCAGGCCAATCAGCAGGAAGCCGACGTTGTTGATCGAGGAATAGGCCAGCAGCCGCTTGATATTGGTCTGCCCGATCGCGCCCAGCGCGCCGACCACGATCGAAGCCAGCGCGGCGACGATCACGATCTGCTGCCACGCCGCAACCTGCGATCCAAAGGCATCAAGCGTGACCCGCATGGTCAGCGCCAGCGCCGCCACTTTGGGGGCAGAGGCGAAGAACAGGGTAACCGGGGTCGGTGCGCCTTCATAGACGTCTGGCGTCCACATGTGGAACGGCACGGCGCTGATCTTGAAGGCCAGACCCGCCATCACGAAGGTTACGCCAAACAGCGCCCCGGTTGAAACCCCGCCTTGCAGCGCGGCTGCAATTCCGGTGAAACTGGTGGTGCCGGTGAAACCATAGGTCAGGCTCATCCCGAACAGCAGTATCCCGCTGGCGAGCGCCCCGAGCACAAAGTATTTGAGGCCCGCTTCGGCCGACCGATCATCGTCCTTGAGGAACGCGGCGAGGACATAGGCGGCCAGCGAATTTAGCTCCAAGCCGATGTACAACGTTAGCAGGTTGGTGGCCGAAACCATGATGCCCATGCCCGCAACCGCCAACAGCACCAGCACCGGATATTCCGGCCGGTAGGCGCGCAGCTTTTCAAAAAAGGCCGGGGCGACCAGCAGCGATGCACCCGCCGCGGCATAGATCAGCAACTTGGCATAAGCCGCAAAGGCATCTGCCGCGAACAGCCCGCCAAAAGCCAGCACTTCCGGCCCACGCGCCGCAGTAAATGCAGTTGGTGCCACCATCACGGCGCAAGCCGCCAGAGTGGCAACCGCGAGCCAGGTAATCGCCCGGGCATCGCGGGCGCACCTGGCCCAGGCCGCGCCAAGCAGCAGCACCAGGCTGGCCACACTCAGCAGTTCTTCAGGCGCAACGAGGCGCAGGGAATGGGACCAATCCATCAGTGCGCCCCCCCATGTTGCGCAGGTTCTTCATGGGCGGCGGCAGCCTTGGGCTTGCCCGCCGTCAATTTTGCATCGCCTTCAGGCTTGGCCTGCGACAGCCGCGCATCGAGCGTGGCAATGTCCTGGCGCATCGGGGCGAGAAAGCTTTCAGGATAGACGCCCATCCACAGCACTACCGCTGCAATCGGCGCGAGCATCAGCACTTCACGCGCAGACAGATCAGTCATGGCGGCGGCATCGGCGTTCTTTTGCTCTCCAAACGCGACGCGGCGATAGAGGTAAAGCATATAGGCCGCGCCCAGGATCACCCCGGTGCCAGCGACGAATGCCACCCAGCTCGATACCTGGTAAATGCCCGCCAGGCTGAGGAATTCGCCCACGAATCCACTGGTGCCGGGCAGGCCGACCGAAGCCATGGTGAACAGCATGAACAGCAGCGCATACTTGGGCATGTTGATCGACAGGCCGCCGTAGCGATCGATCTCACGCGTGTGCAGCCGGTCGTAAATCACGCCCACGCACAGGAACAGCGCGCCCGAGACCAGCCCGTGGCTGAGCATCACGATCATCGAGCCTTCAAGGCCCTGCACGTTGAACGCGAACAGGCCGACCGTAACGATCGCCATATGCGCGACCGAGGAATAGGCGATCAGTTTCTTCATGTCGTGCTGGACCAGCGCGATCAGCGAAGTGACCACCACCGCAATCATCGACAGCGCGAACACCAGCCAGGCGAAGTGCGCGCTTGCCTCAGGAAACATCGGCAGGCTGAAGCGGATGAAGCCATAACCGCCCATCTTCAGCAGCACCCCCGCCAGAATCACCGAACCTGCCGTGGGTGCCTGCACGTGGGCATCGGGCAGCCAGGTGTGGACCGGCCACATCGGCATCTTCACCGCAAAGCTGGCGAAGAAGGCGAGCCACAGCCATTTCTGCGCTTCGACCGGGAAATTGTATTCCATCAGGGTCGGGATGTCGGTCGTCCCGGCTTCATGCACCATCCACAGCATCGCGATCAGCATCAGCACCGAACCGAGCAGGGTGTAGAGGAAAAATTTGTAGCTGGCGTAGATCCGGTCCGCGCCGCCCCAGATGCCGATGATCAGGTACATCGGGATCAGGCCAGCTTCGAACATGATGTAGAACAGGTACAGGTCCTGCGCCGAAAACACACCGATCATCAGCGTTTCCATCAGCAGGAACGCCGCCATGTATTCGCCCACACGCTTTTTGATCGAGGCACTGGCAAGGATGCAGATCGGCATCAGGAACACCGACAGCTCGATCAGCATCAGCGCGATGCCATCGATCCCCAGCTTCCACGAAAAGCCCGCGAACAGTTCCGCGCTTTCCTGAAACTGCCAGCGCGGGCCGCCCACTTCATACTGGTTCCACAGCACGATCCCGAGCGCGAAATCGATCAGCGTAGCCGCCAGCGCAACCGTGCGCGCCGCCTTGGCATCAACGAACAGACAGATGGCCGCGCCCAGCAGGGGCACCAGCAGCATCAGCGAGAGGATGTGATTCAACATATCAGTGCACCATCACCCAGCTGATTGCCGCCGTTAGGCCGAGCAGCATGACCAGCGCATAGCTGTAAAGATAACCCGATTGCACGACCTTGGCCGCGCGGCTGCCCTGGGCAACCACCCAGGCTGCGCCGTTGGGACCAAACCGGTCAATCAGGCCGATGTCGCCCCACTTCCAGAACTTGTCCCCCAGCCAGAAAGCGGGACGCACGAACAGGAAGTTGTAGAGCTCGTCGAAGTACCATTTGTTGAACACAAATTGGTGGACCACACCGAACTGCTCGACGAACGCGGCAGGCAGCCTGGGGTTGCGGATATAGGCATACCAGGCAGTGAACAGCCCAAGCGCCATGACACCGAAAGGCGCCCACTTCACCCAGGTCGGTACGGCGTGCATGTGGTGGATCAGTTCTTCGCTGAACGCGATCGAACCCTTCCAGAATTCACCGCCGCCTTCGCTGATGAAGCTGTGGCTGAAGACCCAGCCCGCAAACACCGCACCAAGGCTCAGCACTACCAGCGGGATCAGCATTGGCAGCGGGCTTTCGTGCGGGTGATAGCCGGCAGTGCCGTCATCGTGGTGCGCGTGGCCGTGGCCGTGATCGTCATGCCCATGGCCGTGCGCGTCGTGGACGGCGTGCTGCACATGCTCGCTCTGCGCCCAGCGCGGTTTGCCGTGGAATGTCAGGAAGATCAGCCGCCACGAATAGAAGCTGGTCAGCAACGCGGCGGTAATCCCCATCCAGAACCCGAACCGCCCGCTGTCGCTGGCCGAGGCATAGGCAGCCTCGAGGATCGAATCCTTTGAATAGAAGCCCGCAAAGCCGAACACATCGACAATCCCCAGCCCGGTGATTGCCAGCGTGCCCGCCATCATCGCGGCATAGGTCAGCGGGATCTTCCTGGCGAGACCGCCATAGTACCGCATGTCCTGTTCATGGTGCATGGCATGGATCACACTGCCCGCGCCCAGGAACAGCAGCGCCTTGAAGAAGGCGTGAGTGAACAGGTGGAACATCGCCGCACCCGGTGCGCCAACGCCTGCCGCGACGAACATATAGCCGAGCTGCGAACAGGTCGAATAGGCGATCACCCGCTTTATATCCCACTGCGTCGTGCCGATCGTCGCCGCGAAGAACAGCGTTGCCGCGCCCACATAGGTCACCACGTTCATCGCCGTTTCGCTGACTGCGAACATCGGTGAAAGGCGGCAAACCATGAACACGCCCGCGGTCACCATGGTCGCCGCGTGGATCAGCGCGGAAACCGGAGTTGGCCCTTCCATCGCGTCAGGCAACCAGGTGTGGAGCCCCAGCTGCGCCGACTTGCCCATCGCGCCGATGAACAGCAGCACGCACAGGATCGTCATCGTATCCCACTGCATGCCCAGGAAATGGATTGTTGAACCCGCCATGCTGGGCGCGCGGACCAGGATTTCGGGGATCGAGACGGTGTTGAACACCAGATAGGTGCCGAAAATCCCCAGCATGAAGCCCAGATCGCCCACGCGGTTGACCACGAAGGCCTTGATCGCGGCGGCGCTGGCGCTCGGTTTGCGGAACCAGAACCCGATCAGCAGGTACGAGGCGAGCCCCACCCCTTCCCAGCCGAAGAACATCTGGACCAGGTTGTCGGCGGTCACCAGCATCAGCATGGCGAAAGTGAACAGGCTGAGATAGGCGAAGAACCGCGGCTGATCCGGGTCTTCGTCCATGTAGCCCCAGCTATACAGGTGGACCAGTGCCGACACGGTCGTCACCACCACCAGCATCACCGCGGTCATGGTATCAACCCGCAGCGCCCAATCGAACGACAGGCTGCCCGAGCGGACCCAGTGCAGCACCTGCACCACATGTGGTTCGGCGTGGCCCGAAACGAAGCTGATAAAAATCGGCCAGCTGAGCGCGCAAGCGGCGAACAGCGCCAGCGTGGTCACCGCCTTGGCCGGAACATTGCCCAGCGCGCGGTTGCCCAGCCCGGCGATCGCCGCCGCGAGCAGCGGCAGGAACACGATGAGGAGGATCGGATCCACGACTGTCTTACCCCTTCATCTGGTTGACATCGTCAACCGCAATGGTCCCGCGATCGCGGAAATAGATCACCAGGATCGCCAGCCCCACAGCGGCTTCACCGGCCGCCACAGTCAGCACGAACATGGCGAAAATCTGACCGGTCAGGTCATGCAAAAAGCTGCTGAACGCGACCAGGTTGAGGTTCACCGCCAGCAGGATCAGTTCGATCGCCATCAGGATGACGATCACGTTCTTGCGGTTGAGGAAGATCCCCAGCACGCCCAGCACGAACAGCACCGAGCTGACGATGACGTAATGTTCGATGCCGATCACAGCTGGACCCCCTTGCCCACTTCGGGCGATGCATTGAACGTTGCCTCATCCGGACGCCGCGCGTTCTGCTTGGCCACGTTCTGGCCGCGCACACCGCTGCGCTGGCGGTGGGTCAGCACAATCGCGCCGACCATGGCCACCAGCAGGACCAGCCCGGCCGCTTCGAACAGGAACAGGTACTTGCTGTAAAGCAGCGCCCCGATTGCCTCGATGTTGCTTGCCCCGGCCAGCGGCGCGGCGCTGCCATCAGGCGTGCCCAGCTTGATTCCGCCCGCACCCAGCGCGCCAAGGCCGATCAGTACCTCGGCCAGCAGCACCACGGCCAGCACCAGCCCCAAGGGCATGTTGCGGATGAAACCGGCGCGCAGCGTGGCGAAATCGATGTCGAGCATCATCACCACGAACAGGAACAACACCGCGACCGCGCCGACATAGACAATCACCAGCAGCATCGCGATGAATTCCGCGCCGCACAGCACCATCAGCCCGGCGGCGTTGAAGAAGGCCACGATCAGCCACAGCACCGAATGAACCGGGTTGCGCGACAGGATCGTGAAGGCCCCGGCGGCAATCGTCAGGGCGGCGAACAGATAGAAGGCAAGAACCTGGATCATCACGCCGACCTTACCAAAAACTCACCCGGTCCCGTTCGTGTCGAGCGAAGTCGAGACACGCTGGCGCTGTGGGTGGTGTCTCGACTACGCTCGACACGAACGGACATAGGGAGAAGGTTCATCGCGGGCCCCCTATCGATACGGCGCATCGGCTTCAAGGTTCGCGGCGATTGCCCGCTCCCACTTGTCCCCGTTCGCCAGCAGTTTGGCCTTGTCGTAAAGCAGTTCTTCGTGCGTCTCGGTCGCATATTCGAAGTTCGGCCCTTCGACGATGGCATCGACCGGGCAGGCTTCCTGGCAAAAGCCGCAGAAGATGCATTTGGTCATGTCGATGTCGTACCGCGTGGTGCGGCGGCTGCCGTCCTCACGCGGTTCGGCTTCGATCGTGATCGCCTGCGCCGGGCAAGTCGCCTCGCACAGCTTGCAGGCAATGCAGCGTTCCTCGCCGTTGGGATACCGGCGCAGCGCATGCTCACCGCGGAAACGCGGCGAAAGCGGGTTCTTCTCGAAGGGATAGTTGATCGTCGCCTTGGGCTTGAAGAAATACTTCAAGGTCAGCCAATGCGCCTTCACGAACTCCCACAGGGTGAAGCTCTTGATGAGCTGTGCGACGCTCATGAGAAGTGTCCTGTGTACATGAGGTAACCGCTGACCAGGAACACCCAGAACAGCGAAACGGGGAGGAAGACCTTCCAGCCCAGCCGCATCAGCTGGTCATAGCGATAGCGCGGGACCGTGGCCTTGACCCACGAGAACACGAAGAAGAAGAACAGGATCTTGCCGAACAGCCAGATCCAGCCCGGCACCAGATAGAGCACCGGCAGGTCCAGCGGCGGCAGGTAGCCACCCCAGAACAGCACGGCGTTGAGCGCGCACATCAGCAGGACGTTCGCGTACTCACCCAGCCAGTAGAGCGCGAAGCTCATCGAGGAGTATTCGGTCTGATACCCGGCGACCAATTCGCTTTCCGCTTCGGTCAGGTCGAACGGCGCACGCTGAGTTTCGGCCATGCCCGAAATCAGGAACATCACCCACATCGGGAACAGCAGCGGATTGGCGACGAAGCCGTTGATCAGGCCGAACACGTGGCCCTTTTGCGCCATGACGATGCCGTTCATGTTGAACGTGCCGGCCCACAGCACCACGCAGATCAGGATGAACCCGATCGACACTTCGTAGGAGATCATCTGCGCCGAAGCGCGCATGGCCGAGAAGAACGGGTACTTCGAATTCGACGACCAGCCCGCGATCACCGTGCCGTAAACGCCGAGCGAACTGACCGCGAGGACATAGAGCAGCCCGACATTGATATCGGCCAGGATCGCGCCCGAATTGAACGGGATCACCGCCCAGGCCATCAACGCGACGGTAAAGGTGATGATCGGCGCGAGCAGGAACAGCGCCTTGTTCGACGCGCTGGGAATGATGGTTTCCTGCAGGAACACCTTCAGCCCGTCGGCGAACGACTGCAGCAGCCCAAGCGGCCCAACCACGTTCGGCCCGCGCCGCAGCGCCATCGCCGCCCAGATCTTGCGATCGGCATAGATGATCATCGCCACGCTGAGCATCAGCGGCAACGCGATCAGCAGGATGCCGAGGATGGTTGCCGAAGCCCAGGCAACTTCGTGCGACCAGCCAAACCAGGACTGGAAATTGGCCGTCATACCGCGATCAAGCCAGCTCATGACATAACCCCAAGTTCGTCACCCTGAACTTGTTTCAGGGTCCATCGTGCCATCCGCCCAAAAGACGCAGTGGCAAGACCACCGAGCCGCAAGGTCGCTCTCATCCATCTACCACCGGCCGTGCCGAGCGATGGACCCTGAAACAAGTTCAGGGTGACGGATTTGTGGGAAATGGCGCGTTTCATTCCGCCGCCTCCGCAAAGCTTTCCCCGTGGAGCAGTTCTGCCGAACAGCGCTGCATCGTCTCGCTGGCGCGGGCGATCGGGTTGGTGAGGTAGAAGTCCTTGATCGGATAAGCGTCGATCACGCCGCTCGCCCCGGCCTTGCCCTTGGGCAGCGCGCCGTAATCGGCAAGACCTTCGCGGCCGAGCGCCGGAACCGCTTTGGCCATCGCCGCGCGCAATTCGTCAAAGCTGTCGAACCCGACCGAGACGCCCATCGCATCGGCCAAGGCGCGCAGCACGGTCCAGTCCTCACGCGCGTCGCCCGGTGCGAACACGGCCTTGTCGGCCAGCTGCACCCGGCCTTCGGTGTTGACATAGGTGCCCGGCTTTTCGGTGAAGGCCGCGCCCGGCAGCACTACGTCAGCCGCATGCGCGCCCTTGTCGCCGTGATGGCCGATATAGACCACGGTCGAACCGGCGAACTTCGTATAGTCCACCTCGTCCGCGCCTAGCGAGAGCACCAGCTTGGGCTTGGCGGCAACCAGATCGGCGATCCCGCCCGTTTGCGCATAGCCCAGCATCAGCCCGCCCATGCGGCTGGCCGCCATGTGCAGCGCGTTGAAGCCGTTCCATGCCCCAGAGTCAGTGGCGCGCACCAGCTTGTACTTTTCAGCCAGCGCGAGGCACGCATCGAGCGCGCCCTTGCCCAGCCCGGCCCCGCCGATGATCAGCGCCGGACGCTGCGCGCTCTTGAACACTTCGTCGGCATCCTTGGGCAGCTTGCCCAGCACCGCAAGATCGTTGCCGAGGTTGGTAACCGGATAGGTCGCGTCCCAATGCGGGCCGACCACGTAGACCTTGGCCCCGCGCATCGCCGCCTTGCGCAGTCGCGGATTAAGCACCGGGGCTTCCCAGCGCACATGGCTGCCCACGATCAGCAGCGCGTCGGCATCCTCGATCCCGGCCAGGCCCGAATTGAAGTTGACCGCCGCGAGGTTCGAGCAATCGTAGCTCAGGCCCGTCTGCCGCCCTTCAAGCAGGCTGGAGCCGAGCGCCCCGGCCAGTGCCTTGGCCGCAAACATCGTTTCGCAATCGACCAGATCGCCCGCGATCACCGCGACCGACTTGCCCGGATTGACGCTGGCGACGGCGGCAAACGCCTCGTCCCAGCTCGCGGGAACGAGCTTGCCGTCACGGCGGACATAGGGCCGGTCAAGCCGGCGTTTCATCAGGCCATCGACCTGATAGCGGCCCTTGTCGGACAGCCATTCCTCGTTCACGTCATCGTTGACGCGCGGCAGGATGCGCAGCACTTCGCGGCCGCGACTGTCGAGCCGCACGTTGCTGCCCAGTGCGTCGGATACGTCGATCGACAGGGTCTTCTTCAGTTCCCACGGGCGGGCTTCGAACGCATAAGGCCCGCTGGTCAGCGCGCCGACCGGGCACAGGTCGATCACATTGGCCGAAAGCTCATGCGTCGCGGCCTTTTCCAGATAGGTCGTGATCTGCATGTTTTCGCCACGATAGAGCGCGCCGATTTCATCGACCCCGGCGATCTCTTCGGAAAAGCGCACGCAGCGGGTGCACTGGATGCACCGCGTCATGGTGGTCTTGATCAGCGGGCCCATGTACTTTTCAGTCACGGCGCGCTTGTGCTCGTGGAACCGGCTGGACCCGCGCCCATAGGCGACCGACTGGTCCTGCAGATCGCATTCGCCGCCCTGGTCGCAGATCGGGCAATCGAGCGGGTGGTTGATGAGCAGGAACTCCATCACCCCTTCGCGCGCCCTCTTGACCATCGGGCTGTCGGTCTTGATCACCTGCCCTTCGGCGGCAGGCAGCGCACAGCTCGCCTGCGGCTTGGGCGGCCCGGGCGCGACTTCGACCAGACACATCCGGCAATTGCCGGCGATGGACAGCCGCTCATGATAGCAAAAGCGCGGAATTTCTTTCCCCGCCAGCTCGCACGCTTGCAGGACCGTAGCGCCCTGCGGGACTTCGAGTTCGATGCCGTCGACGGTTACTTTAGGCATTAGTGGGAACCTCCACCGTCGCCTGCTCCTGAAGCATCCGACATTCCCTCACCACTTGACTTGTCATTGGGGAATGTCCCGCTCACTAGCATGCTGATGAATTTGCCCATAACGATGAGCACGATAGCGCCGCCCAAAATTGCGAAGTATTGCTCAACGGTACTCACTCCGCCGCCTCCCGCACATTCTCCGCGATCCGGCGCTCCAGCTCGGGGCGGAAGTGGCGGATCAGGCCCTGGATCGGCCAGGCGGCCGCGTCGCCCAGGGCGCAGATGGTGTGGCCTTCGACCTGTTTGGTCACATCGTGCAGCATGTCGATTTCCGCCACGTCGGCATCGCCGGTGCGCAGGCGTTCCATCACGCGGTACATCCAGCCGGTGCCTTCGCGGCAGGGCGTACACTGGCCGCAGCTTTCGTGCATGTAGAAGTGCGACAGGCGGCTGATCGCGCGGACGATGTCGGTGCTCTTGTCCATCACGATCACGGCGGCGGTGCCAAGGCCCGAGCCGACCGCGCGAAGGCCATCAAAGTCCATCGGCGCGTCCCAGATCTCGGCCGCCGGAACCAGCGGGACCGAGCTGCCGCCCGGGATCACCGCGAGCAGATTGTCCCGCCCGCCGCGAATGCCGCCGCAGTGCTTTTCGATCAGTTCGCTGAACGGGATCGACATGGCTTCTTCGACCACGCAGGGCTTGTTCACGTGCCCGCTGATCTGGAACAGCTTGGTGCCCTTGTTGTTATCCCGCCCAAAGCTGGAGAACCAGGCCGCGCCGCGCCGCAGGATTGTGGGGGCAACCGCGATCGATTCGACATTGTTGACCGTGGTCGGGCAGCCATAGAGCCCAGCGCCGGCCGGGAACGGCGGCTTGAGCCGGGGCTGGCCTTTCTTGCCCTCGATGCTTTCGATCATCGCGGTTTCTTCACCGCAGATATAGGCGCCCGCGCCGCGGTGGACGAAGACGTCGAAATCATAGCCGCTCTTGGCCGCGTTCTTGCCCAGCAGCCCGGCGTCATAGGCTTCCTGCACGGCGGCGACGAGCACTTCGGCCTCACGGATATATTCGCCGCGAATGTAGATATAGGCGGCGCGCGCGCGCATCGCGAAACCAGCGACCAGCGCGCCTTCGATCAGCTTGTGCGGATCGTGGCGGATGATTTCGCGGTCCTTGCAGCTGCCGGGTTCGGACTCGTCGGCGTTGATGACGAGGAAGCTGGGACGGCCGTCCTTCGATTCCTTGGGCATGAACGACCACTTGAGCCCGGTCGGGAACCCGGCCCCGCCGCGCCCGCGCAGGCCGCTGGCCTTCATCTCATCAATGATCTTGTCCTGGCCGAGCGCCAGCAGGGCCTTGGTATTGTCCCAATCCCCGCGCGCCTGCGCAGCCTTCAGGTTCCACGGCTGATAGCCGTAGACGTTGGTGAAGATGCGGTCCTTGTCCTCAAGTGACATGGCTTACCACTCCTTCCGATAGTCGTGGTTGGCCGAAACCATCGCCGTCAGCGTGGTCGGCCCACCCAGCGGCTCGACCGTGTGGCGGCCGGGTTCCTGCGTTCCGGCCTTGGGGCTTTCGCCCTTGGCCAGCGCATCGAGCACGGTGTTCAGCCGGTCAGCGGTCAGGTCTTCGAAATTGTCGTCGTTGATCTGGACCATCGGCGCGGAGGCGCAATTGCCCATGCATTCGACTTCGGTCAGAGTCCACATCCCGTCATCGGTGGTGTGGCCCTTGTGCATGCCCCGCGCCTTGCAGGCGGCCATGATGTCATCGCTGCCGCGCAGCATGCAGGGCGTGGTGCCGCAGACCTGCACGTGGAACCGGCCGACCGGCACCAGATTGTACATGGTGTAGAACGAGGCGACCTCGACCACGCGGATGATCGGCATGTCGAGGTACTTCGCGACATATTCCATCACCGGGATCGGCAGCCAGCCCTGGGTCTGGGTTTCCTCACCCACCTGGCGCTGGGCATAGTCGAGCAGCGCCATCACGGCCGAGCGCTGGCGCCCGGCAGGATAGCGCGCGATCGCCGCCTTGGCCTTGGTATCCCACGCCGCGTTGAAGGCAAAGCTGCCCCAGCGCGCGCGCAGTTCGGGGCTATCGGGTTCGAGATGACGATCAGCCATTAACGAATGAACTCCACGCGAGAGCACTTGTCGCCCTCGAACGAATAGACGGACATGACTTCGAACGGCTCGGAAGCGTTCGAGCGCCACACTTTTTCATGCAGCACGGCATAGTCGCCAAGGTGGTAGCCCTCGATGATCTCCGCACGGTTTTCCGGAAATTCCGCGAACATCGCCTTCAACCCGGCGCGCACGCCTTCCTTGCCATCGCGCAGCACCGCACCGCGATAGCTGGCTTCGCAGGCATCGTCGGTCATCAGCGCGACATAGGCGTCGGCATCCTGCGCGTTGTAGTGCGCGATCATCTGGGTGGCGATGGCGAGGCGGTCAGGCATTGCGCTTGCCTTTCCCAGGCACCTTGCGATCCGGCGGCGAATGGGCGCCATTAGAGATGAAGGCGAACAGAACGTGCAACGGCCAGGGCAAGCGCCGAGCCAAACTGACGAGTTTCATCATCACCGGTCACACTCCCCGAACACCACGTCGATCGCGCCGAGGATGGCGGTTGCGTCGGGGAGCATGTGGCCCTTGCACATGAAGTCCATCGCCTGAAGGTGGCTGAACGCGGTCGGGCGGATCTTGCAGCGGTACGGCTTGTTGCTGCCGTCGCTGACCAGATAGACGCCGAATTCACCCTTGGGGCTTTCGGTGGCGACATAGACTTCGCCAGCGGGCACGTGGAAGCCTTCGGTGTAGAGCTTGAAGTGGTGGATCAGGCTTTCCATCGACTGCTTCATTTCCGCGCGCTTGGGCGGCGAAACCTTGCGGTCGTCCGAAGCGACCGGGCCATCTGGCATTTCACGCAGGCACTGCTGGATTATCTTGGCGGATTGGCGCACTTCCTCCACCCGGACCATGAAGCGGTCATAGCAATCAGAGTTGGTGCCGACCGGGATTTCGAACTGCATCCGGTCATAGACGTCATAAGGCTGGCTCTTGCGCAGATCCCACGGGATGCCGGCGGCGCGGATCATCGGGCCGGAAAAGCCCCAGGCCAGCGCGTCTTCCTTGCTGACCTTGGCAATATCGACATTGCGCTGCTTGAAGATGCGGTTGTCGACCACCAGCGACATGGCGTCTTCGAACAGGGTCGGCATGCGCTTTTCCAGCCACACTCCGATATCGTCGAGCAGCGCCTGCGGGACGTCCTGATGGACCCCGCCGGGGCGGAACCACGCAGAGTGCATCCGCGCGCCGCTCGCACGTTCGAAGAAGTTGAGGCAGTCCTCGCGCACTTCGAACATCCACAGGTTCGGCGTCATCGCGCCGACATCCATCACGTGCGAACCCATGTTGAGCATGTGGTTGCAGATCCGGGTCAGCTCGGCAAACAGCACGCGCAGGTACTGGCCCCGCAGCGGCACTTCCAGATTGAGCAACTTTTCAATCGCCAGAACGTAGCTGTGCTCCATCCCGAGCGGCGAGCAATAGTCGAGCCGGTCGAAATAGGGCAGCGCCTGCAGGTAGGTCTTGTTTTCAATCAGCTTTTCGGTGCCGCGATGGAGCAGCCCGACGTGCGGATCGACCCGTTCGATGATTTCGCCATCGAGTTCCAGCACCATGCGCAGCACGCCGTGCGCCGCCGGGTGCTGAGGCCCGAAGTTGATCGTGTAGTTGGTGATGACTTCATCTCCGGTGGTCGGCGATTCTTCCAGGGTGAAGCTCACTTCTTGTCCCCTTCAGCTTTTTCGTCACCCGGCAGCACATAGTCCGCACCTTCCCACGGGCTCATGAAGTCGAACTGGCGCAGGTCCTGCGGCAGCTTGACCGGTTCATAGACCACGCGCTTGGCTTCCTCGGAATAGCGCAATTCAACATAGCCGGTCAGCGGGAAGTCCTTGCGGAAGGGGTGCCCTTCGAAGCCATAGTCGGTCAGGATCCGGCGGAGATCCGTGTTGCCTTCGAAAATCACGCCGTACATGTCGAACACTTCGCGCTCTAACCAGCCCGCGACCGGCCAGAGCGTGGTCACGGTCGGCACCGGAGTGCTTTCCGAGGCGGTGGTCTTGACGATCACGCGGTGGTTCTTTGTCACGCTGAGCAGCATGTAGACCACTTCGAAGCGTTCGGCCCGGTCGGGGTAATCGGCCCCGGCGATTTCCATCAGCTGCTGGTATTCGTGTTCATCGCGCAATTGCCGCAGCGCATTGGCGATTTCGGCGCGGGCCACGGTGAGTACGACTTCGCCGTGGGCCTCATGACCTGACACCAGCTTGCTGCCAAGCGCCTTGGTCAGCGCAGCGAGCACGCCCTCGTTCGAGGTGAAGCGGGGGGCGGAGTGGAGGACAGTCATTTGGAACCAACCTCCGTTCGTGTCGAGCGAAGTCGAGACACGCTGCGTCCAAGTGTCTCGACTTCGCTCGACACGAACGGCAAAGGGTGTGCAGGAAAATTCTGACTCATCGCTCAACCGTCCCGATCCGGCGGATCTTGCGCTGCAATTGCATCACGCCATAAAGCAGCGCTTCAGCCGTGGGGGGGCAGCCGGGCACATAAATGTCCACCGGCACGATCCGGTCACACCCGCGCACGACGCTGTAGCTGTAGTGGTAATAGCCGCCGCCATTGGCGCAGCTGCCCATCGAGATGACGTATTTGGGCTCTGACATCTGGTCATAGACCTTGCGCAGCGCCGGGGCCATCTTGTTGCACAGCGTGCCCGCCACGATCATCACATCCGATTGACGCGGAGAGGCGCGCGGGGCGACGCCGAAGCGTTCCATGTCGTACCGCGGCATGTTGACGTGGATCATCTCCACCGCGCAGCAGGCGAGGCCGAAGGTCATCCACCACAGGCTGCCGGTGCGCGCCCACTGAAACAGGTCTTCGGTGCTGGTGACGAGGAAGCCCTTGTCATGCACTTCGCTGTTAAGGTCGTTGAAAAAGCCCTGATCGGGCGGGACGATCCCCTGCCCCGACGAAATCGGCTGTCCGGCGCTGTTTACGAGCGTGCTCATTCCCAATCCAGCGCTCCCACTTTCCATGCATAGGCGAGGCCAATGGCCAGTTCCGCCAGGAATACCATCATTGCCAGCCAGCCGGCCCAGCCCACTTCCTTCAGGCTGACCGCCCAGGGAAACAGATAGGCCGCTTCCAGATCGAACACGATGAACAGGATCGCCACCAGATAGAAGCGTACGTCAAACTGGCTGCGCGGATCCTCAAACGCGGGGAAGCCGCATTCGTATTCGCTGTTCTTTTCCGCATTGGGCTGATGCGAACCCGTCAGGCGGGAAACCCCCATCGGCAGGAACACGAACAGCGATGACAGCGCGAACGCGATCCCCAAATAGATCAGGATCGGCAGGTATTGCGATAAATCGACCACGAACAGTGCCTTTCTGGGGCCGGAATCAGCCTTGCCAAGGGATGTGCGCGCCCTAGTCCCGGCAGGCCACGGGCGCAAGTGGGGGAAGCCCGCAATTCCGGTGAAATTTTCCTACAGGCCCGCGATCTGGTAAGACGATTCGCAGGTTCTTTCCAATTGTTGCGGCAGGCCGGCCAGACGGCAGGCTGCTACCCTTGTCCAGACCCCGGCCCAAGTCCGCTCGCCCATCGGTGGGTGACAAAGGTCACACAAGTGAAAACAGCGTTTTCGCGTGACCTTTGTGACCTTTGTGACCTTTGTGACCTTTGTGACCTTTGTGACCTTCGAAGGGCAGGTGCCCTACTTCTTCAGCTCGCGCTTCAGTGTGGCCTGAGTCTGCTTGCCATAGGGCGGCTTGAACCCGGACAGCTTGCCCACGTCCAGCCCGGCCTGACGATAGACCGCGCGGGCGTGGCTGAAGGTCTTGAACCCGTCCATCCCGTGGTAATTGCCCATGCCCGATGGTCCGACCCCGCCGAACGGCAGGTCTTCCATGGCGTTGTGGAACAGCACGTCGTTGACCGTGACCCCGCCCGAGATCGTCCGGCTCAGCACCTTCTGCTCCTCGACCTTGTCCTGCCCGAAGTAGTACAGCCCCAGCGGGCGGTCGTGGTCGTTCACATAATCGATCGCCTGATCGATCGAGTCATAGGTCATCACCGGCAGGATCGGACCAAAGATCTCTTCCTGCATCACTTTCATGTCCTCGGTGACGTTCCGGACTATGGTCAGCGGCATCTTGTTGCCATTGCTCGACTTGAAGTCCTCGCCCGCCGGGTTGACCTCGATCAGCTCGGCCCCCTTCTCTTTCGCGTCGGCCAGATAGCCCTGCAGCCGCTCAAAGTTCCGGCCGTTGACCACCGAGGTATAGTCATCGTTCGCCAGCAATGTGGGGTACATCGCCGCAACGCCCTTGCTGACGCTCTCGATCATTTCGCCTTCCTGATCCTTGGCGACCAGCAGGTAATCGGGGGCAAGGCAGATCTGCCCGGCGTTCATCATCTTGCCCATGGCGATCCGCTCACCGGCCTGGGCCTTGTTGGCGCTGCGGCCGATGAAGGTCGGGCTTTTGCCGCCCAGTTCCAGGGTCACCGGCACCAGATTGTCCGCCGCGGCGCGCATGATATGCTTGCCCACGCTGGTCGCCCCGGTGAAAATCAGGTGATCGAAGGCGAGCTTGCTGAACGCGGTGCCAACCTCGACCCCGCCGGTGAACACCGCCATTTCCGCTTCGGCGAAGTACTGCGGCACCAGTTCGGCAAACAGGTCGGCGACGCGCTCGGTGAATTCGCTCGGCTTGATCATCGCGCGGTTGCCGGCAGCCAGGATCCCGGCCATCGGCACCATGACCATGCCCACCGGGAAGTTCCACGGGGCGATCACTCCGACCACGCCCTTGGGCTGGTACATCACCTTGGCCTTGGCCCCGATCAGGCCAAGCGGGAACATCGGGCTGCGCTTGTCATCGCGGCTCCAGGCTTCGAAATGCTTGCGGGCATGCTTGAGCGCACTGACAGAAGGCATCACGTCGCTCATCAATGTCTGCTCGGTGCTGCGATGGCCAAAGTCCGCGCTGACCGCCTTGGCGAAGGCATCCTTGTGATCGACCAGCAGGGCAATCGCCCGATCGATCCGGTCACGCCGGACCGACATCGGTTCGGGCAAGGCAGCGGTAAAGGCAGCGCGCTGCGCATCAAGCACGGTCTGCAGGCGGGCAATTTCAGTATCGGACACGGCGTCCCCTCCGTTTTGATTTGCGACCTTGTTCCGCAGTTGCGTCCGCTTGGCAAGTCAAGCAGCGCGGCAACTGCGCGATTGCCAATGATGCAGTGCAGCATTATGCGTCGGCAGGACTCGCGCTTCCCTTACTGAAAGGCACTGTCATGGCCACGTTCTCCGCCGCCGATCCCGTCGTGATCCTGTCCTATGCCCGCACCCCGATGGGCGGCATGCAAGGCGCGCTGGCTGATGTTTCGGCGACCGACCTTGGTGCCACCGCGATCAAGGGTGCCGTGGCCCGCGCCGGGGTGGACGGGGCCGACGTAGAGCGTGTCTATATGGGCTGCGTGCTGCCCGCCGGGCTTGGTCAGGCCCCGGCCCGGCAGGCCACGATCAAGGCCGGGCTGCCCAAATCGGTCCAGGCGACCACGGTCAACAAGGTTTGCGGATCGGGTATGCAGACCCTGATCATGGGCGCAGAAGCGCTCGCTTCGGGCTCGATCGATCTGGTCGTTGCGGGCGGCATGGAAAGCATGACCAATGCGCCCTACTTGCTCAAAAAGCACCGCTCGGGCGCGCGGATCGGGCACGATACGGCCTATGACCACATGTTCCTTGACGGGCTGGAAGACGCCTATGAAGCCGGCCGCGCGATGGGCACTTTCGCGCAGGATACCGCAAATGCCTATCAACTGACGCGCGAGGCGCAGGACAGCTATTCGATCGAATCGCTGCGCCGCGCCCAGGCTGCGATCAGCGAAGGGGCTTTTGTTGACGAAGTGGTCCCGGTGACCGTGGTCAGCCGTGCGGGGGAAGTGGTGGTCGATACCGATGAGCAGCCCGGCAAGGGCCGCCCGGACAAGATCCCGACACTGAAGCCCGCCTTCGCCAAGGACGGCACGATCACCGCCGCCACCTCCAGCTCAATCAGCGACGGCGCTGCCGCGATGGTCCTGACCCGCCAGAGCGTTGCCACGGCCAAAGGCCTGACCCCGGTCGCCCGCGTGATCGCCATGGCCGCCCATGCGCAGGAACCCAAGGACTTCACTGTCGCCCCGGTCGGCGCGATCAACAAGGTGCTGGCCAAGGCCGGCTGGGCGATTGGCGATGTCGATCTGTTCGAAGTCAACGAAGCTTTCGCCTGCGTCGCGATGTTCGCGATGCACGACCTGGGCATCGATCATGGCAAGATCAACGTCCACGGCGGCGCAACCGCGCTGGGCCACCCGATCGGGGCGTCCGGTGCGCGGATCGTCACCACGCTGATCGCCGCGCTCAAGCGCCACGGCAAAACCAGGGGCATTGCCAGCCTGTGCATCGGCGGCGGCGAAGCGACTGCGGTGGCAGTTGAACTGGTCTGACGCCGCGCTTGTCGGGCACCGGTTGGGGTGATAACCTGCGTTTTGGCGCAAGCACGCCAAAACGCAGCCATAACAACAGGATGCCCGATCATGCGTAACAGCCTACTGATTGCCGCCCTTGCCGCGGCCACTGCCTTGTCCGGTTGCAGCAAATCCGCTGAGGAAGCCGCGCCCGCAGCCAGCGAAGCCGCGGCCAGCGATGCCGCTGCTCCCCAGGCCGCCGCGACCCTTGCCACGGGGACGTTTGAAGTGTTCGGTGCAGATGGCAAAGCGGTTGGATCAACCACGATCAATGCCGATGGCACCTATGTCGACGATGATGGCAAAGGCCACCGCGTCGCCGGGCTGGTCAAGCTGGTCGATGGCAAGACCTGCTTCGATCCGTCAGGCTCGGCCCCGGCGGAATGCTTTACCGACAGCGCTCCGGCAGCAGACGGCAGCTTCACCGCTACTGATGCCAAAGGCGCGGTGCTGACCATCCGGCCCAAGGCGAACTAGCGCCCGGCCCGCACCTGCCTGATCGTTCAGGGGGTGCGACAAATGGCGCAAATCCTGCGACAGTTTGAGACACGAATGCCAGTGAAACAGCCCGGCTGTTTCGCTGGCATTCATTTTTGCGGCCTTAATTCTGCTGCTGCGACCGGGCTCCCCCCTCCCTCGGCCCGGTCGCAAAATCGACATGACCCAGCAGGAGAACACCCATGAAGGCCAAGCTTATCGCCCTTGCAATCGTCGGCGGTCTGACTCTTCCGGTTGCCGCCCAGGCCCACACTACCCGCGCCGAGCTGCGCCGCGATCATGCCGCCGTCCAGCATGAAAAGCGCCAGCTGCACCGCGCCGTCGCCAACAAGAACTGGCATCGCGCCAAAGTGGAACGCCGTGAACTGGCCCGTGCCAAGCATGAATTGCGCGAAGACCGTCGCGACTTCCGCCGCACCCGTTAGAACGATCGGTGCCGGGCGAACCGATCAGGGTTCGCCCGCGCCCCACAGGCGGCTTTGCTCGACAAAGCCCTTGCGTTCCCCCACGGTGAACGCGCACCAGCCATTGCCGCACTCGCCCAGCCGGCCGGTTACCCCCGGCGCGAGCCGCCACAACAGCCTGGCCCCGCCATCGCCGCTTTCGCGCATGTCAGCCAGGCCTTTGCCCACTATATGACCGCCGCGCTGGCGGGTCAGGAAGCGCTGGTGGATCCAGCCCTGGGCCCCATCGGGATCCCGCACAAAGCGCCAGGCTTCCTTGAGCCGCAGAACCTTGAGCGGCAGATGCTGGCGGCGATAGACCCACAGGATATGATACTCTTCCCCCGGACCAACCCGCATGTTGACTTCATCGGGGCGGATCGAGGCCCAATAGGGTACTTTGGGGTCATCGGCTGCCCGCAGCGGCGCACAAAGCGCCAACGCGGCGAGCAGGACGGGCAATTTCAGGCGCAGTTGCATGAGTCGCTGTTACCCTTCGCACCCGCATCGGTTCAAGCCGCTTGACCGGCCCCCGGGCAAAGTCCTAGCGGATAAGCCAATGACCGTTGTCTCTGACACCCCCCTCGCCCGCCGCGTCCACGGCAAACCGCGCGTGGTCGTGACCCGTCACCTGATGCCGGCCGTAGAGGCGCGGATGCGGGAACTGTTCGACGCGGTGCTCAATCCCGCCGACTTGCCGCTGACCCGGTCAGACCTGATCGCCGCCATGCGCGAAGCAGACGTGCTGGTGCCCACCGTGACGGACCGGATCGACGCCGAAATGCTGGCCGAAGCCGGGGACCGGCTGGGCCTGATCGCCAATTTCGGGGCGGGAACCGAACATATTGACCTTGCCGCCGCCCGGTCCCGCAAGATTCTGGTCACCAATACCCCCGGGGTCTTTACCGACGATACTGCGGACCTGACGATGATGCTGATCCTGTCGGTCCCGCGCCGCTTGGGTGAAGGCAGCCGGCTGGTGCGCGATGGGCAATGGACCGGCTGGGCACCCTCGGCGCTGCTTGGCCGCTGCATCGGCGGCAAGCGGCTGGGGATTGTCGGCATGGGCCGGATCGGTCAGGCCGTGGCCCACCGGGCGCGGGCCTTTGGCATGGAAGTGGTCTATCACAACCGCCACCGCCTGCCCGCCAGCTTCGAAACCATGCTGGGCGCCCGCTATGAAGCCGATCTGGACCGGCTATTTGCCGAAGCGGACGTGCTGAGCCTGCATTGCCCGGCGGGCCCCGCCACACACCACGTGGTCAACACCGCGCGGCTCGCCATGATGAAGCAAGGCGCCTATCTGATCAACACCGCCCGTGGTGACCTGATTGACGAGGATGCGCTGATCAGCGCGCTGCAAAGCGGGCATCTGGGCGGGGCCGGGCTGGATGTCTATGCCCGCGAGCCCAAGGTTGATCCGCGGCTGATCGCGCTGCCCAATGTCATCACCCTGCCCCACCTTGGCAGCGCCACGCTGGAAGGGCGTGAGCATGCCGGGGAAAAGGTGATCGCCAATATCCGTTTCTGGGTCGATGGCCACCGCCCGCCCGATCAGGTGCTGGACGGCTGGGCATAATCCCGGATTGGCGCAACATCCGTTCGCGCTCCGGCTTGCCTAATATGCGATCATTGCTCTAAGCCGCCCGGCGAGGAATCGCCGCAAGAACGGCGTGGGGAGAAATCTACCGATGCGCAAACTGACCGCCCTTGGCCTGGCCGCCGTGGCCGCGCTGGCTCCGGCTGCCGCCCTTGCCCAGGACGCCGCCGTTGATGTGGCCGATACCGGCGATACCGCCTGGATCCTGATCTCGTCCGCGCTGGTGCTGATGATGACCATGCCAGGGCTGACGCTGTTCTATGGCGGGCTGGTGCGGGCCAAGAACTTTCTGGCCGTGCTGGTGCAGGTCGGCGCGATCGCCGCGGTGGCATCGATGATCTGGGTGATCTGCGGTTACACCATGGCTTTCGGCCACGTCACCAACGGCTGGCTGGGGGCGGGTAATGCCTGGATGCTGATCGATCTGGGCAATGTGCGCGAAGGGCTGACCGTTCCGGAAAGTTCGTTCGCGCTGTTCCAGCTAACCTTTGCCGCGATCACTCCGGCGCTGATGGCCGGTGCCTGGGTTGACCGTGCGCGGTTTGGCTGGGTTATCGCGTTTTGCGCGCTGTGGGGCCTGCTGGTCTATGCGCCGGTGGCGCACTGGGTCTGGGGCGGCGGCTGGCTGGCCAAGACCATGGGTACACTCGATTTTGCCGGCGGGATTGTGGTCCACACCACCGCGGGGATTTCCGCACTGGTCGCCGCCGCACTGCTCGGCAAGCGCCAGGGCTTTCCCCGCACGCTGATGCTGCCGCATGCGCCTTCGCTGACCATGGCAGGGGCAGCTTTGCTGTGGGTCGGCTGGTTCGGATTCAACGGCGGTTCGGCGCTGGCGGCAAACGACGATGCGGCGAGCGCGATCATCAACACGCACATGGGTGCCTGCGCGGCGGCGATGGTCTGGCTGCTGGTCGAACGGTTCACCGTGGGCAAGCCGACCAGCGTCGGTTTTGCGACCGGCGCGGTCGCGGGGCTGGCCACGATCACTCCGGCGGCGGGCTTTGTCTCGCCCGGTGCGGCTCTGCTGATCGGCGTGGTCGCGGCACTGGTCTGCTATCCGATGATCCAGATCGTCAAGGGCAAGCTCAAGATCGACGATTCGCTCGACGTATTCGCGGTCCATGGGGTGGGCGGCATGGTCGGCTCACTGCTGCTGGCGGTGTTCCTGTCGAGCGACCTTGGCGGCACCGGCTATGCCGAGGGCAAGACCATGATCTCGCAGTTGGCTGCACAGTTCATCGGCGTGGGCGTGGTCGCGGTCTGGTCGGCCGTCGCCACGGCGCTGATCGCCGTGCTGGTCAGCCTGGTCCTGCCGATGCGGGTCAGCGAAGACGACGAGCGTGAGGGGCTGGACCTGGCTAGCCATGGCGAACGGGCCTGGGAATTTGACTGAGCCGGAAGTGCAGGCCCGCGCGCCTGCCTATCCCGGCTTCATCCCCAGCCTGAAGCGCGTCCTGCGCGGAACGTTCCGCTTTTCCGGGCGGGCCCGCCGCACCGATCTGGCCGTCTATGCGGTGACCGCCTTGTGGCTCGTCCCGTTGCTGCTGTCATTGGGCGAACTGATCGCCGGACAGGATCTGCCGCGTGAAGCCGATCTGGGTCTTGGCGCTGTGCTTGCCCTGCCGTTCGCGTCGCTGTTCGTAAGGCGCTGCCACGATGGCGGGCGCAGCGGTCGCTGGGTGTGGTTATTGCTGCCCGGCCTGCTGCTGCCGCTGGTGCGGGGGATCATTGGCCTGAACGGCGGGATCGGGGCGAACCTGCAGCTGGACCGGCTGATCTGGCCGCTGGACTGGCTGGCAATCGCGACCAACCTTGGCGCAGTGGCGCTGTGCCTGATCCCGGGCAGTGCCGGAACCAACCGCTTTGGCGAGGATCCGCGCGAGACTGATTAGGCCAGGTGCTGTGCCAGCACTTGCCCGATCACCCGGATCGCCCGCGCAGATCGCGCGAAGTTGAGGTGGCGGCAATCGACCTCAACCTGCAGATCGCTTTCCCCTGCCAGCCCGCGCGCCGAGCTGGCGGACACGATCCCATCCCTGGCGGACCACAGCGCAATCGTGGTCACTGGCGGCTTGACCGGAATGTCGACTTGCAGCGGCGGGCGATCGACCGGATGGTCGTTGAGCAGCTCATAGATCCGCCAGGCATTGTTGGCGCGCGGATCGCCGGAAAAGGGGCTGCCCAGCGTCATCACCAGCCTGACCTCCGCAGGTGCCAGCTTGGCCACTTCGCGCGCGAAAATTCCGCCCAGGCTCCACCCGATCAGGCTGACCGGCTGACCATGCCGGTCGGCCAGAGAGCTGACCCGCAAGCACAAACGCTCCAACAGATCCGCCCGCGCGCCGTTGTTGCGACCCAGCTCCCAGCCATGCGCACGATAACCTGCGGCATTCAGCGAACGGCGCAACCGGACCGATGACATATCGGTGGTGAGATAGCCCGGCAGGACCATCACTGGGCGGCCCCCACCGGGCGGAACCGGCACCGCGCGCAGCAACGGGCTGGCCAGCAGCGCAGGTATCTGCAGCGCTTCCTGCGCCCACAATCCCAGGCTTGGCGGACCTGCTTCGCTCACCACCCGCAGCCGCTCAATCCCCGGTCAGGATCCGGTCGACCAGCTGCTTCACCGTGGGGGTGAAGTTGTTCGAATAGAACGGGTCGGTCTTGAAATTGAACGCCGCGTGGCCCGCGAACATCAGGTTCTCGTCTATCGGGCCGCCATGAGCGATTTCCTGCAAGGTCTTCTGGATGCAGAAGCTGCGCGGATCGGCGAGGTAGCCGGTCGAAAAATCGTCATGATCCTTCCACGCCGAAAACCCGCAGTGTGACAGGCAGCCCATGCATTCAGCCTGATCCTTGCGGATCAGCTCACGTTCTTCGGGAGTGACGAAGATCACCGTATCGTCGGGTGTGCGCAGCGCGCTGGTAAAGCCGGCATTGGCCCAGCCCCGCGCGCGTTCGCGATCCGCCGGAACAACCCAGAAGTTCTTGCCCTTGACGCCCACGTCCAGCTGCACAGTATGCTCACCCGCCTCAACCCGCGAATAGGGGATCTGCCGGTCCGAGCGTTCCTCAAGATTGCGCAGGAAGGGATTGCGCACCGCCGAGCTGTAGAAGCCAGTGGGGGAAAAGCGGTGGAGCAGGACATCGCCCGGTTCCAGCGTGCGCAAATGGTCTTTCCAGGGCTGCGGGATCGGGCTTTCCTGGGTCAACAGCGGGCGGGTGCCGAACTGGAACACGATCTGACCCAGTTCCGGATTGTCGATCCAGTCTTCCCAGTCACGCAGGAACCAAACGCCCCCGGCCATGACGATCGGCACGCTATCGGCAATCCCTTCGGCGCGCATGGTATCGCGCAGGGCCTTGACCCGGGGATAGGGATCCTGCGGCACGCGCGGATCCTCGGCGTTGGACAGGCCGTTGTGCCCGCCCGCCAGCCACGGGTCTTCATAGACCACCGCCGCCATCAGTTCGGCGACCTTGTGATAGGCCCGCTTCCACAGCGCGCGAAACGCGCGGGCAGAGCTGATGATCGGCAGGTAGTGGACGTTGAAGCGCGCCGCGATCTCGCTGAGCTTGTAGGGCATGCCTGCGCCGCAAGTGACGCCGGTGACCAGCCCCCGGGTGCGTTCCAGCACGCCTTCCAGAATCTGCTGTGCGCCGCC
This sequence comes from Novosphingobium sp. B 225, assembly GCF_002198665.1. Taxonomy (GTDB): domain Bacteria; phylum Pseudomonadota; class Alphaproteobacteria; order Sphingomonadales; family Sphingomonadaceae; genus Novosphingobium. The sequence goes on along the minus strand of NZ_MWLM01000064.1, from coordinate 274,901 downwards.
CATTTCCCACAGCACGTTGATATTGATCGCGCCATTGCCCCCGGCAATGTCATGCGCGCGCTGGACCTGTTCGACCCCGCCCCTGATCCCGAACTGGACCAATTGATCGTGCCGTTCCTTGCGGGTCAGCGCATCATAGATCTGGGGGACGATCTTGCCCTGGGGATCATAGCTGTCGGCATTGACCGCGCTGACCGTGCCGATGCCGCCCGCCGCCGCCCAGGCGCCAGAGCTGGCATGGTTGGAAACAGCCACACCCTTGCCGCCCTCAACCAGTGGCCACACTTCGCGACCACCATAGAGAATCGGCTTCAACCCCTTGAAACTCATTGCGTCCCCGTCTTTCCCTTGGCCGTATTGCACGGCTTGATCGCAGCAGGCTCCGGTCTCTCTCCGCTCGCCTCGAACTGCGCGTAATAGCCCTTCAGTTCGGGCTTACGGACAAATTCAGCCAAGCGAAAGCCCACCGCCTGAAATTCACAGAAAAGCAGCTCTGGCGGCATGCCATGCTGGTCGGTCGGCCGATCGGCATCGACCACGATCACTTGCCCGCCGGCGCGCAGTGCCGGGCGCAGCCGCCAGAGGAAGGCATAAGGTTCGCCGACTTCGTGGTACATGTGGACCAGAAAGATCCGGTCGAACGAATTGTCCGGCAGGCGCGGATCATCTGGCGTGCCGGTTTTGATCGAAACATTGTCGAGTCGATCACGCTCGACCCGCTGACCCAGCCGCTGGATCGCGCCCGGATCGATATCTTCGGCCAGCACCCGCCCCTTGGCACCCACGCGTTCGGCCAGGCGCACGGTGTAATAGCCCTCGCCCGCGCCGATATCGGCCACGGTGGTGCCTGCGCCGATCCGGGCCAGGTCCATCACGACCTTGGCTTCACCCAGATTGTCGCGCTGGTCTTCGCTGGCGAAATCGTTGCCGCCCAGCGCCGAAACCGGCCGCCAGGCGCGCGGGAACTGCCGCGAGGTTTCGGGCCGATCAGCGTCAGGAGTGGCCTGCTGACAGCCTGTCAGCGCCAGCACCAGTCCCATCGCGGCGGCCAGTGGCCTCAATCGACGTCCTCCACCTGCACCTTCTCGCCCGTCACGCGCTGCGCCAGCGCGGCGGCCATGAAAGGATCGAGTGCCCCGTCTAGCACATCGTCGGGCGAGGTCGAAGTGGTGCCAGTGCGCAAGTCCTTGACCAGCTGATACGGTTGGAGAACGTAGGAACGGATCTGGTGCCCCCAGCCGATTTCCGTCTTGGCCTGGTATTCCCCGCTCGCCTCCGCCTCGCGCTTGGCCAGCTCGGCTTCATAGAGCCGCGCTTTCAGCATGTTCATCGCGGTGGCGCGGTTCTTGTGCTGGCTGCGGTCATTCTGGCTGGCGGCGATGATCCCGGTCGGGATGTGGGTAATGCGCACCGCGGAATCGGTGGTGTTGACGTGCTGCCCGCCCGCCCCCGAAGCGCGGTAGGTATCGATCTTGAGGTCGGCCGGATTGATCTCGATGTCGATGTCATCGTCGATCACCGGATAGACCCAGACCGAACTGAAGCTGGTGTGGCGGCGCGCCGAACTGTCATAAGGGCTAATCCGGACCAGGCGGTGGACCCCGCTTTCGGTCTTGGCGTAACCATAGGCGTTTTCGCCCTTGATCAGCAGCGTCGCGCTTTTGATTCCGGCTTGTTCACCGGCGTGGTAATCGACCAGCTCAACCTTGTAGCCGTGCCGTTCCGCCCAGCGCGAATACATCCGCTGGAGCATTTCGGCCCAGTCCTGGCTCTCTGTCCCACCGGCCCCGGCGTGGACTTCAAGATAGGCGTCGTTGGCGTCGGCTTCGCCCGCCAGCAAGGCCTGCACCTTGTCAGCATCAGCGCGGTCAGCCAGTGCGGCCAGCGCGGCAAGGCCTTCGTTGACGGTGGCTTCATCGCCTTCCATCTCGCCCAGTTCGACATATTCGATCGCGTCGCCCATTTCCTGGGCGATCTGCTTCACCGTGCTGACCGAGGCATCCAGGCGGCGGCGTTCGCGCATGACGCTTTCCGCTTCCTTGGGATTGTCCCACAGCTTCGGGTCCTCGACCCGGGCGTTGAGTTCATCAAGGCGCCGCAGCGCGCGGTCCCACACAAGGAACTTGCGCACAAGTGCCAGCGCGGCTTCGATCCGATCAATATGGGCCTGCCCTTCGGCACGCATGGAAATTCTCCGCAAATCCGGGAGAACGGGCCCTAGCCGGATTGCCCCGAAAGTAAAGGGGCCCTCAGCCTCTTGGCTTGGCCTTCAGCGCACGAACTGCGGCAAGCGTCTGTTTGACATGGTCGCTATAGTCCATGTTCGAATAGACCAGCTTGATCCGCCCATCGCGGCCGATCACATAGCTGGTCCGCGATGTGATCGGCAGGACGGTGCCGTCAGGCTTCTTCAGCTGGACCTGATAGGCCTGGATGATCGCCGGGGTGGCGATGGCGACCGGAAACTTGTCACGGCAGTGCTCGGTCGAAAACTTCTTCTGGGTTTCCAGATCGTCTGCCGAAAGACCGATCACGGTGGCACCGGCCGATTGGAAATCACGCATCGCTTCGGCAAAGGCGTGCGCTTCGAGAGTGCAGCCCTGGGTAAAGCTTTTCGGGTAGAAATAGAGCACCACCGGCCCCTTGCGCAGCGCGGCGGCAAGGTTGAAGCCAAACGCCTTGCCCGCCAGCGCGCCCTGGGTGGCGAAATTCGGCGCGCGGGTGCCCAGCGGCAATTCAGCCTGGGTGGCTGCGGGAACGATCAGGGCGAAGGTTGCGGCGAGCGCGGCAAGCAGGGTGCGATTCATCTGCATCAGATGCGCCGAACCGCCCCTCTTGTCCAGCAGGCGGCTATTGGCTGATGATAGAGGTATCAGCGCTGATCGGAGGCGGCGCGTCATCGGCTTCGGTGCTGGCGGCCTCGCTGCTTTCAGCCTTCACTTTTGCCACCGAACCGCGCCGGATCGCGGCGATCAGCTGGTCACGCTGCGATGCCAGTTCATCCTGACGTGTGGTGCGCTTGGCTTCGCTATCCTGCTTGAAAGCTTCCCAGATCAGTGAGCTTTTGGGATCATCGCCGGGCGATCCGGCGAACACGCGCTTGCCGGTTACCCGGTCAACCTTGACCATATGCACCCCGGCCGGGGCTACGAACGGCACGTGGCTCCACCGGTCGCGGGTTTCCTGGACGAATTGCTTGAAGATCGGCGCGGCGAAAGTCCCGCCCTGGGCATAGCCGCCAAGCGAACGCGGCTGGTCATAGCCCAGATAGACCGCTCCGACGATGTCCTGCGATCCGCCTGCGAACCACACGTTGGTCGGGCCGGTGGTGGTCCCGGTCTTGCCGAACAGGGGCAGATCCAGATCCTTCAGCACAACCGCCGTCCCGCGGGTCACCACGCCTTCCAGCATGTGGACCACCTGATAGGCAGTGCGCGGATCCATCACCTGCTTGCCTCGCGCGGCGAGCCGCGGCATCGGCTTGCCATCCCATTCGGCCATATTGCATTTGTCGCAGCGGCGGCTGTCCGCCCGCCAGATCACCTTGCCGGTGCGATCCTGGACGAAATCAATCATGGTCGGTTCAAACTGCACCCCGTTGTTGGCCAGCGCGGAATAGGCGTTGGTCATCTGCAGCACGGTGGTTTCACCTGCCCCCAGCGCGAAAGCGAGGTACGGCGGATACTTGCCAATCCCGACCCGATTAATCGTATCGACCACATGGTCCATCCCGGCATCGTTGGCGATCCGCACCGTCATCAGGTTGCGGGACTGTTCCAGGCCCCAACGCATTGTGTGGTTGCCGCTGCCGCCACCGCCGCCGAAATTCTTGAAGCACTTCTGCCCGAATTTGGAGCCCTGATAGACGCAGAAAGTGCCGTCCAGCACTTCGCTTGCGGGGGTCATGCCGAAATCGAGGCCCGTGCCATAGACGAACGGCTTGATCGTCGATCCGGGCTGACGCATCGCCTGCGTGGCGCGGTTGAAGCTGCCCAACCCGGCATCGAACCCGCCCTGCATCGCCAGCACGCGGCCGCTATGCGGGCTCTGCACGACCATGCCGCCCGACACTTCGGGGATGATCTTGACCACCCAGGCATTGCCCTGCGGCGCGGCGGCGGTCACATCACCGGTGCGCAGCTGATCCGGCAGGCCGATCAGCGGAGCCTTGCTGCCATCAGCAAATCCAATCGTCGCCTGGTTGCCCGCGCGCTCAATCACCAGGCCGATCCGCCAGTTCTGATAATTGATTGATTTGTTCAGCGTCAGCAGCTGGCTCTGCCAGTTGTCCTTGTCGAGCTCGACATGCTCGATCGGGCCGTGCCACCCGCGCGCGCCGCCATAGCGCATGAAACCGCCGCGCAGCGCCGCTTGCGCCGCCTTCTGCAGTTGCGGATCAAGCGAAGTGCGCACCCACAGCCCGCCGGCATAGATGCTGTTCGGCCCGTCCTCGGCCTTTTCGCCATATTTGGCGATCAGGCGGCGGCGCACTTCCTCGACATAGTAGCCGACCGACGGATCATAGATCTCCGCGTGGCGCGGCTTGAGCCCGAGCGACTGAACCTTTGCCTGCCCCGCTTCGCCTGCCGAAATGTAGCCATTCTTGACCATCTGATCGAGCGCCCAGTTGCGCCGTTCCAGCGCCCGGACCGCGCCCTTTTCGCGGCCATAGGTTTCCGGTGCACGCGGCAGGATGGCCAGGAACGCAGCCTCATGCAGCTGCAGTTCGCCAACATCCTTGTCAAAATAGGCCCGCGCGGCGGCCTGTACGCCAAAGCTTTGCCGGCCAAGCGGAATTTCGTTGAGGTAGAGTTCAAGGATCTGCTGCTTGTTCAGCACGCTTTCGATCCGCCGCGCCAGGATCATTTCCTTGAACTTGCGGGTGATCGAATATTCGTTGCCGATCAGGATGTTCTTGGCAACCTGCTGGGTAATGGTCGACCCGCCCTTGGCGCGGGTCCCCGAACCCAATTTACCGACATAGTCCAGCACGGCCCCGGCCAGCCCGGTATAGTCCACCCCGCCATGGGTCCAGAAAGTCTTGTCCTCAGCCGAGAGATAGGCGTTGATCAGCGGCTTGGGCAAATCGACGAACCGCAGCTGCACCCGCCGTTCGCGGGCATAGGAATAGACAATCTCTCCATTCACGCCGCGCACCATGGTCGGCAGCGGCGGCTGATAGGTCAGCAGCGATTCGGCGGATGGCAGATTGCGGGTCACGAAGACCCACAGCAGCAGGTTGAACGCCACCAGCGCCGCCAGCAGATAACCGCCGATCCGGAACAGCTGGCTGGTCTGCCACTTGCCGCGCGCCCAGTCCCCCAGCGGGTGCTGCTTCAGCCAGGTCAGCACGCCGCCAGCCTCGCGGCGGATACGCAGGTGGACGGATTCTGGCGCGTCGGGATCGGTCATCACGGGCGCCGCACTAGCACGGGAAATCGCGTGTTCCTAGCCACCTGCACCGCCTTGTGAATGCCGCGCAAAGAAGGCGCGCACGGCATTGCCGACGATTGCGGCAAAGGTTGCGCGCCCTTGCGCAGATGAAAGCCGGGCCACGTCTGCGGGGTTGTTGATATAGCCGCTTTCAAACAGGACCGAGGCCAGATCGGGCGATTTCAGCACTGCAAACGCGGCGGATTGCTCGGACCTTTCGCGAAACGGCAGCCGCCCCTGCCCTTCGCGCAGGATCAGGCGGGCAAACTCTTCGGACCGGGCCTGGGTTTCGCGCTGCGACAGATCGACCAGGATTGCGCCAACGGCATCACTCTGTTCATCAATCCGCACGCCGTTGATCCGGTCTGCCGCGTTTTCGCGCGCGGCGATCTTTTCCGCCGCTTCATTGCTGCCTTTGGACGACAGGGTATAGACCGTCGCCCCGCTCGCCCCGCTGGCCGCCTCGGTGCTGTCGGCGTGGATCGAAATGAACAGGTCTGCGCCCAGTCGCCGCGCGATCGCTGAACGTTCAGGCAAGACCAGATAGGTATCGTCATCGCGGGTCATGGCGACACGCACGCCGCCTGCCTTCAGCAGATCGTCCCGCAGCGCCTTGGCGAGTGACAGGGTCAGATCTTTTTCGCGGAACGCCCCGGTGCCTGCCCCGGGATCCTTGCCACCGTGCCCCGCATCGATCACCACCAGCGGCCGTCCGGCATCGATCGGCCCCTGGATCTTAGGCAGTCCCAGCGCCGCATCGCCCTGGGGCAGATCAACCTTGATCACATAGTCATAGCCCCGCCCCGGCGCGCCAAAGGTGCGGTCCGCCGCAACCATCGCGGCGAACACCCCGATGGGGGCCAGAAACAACAGCAGGATGAGCAAGGCGCGACGCATTGGACCGCCTGCGTAGTTACCGCCGCGCCGATAGGCAATCCATTCGCTAACCGATGTCTATGGGTTCTTAGCAACTTGCCGCCGCTGCCAAGCAGTGCTAGCACCCCCTTCTACCGGGGCAATCCAAGCCTGCCATGCACTTATGCCGGCAGAGCAGAACAAGGCCTCCGGGGGAGAATTCCGGGCACAATCGCCCGGAGTCACACAGGTTGATGCTGGAATGAATAGTCTTTCGCCGTCCCATCTGTCGCAGCCCGAACGGGCCGTGGCAGTGCTGGCGGCCCCCGCGCGACACGCAAGGCCGCGCCTGTTCATTGCTGCAGACACGCACCACGCCGCCGTCGCGAATTTTCGCCCCGGCTTTTCCGATACTTCCGCTCGCACTGCCGGACCAGTTCCGGCCGCACGTGGATGTTCCGCACAGACCCGCGCCAGCCTGGCTGGTAACCGCTCTTTACAGACGGCACCCCGGCGGCGCGCACGGAGAATTTTAAATGAACCAGCGCATGCTAATCGATGCGCGCCACCAGGAAGAAACCCGGGTGGCGGTGCTCAAAGGCAACCGGATTGAAGAATTCGATTTTGAATCCGCCGAACACAAGCAAATCAAGGGTAACATCTACCTTGCCAAGGTAACCCGCGTCGAACCGTCGCTGCAGGCGGCATTCGTCGATTTCGGGGGCAATCGCCACGGCTTTCTGGCCTTCAGCGAAATCCATCCCGATTACTACCAGATCCCCAAGGAAGACCGTGAGGCCTTGCTGGCGGAAGAAGCCGCCCACGCCGAGGAAGAGGCTGCCCTGCGCGCCATCGCCGAGGGTGAGGAAGACTTCGTTGGCGACGACGAACTGGGCGAAAGCCTGGCCGATGACATGGCCGGAACCAGCCATGATCACCACGACGACGATTTCGGCGGCGTGACCGAGGTCGACACCGCCGAAAAGGACGAAGTCGCCACGATCGAGGACGGCCACGTCGAAGGTGCCTTTGATCATGACGGCGAAGAAGCCGCCGAAGGGGACAATGGCGAAGACGCGGGCAGCGATGACAATCGCCGCCGTGGCCGGGGCCGTCGCCGTCAGGGCGGCAACAAAGGTCACGCCAAGGAAGCCGACGAATTGCGCGCCAAGCGCATGGCGCTGCGCCGCCGTTACAAGATCCAGGACGTGATCCAGCGCCGCCAGGTGCTGCTGGTCCAGGTCGTCAAGGAAGAACGCGGCAACAAGGGCGCGGCGCTGACCACCTATCTCAGCCTCGCGGGTCGCTACTGCGTGCTGATGCCGAATTCGAGCCATGGCGGCGGGATCAGCCGCAAGATCAGCTCGGCCTCTGACCGCAAGCGGCTGAAGTCGATCATCTCGGAACTGGATCTGCCCAAGAGCATGGGCTGCATTGTCCGCACCGCCGGGCTTTCGCGCACCAAGACCGAGATCAAGCGTGACTTCGATTACCTTGCCCGGTTGTGGGACGAAATCCGCGAAAACACTCTGAAATCGGTCGCCCCGGCGCTGATCCATTCGGACAGCGACCTGATCAAGCGCGCGATCCGCGACATCTACAACCGCGACATCGAAGAAGTGGTGATCGAAGGCGAGCACGGCTACCGCGCCGCGCGTGACTTTATGAAGCTGCTGATGCCTAGCCACACCAAGAAGGTGAAGGCCTATGTCGATCCGGTGCCGCTGTTCCAGCGCTATGGCGCGGAAGACCAGCTGACGGCGATGTATGATCCGGTCGTCCAGCTGAAAAGCGGCGGCTATATCGTCATCAACCCGACCGAAGCCCTGGTTTCGATCGACATCAACTCGGGCCGTTCGACCAAGGAACACGGGATCGAGGCGACCGCGCTCAACACCAACCTCGAAGCCGCGCGCGAAATCGCCCGGCAGCTGCGCCTGCGCGATATGGCCGGGCTGGTGGTGATCGACTTTATCGACATGGAGTACAACTCCAACGTCCGTAAGGTCGAAAAGACGATGAAGGACGCGCTCAAGAACGATCGCGCCCGGATTCAGGTCGGCCGGATCTCCAGCTTCGGCCTGATGGAAATGAGCCGTCAGCGCCTTCGCACCGGCGTGCTCGAGGCGACCACCCGCGGCTGCCCGCACTGCGACGGCACCGGGCTGGTCCGCACTGCATCCAGCGCCGGCCTGTCCGCGCTGCGGCTGATCGAGGACGAGGCTGCCAAGGGCAAGGGCTCGATCATCTCGCTCTATGCCAGCACCGAAGCGGCAGTCTATCTGCTCAACGCCAAGCGTGCCGATCTCTCGGAAATCGAGGATCGCTATCACGTCCGCGTCGAAGTGCTGCCCGAAGGTGAGAACGAAGGCGCCAAGATGCGCGTCGGTTCGTCCGGCCCGCGCCCCGAATTCGCCCCGCGCTTCGAACCAATCACCTTTGCCGAGGAAGAGGATGACTTCGTCGAAGAGGACGAGGATGAATTCGAAACCGAGGCCGAACGCGAAGAACGCGAAGAACGCGGCGACGATGGCGAAGGCCGCGGCAAGCGCCGCCGCAAGCGTCGCCGCCGGGGCGGGCGTGATCGCGACGAGCGCGATGATCGCGGCGAGGCGCGCGAAGGCTCCGACGAAGGCGATGATGCCGGCGACGATGCCGATGAGGGCGAACGCGGCGAGGCTGAACGCAACGAAAGCGGTGAAGATGGCGAAGGACCGCGCAAGCGTCGCCGTCGTGGTCGCCGCCGGCGCGGTGGGCGTGGCCGCGGTGACGGCGAAGGCGAAGGCGGCAATGACGAACAGGCCGAAGCCGGTGACACTGATGGCGATGCCGAACCGGCCGGGACCGAAGCTCCCGCCACCGATGAAGCTCCGGCCAAGCCCAAGCGCGTCCGCAAGAAAAAGGCCGATGCCGATGCACCTGCCGAAGTGGTCGCCGTGGAAGTTCCGGCTGCTGATGCGGTGAGCGAAGAAGCCCCGGCCAAGCCCAAGCGCGTCCGCAAGAAGAAGGCCGATACCGAAGTAGCCGAAGCTCCGGCGGTGGAAGCACCTGTCGCTGAGGAAGCGCCTGTCGCTGAGGAAGCCCCGGCCAAGCCCAAGCGCGTGCGCAAGAAAAAGGCCGATGCCGAAGCTCCTGCGGAAGCAGTGGCGGAAGTCCCGGCGGACGACACCGCAGCTGATACCGACGCAGAAACTGGCCCCGCACGGCGCGGCTGGTGGCAGCGGACCTTTGGCGAATAAGACCTGCTGAATGCCTGAACCCGTCGCTGCTCCGGACCTGCGCCCTGCGCATCACCGGAGCGGCGGCGGGTTTCGCAATCCGCCCGGCAGCCCTCCGCGCCGGGCACGGCTGCGCCACTTCCTGAAATTCCTGCTGTGGGACATGCGGGTGGCCAAGCTGCCGCCGGTTCCCGCTGATCTGGCCCTGCCCGGCAAACCTGATCTTGCCGCATTGGTCGAAGGCGAATTGTGCTGGCTGGGCCATGCCTGTTTCGCGCTGCGGATCGGGGGCAAGTTGGTGCTGACAGATCCCTATCTCAGCCCGGTCGCCGGTCCGTTCGGACTGGGCCCCAAACGCTTCTTGCCCGCCGCGCTTGGTGCCGCCGAATTGCCCCGGTTCGACGCGATCGTGATCAGCCACAACCATTACGATCACATCGATACCAAAGCGCTACAGGCCTACCGCTGGCGTACGGAAACACCCGTCGTCTGCCCGCTGGGTGTCGGGGCCTTGCTGCGCCGGCAGGGTTACACCCAGATCACCGAGCTTGACTGGTGGCAGGATTGGTCGCTGGACGCTCTCACCGTCACCGCGCTGCCCGCCGTGCACTTTTCCGGGCGCGGGCCGTTTGATCGGGACAAGACCTTGTGGGCCAGCATGGCACTGACGGGCGGCGGGCGGAAGGTCTGGTTCGGGGGTGATACCGGCTATGGCGCGGTGTTCCGCGAAATAGGGCGCCGCGCTGGCCCGTTCGATCTCGCGCTGGTCGGCATCGGCGCCTACGAACCCCGCATCATCATGGAAGCCAGCCACACCACCCCGGAGGAGGCGGTCATGATCGCGCGAGACATCGGCGCGGCCAGGGCGCTGGGGATGCATTGGGGCAGCATCATGCTCACCCCGGAAGACCCGTTCGAGGCCCCAATCCGCTTTCGCCACGCCGCGCTGGAACAGCAATATGGCGAACAGAATGCCTGGATCCTGAAAGTGGGCGAAGTGCGTTCTTTCTAACAATCGGTAACAATGTCCTTGCGCAATCGGCCCCCTCCCGCCAAATTGCCGCCGGTCAATCTTTGGGAGAGCACCATGCAGGATTTCGCGGGCCAGGTGGCCTTCATCACCGGCGGCGCATCAGGCGCGGGACTGGGTCAGGCCAAGGTGTTTGGCCGCGCCGGGTGCAAGGTGGTGATCGCCGATATCCGCCAGGCCGCGATCGACAAGGCACTGACCGAACTGCGGGCCGAAGCGATCGAGGTCCACGGCATCGAGCTCGATATAACCGATCGCGCCGCCTACGCAGCAGCAGCCGACGAGGTAGAGCGAATCCACGGCCAGGCCCCCACCCTACTGTTCAACACTGCCGGCGTGAACAATTTCGGGCCGATCGAGAACACCACCTACGGCGATTTCGACTGGTTGATCGGGGTCAATCTGGGCGGGGTGGTCAACGGCATGATGACCTTCGTGCCGCGCATGATCGACAGCGGCAAGCCGTGCCACGTGGTCACGGTCGCTTCGCTTGGCGGGTTCACCGGATCGGCGTTGGCGGGCCCCTATTCCGCGGCCAAGGCAGCAGTGGTCAACCTGATGGAAGGGTACCGGCAGGGACTGGAGAAATACGGCATCGGCGTGTCGGTGGTCTGCCCGGCCAACATCAAGTCGAACATCGCCGAAGCCACCCTGACCCGCAGCGCCCAATATGGCGAGACCGGCTATGTCGAGGGGCCCGAGGCGATTGCCTCGCTCAATTCGATCTACCAGCACGGGATGGAACCCGAAGTGCTGGCCGCGCATGTCATGCAGGGGATCAGGGACAATGCGCTCTACATCATCCCCTACCCCGAAGTGAAAGACATGCTGGCCGGTCACTTCGCGCAGATCGTCGATGCGATCCCGCCGCTCGATACCGATCCAGAAGGCGCGCAGAAGCGCACCGAAGCGCTGATGGAATGGGCCCGGGGCGGCGCAAAGGTGTTCACGCCGGGGGCCTGAACCGGTCTAGCCGGTCTTCACCGCTTCACCCCATTCCATCCACCCGGCAAAGCGCGGCATTTTCGGGGCATAGCGCTGGCCCAGCACGTTCACGGCAAAACCCTGTTGCGCGACCGCACTGCTGACTGGACGGGTGAGGTGGCATCCACCCAGCACCTTCTTCCAATAAGGCTCGATCCGGGCCTGCCATTTCTGGACCCCGGGATCTGGTGCCTGTCCGTGCTCTGCATAAAGCAATCGTCCGCCGGGCTTCAGGATCCGCCGCAGCTCACGCAGGGTTTGCGCCGTGTCACAGACCGAGCACAGCGTGAAAGTACAGACCACTGTGTCAAAGCTTTCATCCTCAAACGGAATAGCCTCGCCAAATCCCTGACGCACGTCTGCCACCCAACCCTTCCTGGCCACGGCTTCACGGGTGTAGTCGAGGCCCTTGGCTGACGGATCCATGCCCGCGAATGACGTTACTTTTGCAGGATCATAGAGTTGCTGATTGATCCCGCCGCCGCAGCCAATCTCAAACACTTTACCACTCGCCAGCGGAACCACCTTTTCCCGCATCTTCATGATCGCCGGGCTGGAACAGGCGCACTGGATAAAGCGGGGCGCCAATTTTTCATCGTACCATTGCGCAAAACCCATGCTCGTCCCCTTCCCTGCCCCCGATTTTCGCGCCCATGTTGCCACAAAAATGGCCTGAGGGAAGCACGCATCGCGGATCGCCCAAACCAGGCATGACAGATGGCAGATGGCAGGCCGATTGTCCTGTCAGTCTGCTTGCCAGCGCCGCCGCCGGCCGGCCCACTCCTGCCACCGCCTTTCAGCAGATGGCCTCTGTCATGTCCCCGCCATCGGCATCGCTGCGTTCACCGCGATCGGATGCAAGGTTGATCGCGATCAAGGAGCGGACCTGCGAGCCATGCACAATGATAACAATTGTTATGAACGTGCTGAGAGGATTGTATGGCCCATTTCCCCGACTCCCCGCTGTTTTCCAGCGTTCTGCGCCTGATCCGGATGGAAGGTGATATCACCGATCTGGAAGTAGAAGGCGAAGTGCCTGCCCAGCTCAACGGCGCGTTCTATCGCGTCCACCCCGATCCGCAGTTCGCACCGAAATTTGCCGATGACCAGTTCTTCAACGGTGATGGCATGATCTCGATGTTCCGGTTTCATAATGGCCGCGTCGATTTCAAGCAGCGCTATGCCCAGACCGACAAATGGAAACTGGAACGCAACGCGGGCAAGGCGCTGTTCGGGGCCTATCGCAACCCTTTGACCGATGACGAAACAGTCAAAGGCCAGATCCGAGGCACCGCCAATACCAATGTACTGGTTCACGCCGGCAAGCTGTTCGCGATGAAGGAAGACAGCCCCTGCCTGCTGCTGGATCCCAACTCGCTGGAAACCGAGGGCTATACCGATTTCGGCGGAGATCTGGACATCCCCACTTTCACCGCCCACCCCAAGCTTGATCCAGATTCCGGCAATTTCTGCGGCTTTGGCTATTCGATCGCCGGACCGCTGACACGCGAGGCACGCTATTTCGAGATCGATCCGCAAGGGAAAGTGGTGCGTCAGGCCGATTTCCAGGTGCCCTATTACACGATGCTGCACGATTTCGCGATCACGGCGGACTATGCCGTTTTCAATGTCAGCCCCTACACGTCCGACTGGTCCGTGCTGGAACGCAACATGCCCCATTTTGTCTACCAGCGAGAGCTGCCGTTCTATCTGGGCGTGATGCGCCGCGATGGTGATGGCAGCGACATGCGCTGGTTCAAGCAGGAACCCAGTGTTTGCGGGTGCCACGTTATGAACGCGTTTCAGGACGGAACCAGTATCCATCTCGACCTGCCAGTCAGCAAGGTCACCTCACTGCCATTCTTTCCCGAGCTCGATCACCCCTGGAATCCCGAGGATTCGACCACCTGGCTCAGCCGCGTCACAGTCGATATGGCATCCAATTCGGACGAGATTACCAGCATCGCGCAGATCGGCGATGCACCCGGCGAATTCCCCCGGATTGATGACCGGATGGCGGGCAAACCCTATCGCCACGGCTGGCAGATTACCTATGATTTCGCCAAAACCTACAATGGCCCGCCGGGTCCGTTTGCAGGAGTGCTCAGCACGATCACCCATTACGATCTGGCCACAGGCAAGGAGACCAGCTGGTGGGCCGGCCCCGACAGCGCCTTTCAAGAGCCCTGCTTTATCCCGCGCGCACCGGATGCGGCCGAAGGCGATGGCTGGCTGGTGGCGCTGATTGACAATCACATCACCAACTATTCCGACCTATGCCTGTTTGAAGCCCTCAATCTTGCCAAAGGACCGGTTGCCAGGATCAAACTGCCGCTGCGCTTGCGCCAGGGGCTGCATGGCAACTGGGTTGATGGCGCACGGCTGGCGGCCTGAACCCGGCGCATGATAGTGGAACATACGGATCAAGTGATTGTCGGGCCACGGTTTCAGGGCTAGTCCTGAAACCGAGGCCTGATTCCCATGGCAACCCGATTGAGCGACCACGAGCCATTACCCCAGCTCACCACCAAGCAGCGTGAGGTGATGGCGCTTGTCGCGGACAATCGCACCAGCAAGGAAATTGCCGGGCTGCTGGGCATTTCCGAATCTGCCGTGAACCAGCGGATCGAAATGATCCGGACGCGCTTGGGCGGTATTCCGCGTGGTGAACTGGCCCGCCTTTACCGGCAGGAATTTGCCCGTAACCGCCAGATTTCCGGCACTTTTCCTCCGAACTGGCAGAAAATTCAGGTTCCCGAAAACGCCGAAACGGGCCAGACCGAAAGCGCGGAAAGTATCCCCGCAGTGGCTGTGTTCGGGTCGCAAACGGAAACCAGCCAAGGCGGGGATGGGTCGCAACTTTCCTCACCCTCGTACGTCCCGGGTGGGCCGGTTTGGCTCACCCGGGACCATCCATTGATGGGCTTCTTGCGCGCCGCAGCCATTGCGGTGATCGTCATCGCTGGCATGGTGATTGCGGCGCAAGTTACCCACATGATCAGTTGAGCGTGCTTTTCCCGCATAACCCCGCTTGCCCCCGCGCGCTGAATCGGTAAGGAGGGCCGCAAAGGGCGCTTCGCCCGGGCAGCGTATCAGGGACGGTCATGGCTTCATTCTCTCTCCCCGCGAACAGCAAGATCAACGGCAAAGGGCACCATCACGCCGCCGCCGGGGCCACGCGGGTCAAGAAGTTCACCGTCTATCGCTATGATCCCGACAGCGGTGAAAACCCGCGCTATGACACGTTCGAGATCGATCTGGACAATTGCGGGCCGATGGTGCTCGATGCGCTGATCAAGATGAAGTCGGAAATGGACCCGACACTGACCTTCCGCCGCTCGTGCCGCGAAGGGATCTGCGGGTCTTGCGCAATGAACATGAACGGCCGCAACGGCCTTGCCTGCACCATGGCGATCGAGGATCTTTCAGGCGACGTGCGGATCACTCCGCTGCCGCACATGGAAGTGATCAAGGACCTGGTTCCGGATTTCACCCATTTCTATGCCCAGTACGCTTCGATCCGGCCTTGGCTGCAAACGGTCAGCACCACCCCTTCGGGCAAGGAACGGCTGCAAAGCCCACAGCAGCGCGAAAAGCTGGACGGCCTGTACGAATGCATCCTGTGCGCCTGCTGCTCGACCAGCTGCCCGTCCTACTGGTGGAACAGTGACAAGTTCCTGGGCCCGGCGATCCTGCTGCAGGCCTATCGCTGGCTGGCCGACAGCCGCGACGAGATGACTGGTGAGCGGCTGGATGAGCTGGAAGATCCGTTCCGCCTGTACCGCTGCCACACGATCATGAACTGCGCCAATGTCTGCCCCAAGGGTCTGTCCCCGGCGCGTGCGATTGCCGAAATCAAGAAGATGCAGGCAGAACGGCACATCTGACCGTGGGCGAAACGCGCGGGTTTATCTACGAGCCGGACCCGGCCAACCCCGGCTGGTTCAAGTGGGAACTGGCCGATACCACCCGCTTCAACGCCCAGACGATGGGTTCGATGCTGGTCCGCGCCGATGCAGACGGTCGCTGCCGGCTGCGGATGTTTCCCGAACGCAAGCATTCCAACCTGCTCGATATGGTTCACGGCGCGGTCACTCTGGCTTTGATGGACATTTCCCTGTTCGCTGCGATGCGCACCCTGCTGGATGGCGATGCGGCCGGATCGGTCACCCTAGAACTGTCGAGCCAATTCATCGGCGCAGGCAAGCTGGGCGCACCACTTGATGCCGTGATTGAAGTGATGCGCGAAACCGGCAAGCTGGTGTTCATGCGCGGCACGGTGGTTCAGGGCGATGGTGACAGCCACCTCGTCGCCTCGTTCTCGGGGATCGTGCGCAAGCCGTCGCGCAAATGACGCGGATCATTGCCCGCTACGACGAACTGGTCGCAGCAGGTGAACTGCGCCCCGACCCGGAACAGCGCGCGGCGGCGGCGAAGCTGGATTTGTTGCAGCAGTGGCTAGAGACTCCGAGACCTAAGCGCCGTTGGTACACATACTGGATCGGCACACCTCCTACACCACCACCTGGTCGCGGCCTCTACTTGTGGGGCGGGGTCGGGCGCGGCAAATCGATGCTGATGGACTTGTTCCATGACTGTCTGGCCATCACGGAAAAGCGCCGCGCGCACTTCCACGCCTTCATGCTGGAAGTCCACGCGCGCCTGCGTGAAGCCCGCAAGAGCGAGAGCGGCGATCCGATCCCGCCCGTCGCCTCCGCGATTGCCGATGGGCTGCGAGTTCTGGCCTTCGACGAGATGGTGGTCAACAACAGCGCCGATGCGATGATCATGAGCCGGTTGTTCACCGCGCTGATCGAACGCCACGGCCTGGTGATCGTAACCACCAGCAACCGCGCGCCGTCAGAGCTCTACAAGGACGGGCTCAACCGCGAACACTTCCTGCCCTTCATCGCCCTGATTGAGCGCAAACTGGACGTGCTGGCGCTGAACGGCCCGGTCGATTACCGGCTTGAACGGCTGGCGGGGATGGATACCTGGCACACTCCGCTGGGCGATATGGCTACTGCGCAGGTGCGCGAAGCCTTCTTTCGCCTGACCGACTATCCGCCCGAGGACAGCGCCCACGTGCCCAGCGCCGAACTGGACGTGGGCGGCGGGCGGCTGTTGCATGTGCCCAAGAGCCTGAAGGGGGTGGCCGTGTTCAGCTTCAAGAAGCTGTGCGGCGAAGCGCGCGGGGCGCCGGATTACCTGACTGTGGCCCAGACCTATCACACCGTGATCCTGGTCGGCATTCCGTGCATGGGGCCTGAAAACCGCAACGAGGCCGCGCGCTTTGTCACGCTGATCGACGCGCTGTACGAACACAAGGTCAAGCTGCTGGCCGCCGCCGATGCCGAACCGGAAGACCTCTATGCCGCCGGGGATGGCCGCTTCGAATTTGGCCGCACGATCAGCCGCCTGATGGAAATGCAGAGCGCAGACTATCTCGCCGCCGGTCACGGCGAGCAATAGTCAGATCTCCAGCCGGGCGGTGAGGCGGATGTCGCGACCGGCCAGCGGGGCATAGTCCTTGAGGAAAGAGGCGTGGCGGCGGGCATTCACATCGAACAGGTTGTTCGCACTCAGGGTCAGGCTCAGGGGCCGCTCCTTGCCCCAGGGACGGAATACCAGTTCGGCATTGACCATCGTATAGCCCGGTATGCCCGTTTCGAACGGCGCGACCCGGCTCTGCCCGGTAACCCGCTCAACCTCGCCGCGCAGATCAAACATCGGCGACGATGCGGACAGCCCACCAAGCACCCGTAGTGCCGGAATGCGCGGCGCTGGACCATAGCCCGTGATGGTCGAATGGACAAAGTCAGCCAGGGCATCGGCCTTGATTGTCCATATCCCGGGGCGCAGCAGCACAGCGTCCCCTTGCACTTCAAACCCGTAGAGCCGCGCGTCGGCCTGGCTGATCTGATATTCCGGCAGACCATCTACGATCGCCCCGGTGCGCGCTTCATATATGAAGTTGCGGAACCAGGTGTAATAGGCCGACGCTTCCAGGTTATAATCCGACCCACTGCCACGCAGGATCAGTTCGGCACTGCGGGCCCGTTCCTTGCGCAGGCCCGGATCGCCCACTTCGAACGCCTCGGTCCCGGCATGCGGGCCATTGGCGAACAGCTCTTCCGCCGCCGGTGCGCGCTCGGCGCTCGACAAGTTGAGGCCCAGCATCCAACCCGGCGTCAGGGTATAGGCCGCGCCAAGCGAGCCGGAGAGCGAGTTGAACTGCCGCCCCCCATCCAGGAACTGCGGCTGCCCCGGCAGCGGCTTGGACGTAGCGCGGGTTCTTTCATAGCGGGCACCGGCTTCTAGCTTGAGCGGCCCGACGGTGTAGTTTTGAACTGTAAACAACCCCAGCTGCTGGGTATCGTTGCGCGGCAGGAAGGCTTCTTCACCCACCACGTTGAAGTCGCGCATCACGAATTGAGCGCCGCTGGCTCCCTGCCAACCGCCACGATCAGCCTGGCTCAATTCCAGCCGTGCTTCGATCCCCTTGCTGTAAAACGAAGTCCCGACCGCGCCATCAGGTTCCAGTTCGAAGTGGCTGTAGTTGCCATAGCCAAAACGGAAGGCAATATGCTGGAGGACCGACCCGCCAGTTTCCACTTCGGCACGCGCATCGATCCGATCTTGCCGCAACTTCAGTCGAGGGCCTTCCTGCCCCTGCCCCACTTGCGTTGCGAGCCGCACTGGAATGCCATAAGTGCTGTCATAGCGACTATAGGCCAAGCCGATATTCCCGCCTTCACCGATATAGGCCAGCCCTGCCCCCGCGGTCCATGTCCGACTCGCGCTGTTGGGCAGCTTGCCTTTGACCGCGGCATTGGCGGCGAAATCGATTTCAGGATCGGCATCGGGATCAAACGGCAACAAGCTCGATGCCAAGGCCTCAGCCCGGAGCGCCGGGGTCAATGCATAGCCCCCGATCCGCAGATCATCGGTTTTGAGGTAGCTGGCATCCGCATGGCCTACCCAGCCGCCGCCTAGCGGCACTTCAGCCGAAAGCCCGCCTGACCGCTCGTTCGCAGCCGAACCATAAGTCGCCATACCGCCCAGATGCAGCGCCTCATCCGGCACTTGTTCGGGAATGCGTCGATCGATCACGTTGACGACCCCGCCAATCGCGGAAGAGCCATACTGCAACGATTGCGGTCCGCGTAGCACTTCAATGCGCTGGGCCAGCAAGGGGTTGATCGCGCTGGCGTGGTCGGCCGAGGTATTCGACACGTCGATCGCGCCAATCCCGTTGCTCAGCACCCTCACCCGCTCACCCTGCAAACCGCGCAACACCGGGCGCGACGCACTGGGCCCGAATGAACTGGCCGAAACACCGGCGGTGTGCGCCAGCGTATCACCCAACGAGGGGCGGATCGCGGCGGTCAGGTTCTCGCCTCTCAGCACGGCCACGCCCGAAAGCGCATCCTGCCGCGAAACCTGGAGCGCGCCGGTTACCACGATCTCCTGATCATCGGCGGTATGGTAGTCAGCCTCTTGCGCCAAGGCCGGCTGGGCCAGAATCGAAACCAGGGCAGTGGAAATGAGCAGAGAGGGTCGCATTGGAACTCCAACAGGAAGCGAACAGGGCATCACCACCCCAGTGAATGGCGCTCTTAGCAGCAGGTATATAATGTTACAACATTACGTTTCAATAAACGATGCGATTCCCCGCAAGCCTTGAACCGTGCGTCGCATCCCCCATCTTTGGGCTATTCCGGCGTTCACACCCCGCCGAGGTGGAATAACCCATGATTGAAGTCAGGCCCTTCGCCAGCCTTGGCCATGCACAGCATGGCTGGCTGGATGCCACGCATCATTTCAGCTTTGCAGATTACCACGATCCGGCCCGCATGGGATGGGGCCGTCTGCGCGTGTGGAATGATGATGTGATCGCCCCGCAGAATGGATTTCCGCCGCATCCGCACCGCGACATGGAGATCATTACCTTCGTGCGTACCGGCGTGATTTCGCATCAGGACAGTCTGGGCAACAAGGGGCGCACAGCCGCAGGCAATGTTCAGGTCATGAGTGCTGGCACCGGCATCCGCCACAGCGAATACAATCTGGAGACTACCCCCACCACACTGTTCCAGATCTGGATACTGCCAGATGCGCCCGGCGGCGAATCAGGCTGGGGTCAGCGTGAATTCCCGCGAGCAGATCGTTTTGGCCGATGGACCGTGCTGGCAAGCAATAGGCCCGAAGCGGATCAGGCCCTTCCGATCCGCGCCGACGCCAATGTGCTGGCCGCATCGATCCCCGCCGGATCGCGGATCAGCCTGTCACCCGATCCCGCGCGCCATCAGTATCTGGTCGCCGCAAGTGGCCGCATCCTGGTCAATAGCATCTCTGCCACAGCGCGCGACGGGGTAGCGATCACCGGAGAAGCAACGCTGGTGGTTGAAGCGGCGGAAGATGCAGAAGTGGTGCTGGTTGATACGGCCTGATCGGCCAGAAACAGTGACTAGCGAACCAGACGAGGTCCAGACGCGCGAAGGGCTCGCAGTGGCTGCGAGCCCTTCTAGCACTACGCAATCGTTTATCCGGGTTATTAACCAACCCGATTCGGACCGTGCAGAGATTTCAACGAGTCCCCTTGCTTACGCAAGTCAACCCATTGAAATCAATGAAAAAGGTATGCCCAGACGCGAGAAAACATATCAGACTCCTGCGAGTGCGTGGAGCCCTGTATGTACTGCAAACAGTTTTGGTTAACAAGTTCTAAAGATTCACAGCCAGGCGTCCGGGTGTGCCAGCCTGGGACGTATCAAGCAGGTCAAGTAAGTCTTCAGGCCGCATCGGCCTGCCGATGTGATAGCCTTGCGCCAGATCACACTGCAGATCGCGCAGCACACCAAGCGTCACGATGTCCTCGATTCCCTCGGCTACGACTTCCTGACCAAGCGCATGGGCGAGGCCAATCACGCTTTCCACGATCAGCCGCTCGCGCTCGTCGGTGGTGATCGCCTGAATGAACCGGCGGTCGAGCTTGACCTCGTCACTGGGAATTTCGGCAAGATAGGCCAAACTTGCCTGCCCTGTGCCGAAATCGTCAATCGACAGGCGGAAACCCATGGCCCGCAGCGAAGCCAGATTGCGTTTGGCCTGCTCGCGATTGGTCATGCTGAAGGTTTCGGTCACTTCAAAAGTGATCAATCCGCAGTCTTCCAGCCTGGTTTCCCGCACGATGTCCGCAACCCGTTGAACCAGGGCGGGATGATCGACCATCCTGGCGGAGAGATTGACGCTGATCTGGAAAGGCCCCGCCACAGCGTTAAAATCGGCCAGCATGGCGATCGACTTTTCGAGAACCCAATAGGTAATTGCCTCGATCCGGCCGGCGCGTTCGGCTTGCAGGATGAAGGCGTCGGGCGGAATTACCCCGCGTTTCGGGTCATTCCAGCGAATCAGGGCTTCTGCACCGGAAAGCCGATTCGTGCGGAAATCGTATTGCGGCTGCAGGGCAAGCCAAATGTCGCCGTTGCGCAAACCTTCATCGATCCGGGCATGCAGCGACAGTTCCCATGAGCTTTCGGCCAGCCTCTGTTCGCCAAACTCTTCATAGAGCTTGCCCTTACCCTGTGCTTCCTGCGCGCTGGCAATCGCAGACTTGATCCGGCTCATCGGCTTGGCCTGGACGTTGCGATCGATCCCGAAATGCACATTGGTATCGAGCACGTGCCCACTGATCACCAGCGGGGAAGAAAACAACGCACGCAGACCTTCAAGGTGTTCAACCAAGCTATCGAGGGTTTGCGAATCCTCCAGCCAGACAAACAAGCCATTGTCATTGTCAAAGACCGCTCGGTCCCCGCCGCCAAATGACAGTCGGCGGGCTATTTGACGCGCGCAATCGCCGTGCAGCTCACGCGGCAGGCTGGCTAGAATCTGTTCGTACTGGTTGATCGAAACGGCAATCACATCTTTCGTCGGGGGGATGCCCCCGTCGGTCATCGCCGAGATGTTGGGCAGACCGGATGCGCTACTGGTCTGCTGCACCCGGTTGCGCCACTTATGGGAACTGCGCAGCGGCGCGTAAGCCAGGAAGGCGCAATAAGCCGGGCCGACCGAAATGATAACATTGGCTTCGCGCAGCACGCCGGGTAAAGCCAGCGAAACGGCAGCAAGCGCGCAATAGACAACCGCTCTGGCCTTCCAGTTGCGAACCCGTCTGGTTGCAAAGATCGTAACAAGCACCAAGGCAAGCAGCGGCAGCCAGCCTACATCCGATGGGTGACCCATCCGGAGGCCGTGGTACCCGGCGATGTCCACCAAGGCGGCTGGAACATCGCGGTGCCCGAAATAGCCCAGGACAGTATCCTGGTGCAGACTGGTATTCGTGATGAATACCCGCTTGCCGGTGAACGTTCCGGGACGCAGCCGTCCGGCCAGGACATCGCTGGCCGCCACAACTGGAACCGAATCAGGATCAAACCGGAAGTCCGGATAGATGTTCGCTGATGCGGGCAGCCTGGAATCGGCCGCAGAGACCGACGGATACTCCGCGATCTCGGTCCGGACACGGGCTTGGGCATGCTCTGCAAAGCCCAGGAAATTGACGGACCAGTTGGACACGGCAATCGGAGTTCCGGGGGGCGGCACGAACTTGTCAGTGATGACTGCAGAGTTGTTGAATTCAGCGTTGGGCTTGCTGCGCTTGACCAGCAAGACCTGCTTGCCTGCCTTTTTCAGCTCGGTGTTGAGCGCTGCATCGCCAGCCGGATCAAGATTGGCGCTACGCGGGCTGTCGAGATAGACCTGCTTGGCGCCATCATTGCGGACAAATTCAACCAACTTGGCCTGCAATCCGGTGGAAGATGACGCGGAACTGGCGGCGGCCAGATTACCATTGTCGAGTGACAGCAAGACAGTGCTGGTCGGGGCAGACTGGACCCGATTTTTGAACCACACATTCCAGTAGACATGGTCAAACGCCTGGAGCGACTGCGTCAGCACGCCCAGCAGAACGATGATCAAGGTCATCACCAGAGGAGATTTCAAATAGCTGCGCATCTACCCGTCTATGCTGTCGTTACCGATCAGCCCTAGCACCGCGATGGTTAAGGATGACTAAAGTAAGATACCTGCCCCGGGCGAAGACCGGCAGACTTGCGCGAGTCACGCATAGTCAAGCCGCTTTGGCAATTTTTCTCAGGAAATTCCAAGCTGTGCCAGAGACTTATCCAGCATAAGCAACTGCCATAGCATCCGCGAATGGTCAGCTCGGCCAGCGATGTGAGCTTCTGCCATGTCCGCCAGAACGCGGGAATCGAACCAACCGGTACGCGCCAGTGCAGTACTTGCCCCGATCCCGCGCGCAGCACTTGCAAGCGGGCCGCGGAACCATTGGGCAATCGGGGTCACAAAACCCTGTTTCTGCCGATAGAGGATCTCGTCCGGCAAATAGCGCTGCATGGTCTTCTTGAGCAGCCACTTGCCCTCGCCCCGCTTCAACCGCAGCGCTTCGGGCAAGGCGGCGGCAAATTCGACCAGGCGGTGATCGAGCAGCGGCTCGCGCGCTTCGAGGCTGACCGCCATGCTGGTGCGATCAACCTTGGTCAGGATATCGCCCGGCAGCCAGAACTTGATGTCGGCATATTGCGCCCGGTCAAGCCCGGAACGCGCCGGGGCGCGGCGCATCAGCTCTTCGAACGGTTGTTCGGCGCGGTAATCGCCGCGCAGGCGCAGGAACTCGACCGAATAGAGTGATTGCCTCAGTTCTGGCGGCAGCACACCAATCGCGCGGGCATAGCCCTGCTCGCTGGTCCCGGTGAGCGCCAGCAGGGTGGCCTTGGCGCGCAGCGGGCGCGGGGCCCAATCGGCCTTGGGATAGATCGCCCCCAACCCGCCCAGCAGCGGCCCGCGCAGCGCCTGCGGCATCAGGCCGCGCACCCGGTCTTCGCCATGCTGGAACTTGTGGCGGCGATAGCCGGCAAAAGCCTCGTCCGCGCCGTCGCCGGATAGCGCCACGGTCACCGTCTCGCGCGCCAGCTGGCACACCCGCCAGGTCGGCAAGGCCGAGGCATCGGCGAAAGGTTCGTCGAACATCGCCGCCAGCGTCTCGACATGCTCGAAATCGTCGGGCGAAACGGTGCGCGCGCGGTGATCGGTGGCGAAACGCCGCGCGATCTGTTCGGCATAGCTGGTCTCATCCAGCGCGCTGACATCGAACCCGATCGAGCAGGTCTTGACCGGCGAACCACTCGCCTCGGCCATCAGCGCAACTACGCTGGAGCTATCGACCCCGCCCGAAAGAAACGCCCCCAGCGGCACGTCCGAAACCATCCGCGAAGTAACCGCCTGACGCAGCAGGTGGAGCAATTCCGCCTCAAGGTCCGCCGCGCGCCCCTGCCGCCGTTCGGCGAAGGACACGTCCCACCACTGCACTGGCGCAGGCAGCGGCGCGTCATGGCGCAGCAATAGCGAATGACCAGCGGGCAGTTTGTGGACGCCCTGCAGAATCGAACGGTGATCGGGGACATAGCCCCAGGCGAGGTAATCCTCCACCGCCAGCGGATCGATCTCGCGCCGCAGCAGCGGGTGCGCGGTCAGGCCCTTGAGCTCTGAGGCGAAAGCAATACTGCCATCGCTGAGCGGGGCATAGAACAGCGGCTTCACGCCCATCCGGTCGCGCGCCAGGAACAGCGTCCGCTGGCCGAGGTCATAGATCGCGAAAGCGAACATGCCGTGGAGGCGCGGCAGGCAATCGGGGCCCCAGCGCTGCCACGCGGCCAGGATTACCTCGCTATCCCCATCGGTGTGGAATTCGGCCCCGCCGCCGCGCAGTTCTTCGCGCAGTTCGCGGAAATTGTAGATCTCGCCATTGAACACAAGCATGGCCCGGCCATCGGTGCTGGCCATCGGCTGGGGTGATCCGGCGACATCGATGATCGACAGGCGCAAATGCCCAAGGCCAACGCCCGGCGCTGTCCAGGTCCCCTGCCCATCCGGCCCGCGATGGGCCATGGCCGTGCACATCCGCTCCAACCGCGCCGGATCGACCGGCTTCGGAGTGGTCAGATGGAATATCCCGGCAATCCCACACATGGGTCCAGCGCCTAGCGAAGGCTGGCCATGCGGTCCATCCACGGCGCAAGTTCGCCGGTGGACAGCCGGAAGGCTTCAAGTGCGCGGGCCGGATCATGCCCGGGGCGGGCCTCGGCAGACAGGATCAGCATGGTCGTCGGCCGGGCGCGCAGCAACAGCCGGTCCGAGATATTGGTCAGCTTGAGCCGCGCGATGCTGCCGCCCAGCATGTCGCCGCTGCGGTACCACGTCTGAGCGATCCGCACGACTTTGCCTTGCGCGAGCAGCCGTTCAGAGCGCGCGGGCGGCGCCGGCGGACCATCGCCCTGCCACGACCAGTCACTGTCAGGCCGCAAGGTTCCTTCGCCAAACCCACCGGCTTCCTTGCCTTCATCCTGCGCCGAATAGAGCGCGACAAACACGTCCACTTCATTCCCCGCGGCATCGGCATAGCGGCCCAGCAATCGATGATCGGCCCCGCTCGCGCGCGGTTCCCACCAGACTTGCGGGCGGTAATCGACCCGCTGCCAGCCCGGCACTTCGGGCAGATATATCTGCTTCGGCAGCGGGGCAGAGAGCCCGTCTGCCGCACGGGCCCAGGCTTGTCCCCCCAGCACCAGCGCGCCGGTAATCAACAGGCCGCCAAGCACGGGAATACCCGATCTGGCCAGTCGGGCAAGGCGCGGGTCCGCATCAATCCGGGCCGCATCAATCATCGGATCATCGATCGCGCGGTCAAAAAAGCGCCATGACAGGCCCAGCACCGCCGCGATCACCACCGCGAAGAATATCCAGCCATAGATGATGTGATCGATCCCGGCGGCCTTTTCCACGCCGACATATTGCGCGGCAAAAATTGTCCCCCAGGCCCGCACCCCGTTCGCCAGGATCGGCGCGGCCAGGCACAGTGCCATAAAGGCAAGCCGCCGCCGCCAGGACTTGAAGCAAACATTGCAAACCAGCACACCCAGCGCGATCATCGCGATCAGGAACTTCACTCCCGAACAGGCCTCAGCCACTTCGAACAACCCGGCCGGGGTATCGATGAACACCCCGTCGATCTTGGCGGGAGTTCCACTCAAGTGAACCAGCGCGATCGTAATCTTGGCCGTGATCATCTGCAACAGAGGCACCAGTTCGTCCCCGAACGGCACCAGAAAGGCGCTGTAGCACAGCGGAAACCAAAGCCCTGCCCCCACTCGCGGCCCCAGTAGCAGCAGTGCAGTCGCAGGCAGCAGCGCAACCGCGCCGGTCTGGCGAAACAGGTCGAACCCGGCGAATGCGCCAAGGACCCAAACCAGCACGGCCCCGGCCACCAATACCAGCCCTGGCCACCAGGGATGCGGAGCAAGCTTGCGCAGTTCTGGCAAGCGCAGCCAGACCAGCCATCCCAGGATCGCAGGCACCAGCAGCACGTGGTTATAGGTCGAGCTATCCCACCACTGTGCGAACATCTTGCCCCAGTCCGCCGCAAACAGGGCGATCAGGGCAAGCCAGACACCGCCCAGCAACAACAGCGCGCGCCGCCACGGATCTGCGGCCAGCGCCGCCCGGGCTTCGCCCTCGGTCAGGATCGTTTCAGGCGGCATGGCGCGTTTTACTTGCGGGCCGCCCAAGCAGTTCGGGCAAAGGCGCGAGCATCGCGGCCCAGCTCATCTCGTCGACCACAAAGCGGCGGGCGCTATCACCGATACTGGCGCGCAGCTGTGGGCTGGCAGCCAGTTTGATCACCGCTTCGGCCAGTTCGGCATCACAATCGCAAACCAGAAAATCGCGCCCGTCCTGCGCCGCGATCCCCGTTGCCGCGCCGCTCGACAGGACCACAGGCAAGCGCATTGCCATGGCTTCCAGGACCTTGTTCTGAATGCCCCGGGCAATATCCAGCGGGACCAAGGCAAGATCGGCTCCGGCTAGCCAGCAACGGATATCTTCAACCGCACCCCAGACATGCACACCCTCTTGCCCGTCAAGCGCCATGAGAGCGGGGCCAGGATTGCGGCCGACGACGTGAAAGGTAGCGTCCGGGCAGGATTGCCGCACCAATGGCAGAATCGAGCGCGCAACGCGCAGCGCGGCATCGATATTTGGGGCATAGTCCATCTGACCGGTGAAGATCAGGCGTGGCCCCTGCTTGGCCAGCAGGCGCGGTTCAGGCAGCACGAGATCGGGGTCAAACGTGACTGCATCGATACCGTTACGCAAACCGCGCACGTCACAGCTTGCCCGATCTTCTGGTGAAAGCCGGGCCGCGAACAGCGCTGCTTCCTCTGGTGAAACGAGCAGGCTAACTTTGGCCCGGCGCGCCAGCTTCGCTTCTTCCGCGCGCAGCAGCCGGGCTTCGCGGGCATGGATCCAGCGCATCGGCCATGCCGATTTATCAGCATAGGCTTCGAACTTGGCGGAATCGACATCCACGAAATCAAACAGCACGCGGCCCTTGAAGCCAGCGGGAATATATTGCCCCATCTGACTGGAAAAGGCGACGATCGTGTCCACTGGCCGTTCCGCCAGGACGATCTGGACATAACGCGCCAGGTCAGGGTGGTAAAAAGCCGGTCCGCTTACCGGCTGGCCGGTAGCGAGCGCTTCCGCCCCAGCCCGCCAGAGCGGCTTGGTCCGGCTGACCAGACAATGACTAGTGGCGAGCTCCGCCAGTTCGG
Source organism: Novosphingobium sp. B 225 (assembly GCF_002198665.1). Lineage (GTDB taxonomy): Bacteria > Pseudomonadota > Alphaproteobacteria > Sphingomonadales > Sphingomonadaceae > Novosphingobium. The sequence continues at coordinate 247,689 of NZ_MWLM01000064.1, read as the reverse complement.
CCTCACAATCCATGTCCTTGGGATCATCGGCCAGGGTTGCCACGTGGACCGGGGCAAGCGCAGCCAGGCCCTTTAGCAGATGGTGCGAACGGATCTTGTCGCCACGGTCGGGCGGAAAGGGGATGCGGTGCGCCAGGAACAGGATTTCGCCGCCACTCACGCCAGCCCTCGCGCAATATGCGGGCCGATCAGGTTGGCGATTGGCAAGGGCAGCCGCTTCCACAGTTCGATCTTGGCCGAATTGCCAGCACTGGTCGGATCGGCATCGCGTGCCTCGGCGCCCGGCGCGGTCCACATGGCATAGCCCAGTGGTTCCGGCTCAAACCCCCAGTTGCGCTTGAAATCATAGGCCCCGCTGCCGGTCTTGGATCGGCCGAAATCGAACCGATCGCAGCCGCGCCAACGCGCATGGAGCATCAGTTCGTAATACATCCGGTCATTCGCCCGCAGCCGCCGCGCGGCAAAAGTGCCCCCGCCCCAATAGGGCATCACCGCGCCCTGGTGATACAGCGAAAGGACCGAGGCAACCGGTGCGCCCTGGTGCCAAACGGTCAGCACGTCCGCATCCCCGCCAAAGGCATCGAGCACTTCACCAAACAGGCTGCGCGGGAATACCGGAGTGCCCAGATTGCGCACGCTTTCAGCATAGACGGCATAGTGCGCGGCGCGGTCATCAATGTCGGACCCCACCGTCACCTGAAGGTCATTCGCCAGCCCCTTGCGCACTTCGGCGCGCTGTTTGCGGGGGATCGCGGTCAGTTGCGCATCGTCATCGGCGGCGAGCAGGGTGACGAAGCCGCAATGCGAATCGAACCGCACCTTCCAGCCCTCACGCCCTTTGGGCAGCGGGCCACCGCGCAGCTCTATCGACGGGCAGGAACGGCGCAGGGCCAGCTCTTCCGCCGCAGCAAACAAGGCTTTGGCATCGGCGGGCCGCGCAGCCAGCACGCCGCCACCAACCGCGAAACCGCTCGACACCAGCACCCGCCCGAACACCGGCGAATGGGCTTCGAGCAGCGGCAGGTAAGCGGCCAGTTCGCCGCGGCGTTCCAGCACCAGCGCCAAGGCCCGGTTGCCGGTGCCGCGCGCTACTGCGCTCAGCCAGGCAGGGCGATGAAAGGCGGTGCCATCGGACTGTTCAGCGACGAAAGCCTCAAGCCGCCGCGCCTCGTTGGGGTCGGTCAGGTCGAGCTGGCTTACGGCCAGAGTCGCCGGTTCGAACGGCGCGTTCATGCAGCCAGCTCCGTCGCCTGCGATGCTTCGCGCGTGGCGATCATGTCCATCCGGCCCCACTCGAAATCACCGATCAGCTGTTCCAGCTTGTCGGCCATTCCCGCGAGGTTGGTGTAGTGCCGCAGCTTTGATTTGATCGGCGCATTGGCTACCCGCGGCTGGCGCGGGTCGATTTCCCACGGGTGGAAATAGAATACGGCCGGGCGATGCTCCTGCCGATTGACCTGACGGATTGCCCAACGCGAAAAGGCATAGGGCAGCACGCGAAAGAACCCCCCACCCCCGGCGGCCAGCCGCTTTCCGGCGAACAGGGCCGTCGTGACCGGGATTTCCAGCATCCGCGACCACGGCAAAGGCCGAAAGGCGAACCGTGGAGCCTCGCGCCAGCCATAGTGATCGTGGACGATCGGGGCGACGCTGGAGGAATATTCAAAGCCCTGCTCGTGCAGCGCCATATAGGCCCAGGGCGTGCGGTGATCGATCGAGAAGCTGGGCGCGCGATAGCCGGTGATGCGGACCCCGCTAGCATCCTCCAGCACCTTGCGGCTGCGTTCCAGATCGCGTGCGAACAGCTGCTGGTCCATGGTGAAGACCCGGGCGTGGTCCCAGCCGTGGCTGGCCAATTCGTGCCCTTGCTCGACAATCCGGCGCATCAGCGGTCCGTGACGCTGGGCCACCCAGCCGAGCGTGAAGAACGTGGCCTTCACGTCCAGCCGGGCGAACATGTCCAGAATGGCCAGACAGTTGTTTTCCACCCGCGAATCGAGTGAATCCCAGTCCAGCTTGTCGATCACCCCTTCAAAGGCGCCGACCTGGAACCAGTCCTCGACATCGACCGACAGGCCGTTGACCACCGGAGCATGCGACATGCGACCTTCGCCCTTTCCGGTTGGATCAGGCGGCGGCGCGCTGGGCGTCGTCGCTCTCGATCCATTCGATCAGCATGGTCAGCGTCTGGCGGATGGTGACTTCCTGTTCGGCCATCTTGGCTTCCAGCGCGGCGAACTTGGCCTCAAGCGCGGCCATCGCGGCGGGAGCGGCCTGATCGGCCACCACCACCGGTGCGGCTTCGCGTTCATTCGCCAGTTCGATCACGGCCTGCTGAAGTTCCACGATCTGCGCGTCACGCTCGGCCAGCAGGGCATGGAGCTGGGACAGGGCGACAACCTCCACCGCCGGAGCGGCAGGGGCAGCAGCAAAAGCCTGCGGCGCGGGAGCGGCAACGGGGGCAAGCTCAGGCTCGGGCTTGCGCTCGGGGCGCTTGAGCTGAAGCGTGCCGTCCAGTTCCAGCTCTTCCAGCACCTGGCTCAGCATTGCGCCATCGATCCGGCTGCGCTGTTCGACCGCGCCCAGCATCATCAGGCGGTTGCAGATCTGGTTGATCCGGCGCGGAACCCCGCCCGAAACTTCGTACAGTTCGGTAAACACGCGCTGGTCGAACTGCGGATTGCCGGTCCAGCCGACGCATTTCAGGCGGTGTTCGATATAGGGCTGCACTTCGGCCAGATCCATCGCCTCAAGGTGATGGGCGGCGATCACGCGCTGGCGCAGCTGTTCCAGTTGCGGATGGTCCTGGATCATGTCGCGGAATTCCGGCTGGCCCAGCAGCAGGGTCTGGAGCAGCGGGTGCGCGCCCAGCTGGAAGTTGGACAGCATGCGCAGCTCTTCCAGCGCGTCAAAACCCAGGTTCTGGCTTTCGTCCACCACCAGCAGGCAGCGGCGGCCGGCGCGAGCCTCGTCATGCAGGAAGGCTTCGATCGCGCCGAGTGCGCTCGCCTTGTCATGCCCGTCAACGATCAGGCCGAAAGCCTGCGCGACGACATGGACCAGTTCCTCGGCATCGAGTTTGCTGGTGACGATCTGCGCCGCAGTCAACCGTGCCGGATCAATCGTTGCCATCAGGTGCGCGACCAGCGTGGACTTACCCGCGCCGACCTCGCCAGTGATCACCACAAAGCCTTCGCCCTGGGCCAGACCATACGACAGATAGGACAGCGCCTTGCGGTGGGTCAGGCTTTCAAAATAGAACGTCGGATCCGGCGTAAGCTGGAACGGCCGCCCGGTGAGCCCGTAAAAATCGTTGAACATCAGATTTGCTCCTTCAGGGCTCAGAACGAGTAGCGCACGCCAACCATGGCCTGGGTAGACCAGATGTCGTCGAGCTGTTCGCGGCTTACGCCATCGAGGCCAACCGCTGCGGTGGCTGACAGGTGGCTGGTGATCGAGCGGTAATAGGCCGCCGTTGCACCAACGCCGCGCATGTCGCCGATTGCGGCATCGCCGGGCTGGTACCAGTTGGCATAGACGTTGGTCGAGAAGCTCGACGCGCGGTCAATCCGGCCGCTCAGATAGGCGGAGAGCCAGTAGTTTTCGTCGATCACGCCATTGGCTGCCGCCAGCACCGTGCCCGGCGCGCCAATGAATTTGCGCCGGTCATACCCGCCCCCGATTCCGTACTGGATCCGGTCGCCCGCGTGGTTGTAGGATGCCATCACCCCGCGCGAACGGAACACCGAGCTGCGCACCGAGGCGAGCGCGGAACCGATACACGGGCTCTGCCCGCTGCCCACCGCCCCATCCGCGGCGACGCAGGTGTTGAGGTTGCCGTTGAACGGATTGCGCACCGCCTGGAACTGGGTCGGCGTGTTGGCCAACGCATTGTTGAGCTGACCGCCAAAGCCCGAGATCGTGTCATAGACCGATACGTTCATGCTGGTCCGGCTGTTGGGCGCATAGGCAAAGCTGCCGTAGTAAGTGGTCGAGCCATAGCGCCGCCCGACATGCGCCTCGAGCGCGGTCCGGCGGCTGGGACGCCACATCACGCCTGCATCCCAGATCAAGCCTTCAACATCATAGGCCATCTGGCGCGGCGAGGCATTATCGGTGACATACCGTCCATCCGTGCCCACCACCGCAGCGCCGGTGATCGGATCACGCACGGCATCCTTGCTGGAGATCTGGACCTTTTCCCAGCCCACGCCGCCAACCAGCGACAAGTCGTTGCCAAGCGGCAGCGTGGCGTCAGCCCTTGCGTGGAAATCCTCGACGCGCTGCTTGAGATTGGAAATGTCTTCACGGTTATAGCCCGCGCCCACACCCAGCCCGACCGGCAGCAGATCGCCTGCCTTGGTTCCGGCATGGATCGTCGCGTTGTGAACCACAGAGTCATCGAACAGATCGATCTGCGGCTGTCCGGCCGCAACCGGAATGACGTTGGGGCTTTCGACGCGGTTGTAGCCGATCCGGTAGGCCCCGTTGATCGCCACGTCCCCGGCGCGGGTGGTCAGAGTCGGTCCGGCATAGACCGAATAGATCTGAGTCACCGAATCCCCGAACGCCAGACCGCCGCTGGAAAGTGCGCCGTTGTTCTCCACCGCGTTGCGGGCAGCCATGGCCCCCGCGTCAATCTTCAGCGTCCCCGGTACCACGGCAGAGGAAACCCGCGCGATCCCGCTGACAGCGTTGCTGTCCTGGGCCTTGCTGCCCCAGCCAAACCGGCGTTCATAACGGACCGAGATCGACCCCTGGTTGTTGCGTCCGCCAAGCGCGGCATCGACCCCGGCGGCGAGCACTGAATAGGTCAGGGTTTCATTCCCCGGCTTCAGTTCGGCGAAGGCGACCTGCTGCGCTTCGATATAAGGCGTGATCTTGACCCGCTGCTTGCCCGAACGGCGCGGCGTATCGGCATCATCGCCTTCTTCGCCGGAGTCAGCCTCCTGACTGCCACGCGACGCGCTTGAGCCGCCACCGGTCATGTCGCCATAAGGCAGCGACTGGGCCTGGGCGAGCGAGGGCACAACTGCGGTCATCACCGCAGCAAACGAAAGCAGATTGCAAGCAAGGGGTGACTTCATGGTCAACCTCCATATCCATAGTAGGAGCCAAAGCGGCGACCGCTGGGGCTGAAGTGGACGGCATTCAAAAGCAGTTGGATGTTCGGACAGGCCGAAAGCAGCGATACCGCGTCTTCCAGCGAGCCCTGTCCGGTCTTGTCGCAGCGCGCGACCAGCACGGCCTGGCCGACATATTTGGCCAGTTCCGCAGCGGGTGATGCGGCGAGTGCTGGCGGGGAATCGAAAATCACGATCCGGTTCGGCGCACCCTGGGTCAGCCGGTCGAGCACGTCGCGGGTGCGATTGCTGGACAGGTATTCGGTGTCGGACGTGGTGGCATTGCCCGCGGGCAAGACCCACAGACCGGCAATGTCGGTGCCGATCACGCATTGGGCCACGTCGATGTCAGGATCGACCAGCGCGTCCATCAACCCCGGCCCGCCAGGCAGGCCCAGCATCGAGAGGACCGAAGGCTTGGCAAAGTCTGCATCGACCAACAGCACTTCGCTCTCCTTTTCAGCCGCAATCGCCAGCGCGAGATTGACCGAGGTAAAGCTTTTGCCCTCACCCGGATGCGGCGAGCAGATCAGGATCCGCTGTGCTTCCAGCCCCATGCCCTGCTGGCGCAGCTGCGAAGCATTGAGCAATAGCTGGCGCTTGACGATGCGGAACTCTTCGAGCAGCGCGGTCACGCTGCCTTCGGGCACAATCAAGCCCTGGTCGCGCAGATGCTGGCGGCGCACCGGATGACGATCTCCCCGGAATACGACCGGAGCCGCGCCTGGCTGCTGCACCGCCGGTACTTGCGCCGGGGCAGCGATCACTTCAGGCTCAACCACTTCGGGCACAGGTGCCGCAGGTGCAGGTGCGGCCGCAGCCGGTGCGTGCACGGGCTCAGGCGCAGCAGGGGCCTCGGCCACGGGCGTGACCACGGCTTCTTCCACCACTTCGTCAGCGCGGCGATAGCGGCGGCGCTTGGACACGGGCGGGACCAGTTCCTGCGGAATCGGCGCAGGCGCCAGCTTCACCAGGTCATAATTGCGCACCACGCGCTCGATCAGAGTCGATTTGGCGTCGGCGTTGTCGTCGGGGACGGGGATCTTGGTGTGTTCGGTCATGTCCGTCCTCTCACGCCACGCGGGCCCGCTGGAAGAATTCGATCGCCAGCAGCAGGACGAACAGGCCGCCCAGCACGCCCGACGAGGCGTAGAACATCTTCAGACGCTTGCGCTGCAAGGCGCGGCCGCTTTCGGTCAGCGTACGGCTGACCGCGCCGAGCACAGGCAGGCCGAGCGAGCGCTCAAGCTTGGACGTGGTGGCGAAAGTCGAGCGCAGCTGGCCAACCGCGAAAGCAGTGGCCGCACCGGCGCCAAGCCCCACCACCAGCACTGCGAACAACAGCAGCGGACGATTGGGCGCGACCGGCGAGCGCGGCGTGGTCGGCGGATCGATCACCTGGAACTTGATGGCCGAATGCTCGGTCTCCACTTGCCCGCGCAGGCGCAGTTCTTCGCGGTCCTGCAGGAGCTTGTCGTACTGCTGCTTGAGCACGTCGTAATCTCGGTTGATGCGCTGCTGTTCGGCGGCGACTTCCGGATTGCTGATCTGCTGGCTGGTGATCCGGGCAACATCCGATTGCAGGGCCGCGCGCCGGGCGCTGAGCGCCTGGACGTTGGCCTGACGCTCAGCCAGGATCGACTGGAGCGAGCTGTACGCCGGGTTGGGCGTTCCCACCGCTCCGCCGCCGCCTTCGGACGCGGCTGCACCGCGCAGGGCGTTGACCTGGTTCTTGGCGGCGATCACATCAGGATGGTTTTCAGTCAGCCCGCGCGAACGCATGGCCGAAAGCTGTGCCTGTGCTTCGGCCAGAGCGCCGCGCGCCCCGCCAACTGCGCCGGGCGCACCGGCGATGGTCTTGGGCGTGCCGGCCAGCTGGCCGTTGATCGAGGCAAGCGCGCTTTGCGCTGCCGCCAGATCGGCATCGATCCCGCGCATTTCGGCGCGGCTCTGTTCCAGCTTCTGCAGCACCGACAGGCCGCCCTGGGCCATGTCCGGATTCTGCGCTTCAAAGGCGAGCCGCTTCTGCTCGGCCGCTTCCAGTTCCTTCTGGCGCGTGGCAAGCTGCTGGTTCATGAAATCGAGCGACTGGCTCATTTCGCCGCGGTTGCCGGCCAGGTTTTCCTCGCGGAAGATGTCGATCATCTTCTGGACAATGTCCTGGGCAATCTTGGCATTGGCCGCGTCGCTGTTGCCGCCATCACCATAGGTCGCCGTGATCTCGAACAGGTTTTCCTGCGCGCTTTCGACCTTGATCTTCTTGCCCAGGCCCAGCACCGCGCCTTCCATCTGCTTGGGCGTGGTGATTTCCTCGCCGATGGACGTGCTGCGGATCACCTTTTCCAGGTTGATCGCACTGGTCAGCGTCTGGCGGACCCGGTCGATGTCACCCTTCTGGTTGCTCTTGATACCGATCTGCTGGGCCAGCACATCGTCCAGCTGAACGAAAATGCGCGCGCGCGATTCGTAGCTGTTGGGGACCATGGCTACCACCAGCCAGCCCAGCACGCTTACAGCCCAGGCCACCCCCAGCACGATCCAGCGGCGGTGCCAGACCGAATAGAGCGCCGAGCGCAATTCATCATAGATGTTGTTCATCGTCTGCCCCCGGGCCCCTTCCTCAGAACGAGCTTTCAGGGATGATGATCACGTCACCCGGCATCAGCATGACATTGGCCTTGCTTTCGCCCTTCTTGAGCAGATCACCCAGCCGCAGTGCGAATTCCTTTTGCCGTCCGGATTCCTTGTCGAACCGGATCAACCGCGCCTTGTTGCCGGCGGCATATTCGCTGAGGCCGCCCACCGCGATCATAGCGTCGAGCAGCGTCATATTGGCGCGGTAGGGGATCGAGGCAGGCTTGCCAGTGGCGCCGACCACCCGGACCTGCTGGCTGAAGGTGCCCGCAAACTTGTTCACGATCACCGAAACCAGCGGTTCCTGGATGTACTGCGAAAGCTGCAGGGTGATGTCGTCGGCCAGCATCTTTGGCGTCTTGCCCACGGCCGGCATATCAGTGATCAGCGGCGTGGTGATCCGCCCGTCGGGCCGAACCTGAACCTGCGCACCCAATTCCGGATTGCGCCAGACGAAGATCGTCAGTTCATCCAGCGGGCCGATCACATATTCCTCGCCCGGGCCTTCCTGCATCGCCACGAAGCTGGCGGGCGGCAGCTGCGGGCCGCTCGACACTCCGGCGCAGCCCGTCAGCGCCATGCTCAGCACAGCGCTGCCAGTCAGCAGTTTGGCGAAACGGTTGATCGGCATTCGGCGTTCCTTCACAGGTGCCGAGCCTTGCCCTGGGGTGCACATCCCACACGCAAGCCCGGCTATTCAGGCTGCGGTATCGGCAAAAAGGGTGAATATTGCGTTAGCCTTGACCGTAGATTCCCGGAGTCAGGCGGGAATTTTGGCCATGGTCCCGATCTGGGACAGGGTCAGCGGGTCTGGTTAAACCAGCATTTCCCGTGCCGGCCCCTGCCCCAGGAAATTGGCCGGAGAGGCACTGGCGCCATAGGCTCCGGCGCAGAATACCGCGACCAGATCGCCTGCTTCTGCACGCGGGAAATGGCCCTTGTCAGCCAGACGGTCGAGCGGGGTGCACAAACAGCCGACCACGCTCGCCTCTTCCTCTGGCTCCGCTGAAAAGCGCGATGCAATCGCCACCGGGTAGTTGCGGCGCACAACGGTGCCGAAATTGCCAGAAGCTGCCAACTGATGATGCAGCCCGCCATCGGTGACCAGATAGGTCTCGCCATGGCTGACCTTGCGGTCGACGATCCGGGTCAGATAGACCCCGGCTTCACCTACCAGATAGCGGCCCAGTTCGATGCAGAACTGTGTTTCCGCCAGTTCGGGGGGGAGCGCGGCGAACCCTTCGCCCAGGCGCGCGCCGACCAGTGCCAGGTCAACCGGCTCATCGCCCGGGAAATAGGGGATTCCCAGCCCGCCGCCCAGGTTGCAATGCGGCAGCGCCACGCCGCTTTCCTGTGCCAGCCGGGTTGCGAGGGCGAGCGTCTGCCCCTGAGTTTCGGCAATCGCTTCTGCCCCCAGCGCCTGACTGCCCGCAAAGATATGAAATCCGCGCCATTCCGCCCCGCTGGCGATGATCTGGCGGGCGAGTGCGGGCACGCGTTCGGCATCCACGCCAAACGGCTTGGCCCCGCCGCCCATCTTCATGCCCGAGCCCTTCAGGTCAAAATCCGGGTTGACCCGGATCGCCAGCCGCGGGGTGATCCCCAGCCGTTCGGCGATGGCCAGCGCGCGCGCGGCCTCACCTTCGGATTCAAGGTTAAGCGTTACTCCGGCGGCAATGGCCGCCTCCAGCTCCGCATCGCGCTTGCCCGGCCCGGCAAAGCTGACCCGCTTTGGGTCAATCCCGGCCGAGGTGACCATGGTGAGTTCCCCGCCCGAAGCGATGTCAAACCCATCGACCAGTCCGTCCATCGCCGCCAGAACCGGCCCGAACGGATTGGCTTTCACCGCATAGTGCAGCGCCAATCGCGATGGCATGGCTGCCCGCAGATCGGCCACGCGCCGGGCGATCAGATCGCGCGAATAGACGAACAGTGGCGTGCTGCCCGCCTCTGCCACCAGATCGGATGCCTTGCGTCCGGCAATCGCCAGTTCGCCATCCAGCGCGGTAAAACCGGGGGGGATCGGGCCGAGCGGCTTCATGCGGCAAGCTCCTGATACAGCCCTGTGCGATCGATCTTGCCATTGGGCGAAATCGGCATCGCGGTGCGCCAATGGATTTGTTTGGGTTGCATAAAATTCGGAAGTTCTTTCAGCAAGATACGCGGCAATTCGGCTTCGGCATCCACGGCACTCGTTGCCGCCCTCACCACCAGATGAACGGCATGGCCAAGCCGTGCATCGGGAATGCCCAAAGCTACCGCCTCGGCCACCAGCCCGCTGGCCAGCGCGGCCTCTTCTATTTCCTGCGGGCTGATCCGGTTGCCGGCACTCTTGATCATCGCATCGCGCCGCCCGGCGAAATAGAGCAAGCCATCCGCATCGCGCCGCACCCGGTCGCCCGACCAGACCGCAATGCCGCCATAATGCGACGCAGCAGGGGCTGGTTTGAAGCGTTCGGCAGTGCGCTCTGCATCCTGCCAGTACCCCTGCGCCACCAGCGGGCCGCAGTGGACCAGTTCGCCTTCTTCGCCGTCCGCCGCGATCTGCCCGGCATCGTTCACCACCAGAATCTCGGCGTGGGGGATTGCCTTGCCCATCGAGGTCGGATGGCTGTCAATCAAAGCCGGATCGAGGAAGGTCGAACGGAACGCTTCGGTCAGCCCATACATCGCAAACAGACGCGCCTGCGGGAACTGCGCGCGAAGACGCTTGACGAGGCCCGGGGTCAGGGCCCCGCCCGAATTGGTCAGTCTCCGCAACTTTGCCGCAACATCTGCAGGCCAGTCGAGCTCGGCCAGTTGCACCCACAGCGGGGGCACGCAGGCAAGCGTAGTGACGTCATGGCGCTGAATGGCCTTCACCACATCGCGCGGGGTCAGATAGTCGAGCGGGACGACACTTCCCCCCGCAAACCAGTGCGACAGCAGCTGATTTTGCCCATAGTCGAACGACAGCGGCAGCACTGCCAAGGCGCGGTCATCGGCCTTGAGTTCAAGATAGGTCGCAACGCTTTGCGCCCCCAGCCACATGTTTGCGTGGCTCAGCATCACCCCCTTGGGGCGGCCGGTGGAGCCGCTGGTATAGAGAATCGCAGCAAGCTCATCCGGATCGACTGCGGACGGGGGCAGCAGCGGCCCCTCCATCGGTTCGCCTTCGCCCAGCACCGCGCAGCCCACGGGCAGGTCTCCGGGCTCCAGCGAGGTCAGCCGCGCCGGGGTGCCGATCAGCAGACTTGCCTCGCTGTCCGCAAGGATATGTGCCACTTGCGCGCGCTTCAGCAGCGGGTTGATCGGGACGTGGACCAGCCCCGCCCGGGCTGCGGCGAGCGGCATCAGGCAGGTCAGCGCACCTTTTGCTGCCCAGGTCGCGACCCGCGCACCGCGCTGGGGCACTTGCCCGCTGAGCCAGCCCGCCATGGCAGCGACACGATCCCTTAAGTCCTTGTAGCTATAGGTCCCCTCGCGCAGCACCAGTGCAGGGGCCTGATCCTCACCCCGCAGCGCGAGATGGTCCAGCGGACAGATCGCGGTGGAGAACGGGTCAGGCAAGCGGCAGGTGCTCCGGCAAGGGGGTTGAAATCAGTTGATCAGCGTCACCTATCACGATGATCTTAAAGAAGTGCAAGCCGATGCACCACTGGCCGCGCTGCTCAGCGCGCCCAGTGCCCGCTCGCCGTTTGACCGGCTGGAATGGTGGCAGGGCTTGACCACAATCTGCGACCTGTTCCCGCTGATCGCAGTGATCCATCACGGCAATGAGCGGGGCGTCATGCCGCTGCTGCGCAAGGCGCGTCAGGTCCATTGCCTGACCAATTGGTACAATTTCCGCGTCAGCCCGCTGTTCAGCGCAGGCGCAGATCAGGCTGCAATGCTGGCTGAACTGGCCAGCGACCTTCCGGGCCAGACCCCGCATCTGGTGCTGTCCCCGTTGCCTGACGAAAACGGTGAGACCACGGCTTTGGCCAAGGCGCTGCGTCAGGCCGGATGGGTGACTTTCGTCGAGCAATGCGACGTCAATCACATCCTGCCGGTTCAAGGCCGCACTTATGCCGAATACCTCGCCGGACGTCCCGGTCAGGTCCGCACCACCCTGAAACGCAAGGCCAGCAAGGTCGAGATCCGGATCGAAACCGCGTTCAACCCCGATAGCTGGGCCGCCTACGAAACAATTTATGCGCAAAGCTGGAAAGGCGAGGAAGGCAGTCCTGCGTTCCTGCGCCGCTTTGCCGAGCAGGAAGGCAAGGCCGGGCGCTTGCGGCTGGGGCTGGCACTCGCAGATGGCGAACCGGTCGCTGCGCAGTTCTGGACGGTTGAGCATGGCACCGCTTTCATTCACAAGCTGGCCCATACCGAAGCCAGCAAGCCGCTTTCCCCCGGCACCACCCTCACCGCCGCACTGTTCGAGCAGGTAATCGACCGCGACCACGTCGATCTGGTCGATTTCGGCACTGGCAATGATCCCTACAAGCGCGACTGGATGGAGCAGCTTCGTCCGCGCTACCGGATCGAAGCCTTCCGCCCCCGCTGGCCCGGAACCTGGCCCGCAATCGCCCGCAAGGCACTGCGCCGCCTTGTGCCGAGCCGCGCGCATGGCTAGAGGCCCCACAAAGGCCCGGCCGCCGCGCGATCAGGAATTCACAATGCGTTCGAAGACCGACAAGCAACTCCGCAAGATACTTACCGAAGTTCTGGGCCTGAAGCCCGGGCAGGCGGATCATTTCGAACTGGATACCGGACTGTTCGGCCATCTGCCCGAACTCGATTCGATGGCCGTGGCCGGCCTGTTGACCGAAATGGAAGACCGGCTGGACATCATCATCGAAGATGACGAGGTGGATGGTGAGCTGCTGGAAACCTACGGCGCCTTGCTCGCCTTTGCCGAAGGCAAGCGCGGGGACGCGTGAAGCCGGCCAGCTATCCCTTTGCCCTGCCCCATTGCGGCCTCGCGCAGGAATATGCGCTGAGCTTTGATGTGGCGCGCGAACGGCGGGTGCTGGTGATCCCAGCCCTGTTCGATGAAGGCCACAAATTGCGCCGCCTGTGCGTGGAAGTGATGCGCCGGCTTGATGCCAGCGGGATCGACAGCATGCTGCCCGATCTGCCCGGCACCGGCGAAAGCGAACAGGAACTGTCCGCAATCGCACTGGAGGATTGGGCCAGCGCGATGTCGGCGGCGGCCAACACTTTTGGCGCAACCCACGTTCTGGCAGTGCGCGGTGGCGGGTTGCTGCTGCCTGAGGGGCTGCCCGGCTGGCACTATGGCCCGGTCAAAGGCGCCAGCCAGCTGCGCACCTTGCTTCGCGCCCGCACTCTTGCCGCACGCGAAGCCGGGCGTGAGGAAAGCGTCGATACTCTGCTGACCGAAGCGCAGGAACGCGGGATCGAATTGGCCGGATACCGCCTGTCCGCCGCGATGACAGCGGGCTTGCAGGCTGCCCTGCCCGTCCCGCGCATGGGGGTGCAGGTGATCGAACAGGACATGCTGGGTGGCAGCCCACTGTGGCTGCGTGCCGAGCCTGATGACGATGCCGATCAGGCCGACGCCCTGGCCGCTGTAATTGCGATGGGGATCAAGGCATGACCCGCCGCCATTTCACTTTCGGCTGCGATGGCGAAACGCTGGTCGGTTCGCTCGACACCGCGCCCGCGACCACCGGGCTGCTGATCGTCAGCGGCGGGAATGAGACACGCAGCGGTCCGTGGGACAGCCAAACCCAGATCGCGGCCAAGATTGCCGCAGCAGGCTTTCCCGTGCTGCGGTTCGACCGGCGCGGGGTGGGCGACAGTTCGGGCGAAAACGGCACTTTCACCACCAGCGCGCCCGATATCGCCGCCGCATTGCAAGCCTTCCGCGCGCATGTGCCGACGTTGAAGCGCATCGTCGCTTTCGGCAATTGCGATGGGGCCAGCGCGCTGATGCTGGCGCAAGGCGCGGGACTCGACGCTCTGGTGCTGGCCAACCCCTGGACGTTCGAGCCCGAGCCCGAGCCCGAGCAAGCACCAGAAGCCGAAGCCGAGCCGGAACCCACGCCGATGCCGCCATCGGTGCTGCGCCGCCACTACCTCAAACGGCTGACCGATCCGCGCGCCGTGTGGCGGCTGCTGACCGGCAAGGTCGAAGTCCGCAAAATGGCCTCATCGCTGGTCGATGCGGTCAAAAGCGATGCCCCGCCCAGTTCGCTGGCACAGCAGATGGCCGAGGGATTGGCGGCGTTTCCGGGACCGGCCACGATCCTGCTGGCCGAAAACGACCGCACCGCACAGGCTTTTCTAGCCAACTGGGACAAGCACGACGCAAGGCTGCGCAAGTGCCCGGAGGCAAGCCATTCGTTTGTTGAACCGCAAGCGCGGATCTGGCTGCAAGGGCAGCTTCTGGCGGCGCTGCGGGGCCTGTCCTAACTCAATCACCACAGTCCGTTCGTGTCGAGCGCAGTCGAGACACGCCAACCCTGAGCGAGGTGTCTCGACTTCGCTCGACACGAACGGATGGTGGCTGAATTGGGGTGGAAATATCCTACCCCCGCGCCAGAAACTCGCGTTCCGCCACGAACCGTTCCGCATCCAGCGCGGCCATGCAGCCCGTTCCGGCAGCCGTCACGGCCTGACGATAGGTGTGATCCATCACGTCCCCGCAGGCGAACACGCCGGGGATCGCGGTTTTGGGAGTGCCGGGCTGGACCACCAGATAGCCGCCCGCATCGACTTCCAGCTTACCCTTGAACAGTTCGGTCGAAGGCGCATGGCCGATCGCAACGAAAGCGCCGTCGCACGGCTCGACCGAGCTTTCCCCGGTCACCGTGTCCTTCAGCGCCACGCCGGTCAGGCCCGTATCCCCGCCAACAAAGTGATCGACCGCCTTGTTCCACAGCACCTTGATGTTGGGATGCGCCAGCAGCCGGTCCTGCAGGATCTTTTCGCTGCGCAATGTGTCACGGCGGTGGATCAGGGTGACGTCCTGCGAATGGTTGGTGAGGTACAGCGCCTCTTCCACGGCGGTATTGCCCCCGCCGATCACGACGACTTTCTTGCCGCGATAGAAGAACCCGTCGCATGTCGCGCAAGCCGAAACACCCTTGCCCGACAGTTCCTGTTCGCCCGGCACACCCAGCCACTTGGCCGCCGCGCCGGTGGCAATCACCAGCGTTTCGCCTTCATAGACATCGCCGCTGTCCCCGATCGCGCGGAACGGCGGGCCGGACAGATCCACTTCGGTGATCGTGTCCCACAGCATCCGCGTGCCGACGTGTTCGGCCTGGGCCTGCATTTCCTGCATCAGCCACGGACCCTGGATCACATCGCGAAAGCCAGGATAGTTCTCCACATCGGTAGTGATGGTCAGTTGTCCGCCCGGTTGCAGACCCTGCACCACGATCGGCTGCAATCCGGCGCGCGCGCCATAGATCGCGGCGGAAAGCCCGGCCGGGCCGGAACCGATGATCAGCATGCGGGTGGTGTGGGTGGTCATCGTGGAGCTACCTTGAACTGGGCTGATATATGCCGCAGCCAGATAGGGTTCCGTGCCGCGATTGGCCAGAGCGCGCAGACGATTTTCCAGCGCTTTTGCCCCTGACAAGTGCCCCGCACACCCCGCTTGCAAGAGCAACTTGTCCGCATTAGCGCACAGGAAACGGAGGGCAGAGTGAAACAGACTATCAAGGCCGCACTGCTGACCCTTGCCTTGCTCGCGCCGACTGCAGCCTGGGCGGCGCCCGGCCTGGGCGGCGAAATCTATGGCGCCACTGTTTCGCCCGGCGAATTTGAGCTGGAAAGCCGGTATGATGCTCTCGCCGGCGGACCTGATGATGGCGAGGACATGCTCAAGCTGGAAATGGGCTATGGCCTGTCAAAGCGCTTGCGGGTTGGCTTGCAGGGTGAATTTGAACGGGAGCCGGGCGGACCGCGCAAGGCGGAAGAACTTGGGATCGAGGCGATCTATACCTTGGGGCGGGTCGGCGGAATCGATCTGGCGCTGTACGGTGAATATGCGATCGGACTGGACGGCCCGGACAAATTGGAAACCAAGCTGCTGCTGCAACACCGCCCCGGCCCGTTCGACCTGCGGTTAAACCTGATCGCCGAAAAGGAGCTGGTCAGCGGGGCCAGGATCGAACTGTCTTATGCGGCACAAGCCGATGTGGCCGTGGCCGGTGACTTGCGGGTGGGCGTTCAGGCCTTTGGCGATCTCGGCACGTTTGACCGGGTCTTCCCCGCAGCAGGACACATGGTCGGCCCGGTGATCAGCACCGAAGTGGAAGGGCTGGGGCCCGAATTGCAGCTTGAGGCGGGCTATCTGTTTGCGCTGGGCACCACGCGGCAGGATACCAAAGGGCAATTCCGGCTGGCGCTGGAGCTTGAGTTCTGAACCCCGATTGACCTGACGGGACGAGGCGAGCAAAGCACTTTCCATGATGATGCACGGCCCTACCTCGAACAGCTTTATCTCCCAGCGGCTGCGGCTGCACTATGTCGATTGGGGCAATCCCGATGCTCCGCCGCTGATCCTGCAGCACGGCGGGCGCGACCATTGCCGCAGCTGGGACTGGGTGGCCGAAGAACTGGCCAGGGACTGGCACGTGATCGCGCCGGACCTGCGCGGACACGGGGACAGCGCCTGGGTGCCTGATGGCAATTACGACATGAACGCTTTCGTTTATGATTTTGCCCAGCTGGTCCACACCCTCGGCTATGATCAGGTAACGATTGTCGCTCATTCGCTCGGCGGGAACATTTCCAGTCGCTTTACCGGACTTTACCCGGAAAAGGTCAGGAAGTTTGTGAATATTGAGGGGCTTGGCCCTTCCCCCGCGGTCCGGGCCGAACGCGAGGCGGCGGGCTATGCCAACCGGTTCCGCGACTGGATCGAAGGCCGCCGCAAGGCATCTGGCCGCGCCCCGCGCCGCTATCCCACGATCGAAGCAGCCTTTGCCCGGATGAAAGAGGAAAACAGCTTCCTCACCGACGAACAGGCCCGCCACCTGACCATCCACGGTGCCAGCCGGAACGAAGACGGGACCTGGAGCTGGAAGTTCGACCCCTATCTTAACGTCTGGCCCTTTGCCGACGTGCGCGAGGACTATACCGAGGAATTGTGGGGCGCGATCACCTGTCCGATGCTGCTGCTCTATGGCCTCGACAGCTGGGCATCGAGCCCGGCCAACGATGGCCGGCTGGCCGCCTTCAACAACAATCCGCAAGTGATCGAATTCGAAAATGCCGGGCACTGGCTGCACCATGACCAGTTCGACCGGTTCATGGCCGAGATCCGCGCGTTCCTCTGACCGGTTTGGATTTTCCTACATCGCGGCGATGTGGTAAGAGCGATACAGCTCTTTGAAATTGTGAGTTTTTTCCATCAAGGCCGCTGGCGGCACGTGTCCTGACGGGGCTCCGCACATTTCCTTCCCTGGACAGTGTCAACTGTGTCAACCTTGTGACCTTTGCTGGGGGCATTCAGGCGGTCAGGAACTTGCCCCGCAGCACCTCAACCCGCGCCGAATCGACCCCCAGCACTTCGGCCAGATAGGCCTCGACCGTCCCGTGCTCCGCCTTCACCGCAGCAAAGGCGGTTTCGAGATAGCCCGGCTCCACCCCCATCAGCGCACGGACCGTGGCATCGTCGATCGGGCCGTAGCGACCCCGGATCTGCTCGGCACCGGAAGCGATCCGGGCTTCGATATTGCCGGCCTGGTTGGTCAGCACGTAGTCTCCCAGCACGTCGTCCCAGTGGACCCCCAGCAGGTGCTGGAGCAAGGCCACGGCGAACCCGGTGCGGTCCTTGCCCGCGACGCAGTGGACCAGGCTCGATCCCTCACGCTGTTCCAGCGCCCGGAAATAGCGTTGCAGCATCGGCACCAGATTGGGGCGGAACGCAATCCCGGCGTAGAGCCGCGTCATCGCCGCGCGGGCCTCCTCGGCAGTCGGCGCGCCAGAAGCCGCTTCCATATGCAGCCCGGCGGTTTCGCCTTCGTGAAACAGCACTTCACCGGCAAACCCGGGATAGCGGCGGCACGGCTTGGCCTGACGCTCGCTGATCCCGCGCAGGTCGATCACAGTGCGGATGTGAAGCGGGCGGATCCGGTCCAGGTCCGCATCGGTCGCATCGCCGTGTTGGGCCGATCGCCACAACACGCCGCTGACCACACGGGCTCCATTGGCAGCAGCATAGCCGCCATAGTCACGGAAGTTGTGAATGCCTTCAAGCGGGAGGACGCGGGTTTGCTGGGTCATGCCCCGCCGCTTGGCAGGAACCGCGCCCCGGCGCAATCCTGCAGCGCGGTTACTCTGGCTTGTCGCGTTGGGCGGCGTAGCAGCCGATCAGCCAGCTGCGGAACACCGCGATCGCCGGGTCCGCCAGATCATCGGGGTTGAGTTTGAGGTAGTAGCCATAGCCATCCTCGATCACCGCATCGAACGGCATGACCAGTTCACCGGCGGCAAGCTCGCGGGCGAACATGTCGACATCGCCCAGGATCACCCCGCCCGAGACCGTGGCATACTTGCAGGCCGCGATCGAAGTGTCGAAGGCCAGCCCGCTGTCCAGCCGCAAGTCGATCCCCAGCTGATGGAGATAGGCACCCCACAGCAGTTCGCGCGGCTGGTTATCAAGCTTGAGATGCAGCAATTCCTGCCCGGCCAGGAACTCGCCCAGGCTCTTGCCCTGCGCGGCCTCGGCCGTGGCCGGCGAACAAAGCGGGGCGACCCGGACCATGCACAGCAGGTCAGTCACCATATCGTCCACATTGGGCCGGTCATAAACGATCGCCATGTCGATGTCGGCCTGCGGCAGTCCGGTCACGTGGGCACTCGATACGTCGATCCGGATTTCGGGATGTTCGCGGTGGAACTGGCCGAGGATCGGCATGAAGGTCTGCTGCAGCAGCGACGGCGGGACATGCAGCCGCACCGCGCGGCCGGGCATGCTGTCTTCGCAGATCGCCTTGATCGTCGCCTCGATCCGGTCGAGCGACTTGGCGACCACGCCCAGCAGTTCCTCCCCCGTGGGGGTCAGCGAAAGCTTGCCCGCGTCGCGTTCGAACAGTTGCTTGCCCAGCAGTTGTTCCAGCCCCGCTACATGGCGGCTCATCGCGCTTTGCGAAACCGACAGTGCCGCCGCGCCGCCGGTAAAGCTCAGCCGCTTGCCCACCGCTTCGAACGCACGCAGCGCGTTGAGTGGCAGCCAGCGGCGGTTGATTGAAGTCTTGCTGGCGATGATCCCTGTCCCTCATCCCGGCCGCCGCGCGGCTCCCGATTCCCGGCCGTGGCCATAGCCGAACATTTCCGCATGAGGCCATGCCAAATCGCAATTTTGCGCCGCGGGATGCGGCAGGCAAGAACAGATCAACGCAACCTGCCTGGAGATTCGCATGCCCGCCATCCGGGTTGCCATGCCCCGCCGCCCCGCCCTGTTCGGCTCTAACCCCTTGGCGCGGCGCACTGCATTGTGGCACGGTTCGCAGCCATGACTGACAAAGACCCAGCCCGCTTCCACCCTGAAACCCTTGCCGTCGCCTTTGGCTATGACCCGGCCAGCGCCCTGGGATCGGTCAAGGCGCCGATCTACATGACATCAACCTTCGTCTATCCTTCGGCGCAATATGCCAAGGATGTCCACGAAGCCTATTTCGACGGCACCGGCCCGCTGGTCGGGGAAAGCAACCACATCTATTCGCGGCTCGGCCATCCGGGTCTCGACATCCTCGAAGCCCGGCTGGCGGCAATCGACGGGATGGAGGCCGGGGCGGCGTTCAGCAGCGGGATGGCGGCGCATAGCTCCATCGCGCTGGCCTGGCTGACCCCGGGGGACAGCGTGCTCCACGGCCGCCCGATCTATGGCGGCGTTGACATGCTCTACAACGCGATCATGCCGCAGTTCGGCACCCATGCGTCGGTCTATCAGGACGGCACCGATGAAGATGGTGTGCGCGCCGCCGCGCGGGCGGCCATGGCGCAGGGGCCGCTCAAGCTGATCATCGCCGAAACCCCCGCCAACCCCACCGCCGCGATCGTCGATCTGGCACTGATGGTGCGGATCGCGGACGAAGTAGGCGAGTTGCAGGGGCACCGCCCGCTGGTAGTGGTCGATAACACGCTGCTTGGCCCCTTTGCCCAGCGCCCGGTAGATTTCGGGGTGGACCTGATCCTGACCTCGCTGACCAAGTATTGCGGCGGGCATTCGGACCTGCTGGCCGGGGGGATTACCGGGCGCAAGGAACTGATTGACCGGCTGCTGATGCTGCGCACCACCTGGGGCAACCACCTTGATCCCTATACCTCGTGGCTGGTGCTGCGTTCGCTCGAATCGGTCCACGTCCGCACCGAACGCGCCATGGCCAATGCGCGCGGCGTGGCGGAATTCCTGCAGAGTCATCCCAAGGTGGCGGGTGTCACCTATCTTGGCTTCCTGCCCGAAGGCAGCCGCGCGCGTGCGGTCTATGACCGGCAATGCCGCGCCGCCGGATCGACTTTCAGCTTCCACCTCCACGGCGGCGAAGCGGAAGCGTTCCGGATGCTCGACCGGCTGCGCCTGTTCAAGTTGGCGGTCAGCCTGGGCGGATCGGAAACGCTGATCTGCCATTCGGCAAGCACCACGCATTATGCGCTTTCTCCCCAGCAGCGGATGGAAGGCGGGATCACAGATGGCACCATGCGGCTGTCGGTTGGTCTGGAACACGTTGACGACCTGATCGCCGATCTGGCGCAGGCACTGGAGGCCGTATGACCGCGCGCAAGATCGATCCCCACGCGATCGACGGTAAATTTCCGGCCCCCACCACCCGCTATGCCGTAGTGGTAATTGGCGCGGGCGAGGCAGGCTGCGCGGCGGCCGTGGCGGCGGCGCAAGGTGGGGCATCTGTCCTGCTGGTCGATGAAAACCCGGTTTCGGGCAGTGCCATCGGCAATGACGTGCCCTGGTTCTTCGGCGCGCGGGCAACCACGGCGGTGGGCAATTCTGGCCGCATGATCGAAACGGTATTCACCAACATGCCCTGGCTGGAAGCGGCGATCGAGGCCGGGGTTGAGCTGCAACTGGGCGTCTGCGCCTGGGGTGTCTATCGCAACGGCCCGCTGGTCGGAAGCCTGCCCGGGCAGGTGGTTGGACTGGCCGATGCCGAGCGTTCATGGCTGGTCGGATTTGACCGGCTGGTGCTCGCCACCGGCGCGCGCGATCTCGCCCTGCCCTTCCCCGGCTGGAACCAGCCCGGCGTGATGGGCGCTGCGGCGCTGCGGATGCTGGTGGAGCGGTACGAGGCCTTTGCCGGTCGCCGTCTGGTGATCCTGGGCTCGCACGATCTCGGTCTTGAAACCGCGCTGCTCGCCCATGCCAAGGGGCTGGAAGTGGTCGCCGTACTCGAAGTGCGCGGTGCGCCGCAGGGCGATCCTGCACTGCTCGATCAGGTCAAAGCAGCGGGAATCGCGATCCAATGCGGGGTCCATCCGGTCGAAGTACAAGGCGGGATCGACGGGGTGGAGCGGCTGGTGCTTTCTGACGGCAGCACGCTGACTTGTGACAGTGTGGTCCTGGCGATCGGGCTAGTGCCGATGATCGAGCTGCACGATGCCCTGAACGGCGCGCGCACGTTTGATCCCATGCGCGGCGGGCACATCCCGCAGCCGGACGGCGCGATCAGCGCGGTCGGCCTGTGTGCAGGGCTGCCCGATACGGGGTTTGATCATGCCGCCTACCGGTTTGACTGGCTTGGCGCGCTGGGCGGAGCCTGCGGTGGCGATACGATTGTGTGCCAGTGCGAGGAAATGACTCTGGCCGATCTGACCGGCGTGCAGCCGCCGCGCTACCTTGATCGCCCGCCCGCCTTGCAGCAGCGCTCGCTAAAGACCTTGCTGGCTGATGGCCCGGCCAATCAGGATCAGATCAAGCGGCTGACCCGCACCGGCATGGGTCAGTGCCAGGGCCGCCGCTGCCGCGATGCGGTGGCGATGATCCTGGCGGTTGAGAGCGGAACCGAACTGTCCGCACTCCCCCTCGCCACTCACCGCGCCCCGGTTCGCCCCTTGCCACTGCGGATCATCGCCGACTGGGAGGAAAGCGAGGAAATGCGCACCGGGTGGGACGTGTGGATGGGCATCCCCACTCAATGGGTCCCCTATGCCGATATCGGCACACCTTATGAGGAAGAGAACCGGCGCGTGCTGGGCGGAGCCATGGCGCTATGAGCGCGCAGCGGATCGTGGTCGTCGGGGCGGGTGCCTCAGGCCTCTCTGCCGCGTGGTGGCTGGCGCGGGCCGGGGCCTCGGTGACGGTGCTCGACAAGGGCCTGGTCGGCTGGGAAGCATCGGGCCGCAACGGCGGCGGGTGTTCACATTACCAAAGCCCGCTGTTCAAGGAAGAGCAGCGGCTGTGGCCGCAAATGGACGAGCTGCTGGGCTATCCCACCGAATTCAGCCCCGAACGGATCGTCATGGCGGTGACCCCGCGCCAGCTGGAGCAGTACCATTACATCGCGCAGATGAATAACCGGCTGGGCCACCGCGTCGACCTGCTCGATGCGAGTCAGGTGCGCGAGGCAGTGCCGCTGGCGGGTGACAATTGCCTGGGCGGGATCCACTACCGCTTCGGCGGCCACGCCAACCCGCACCGCACGGTGCAGGCCTATGCCTGGGCCCTGCAGGATCTGGGCGGGCGGATCGTGCAGCATTCACCCGTCACCGGCTTTCAAACTGCGGGCGGCAAGGTGACAGCGGTGGAAAGCACCAGCGGCACCTATGAATGCGACGCGGTGGCGATCGCCGCCGGGCCGCAGACCGGCGCGCTCGCCGTGCAGCTCGGGATCGACCTGCCGCTCGCCGCCGCACGCGCGGAAATGATCGTGACCGAACCTGCGCCGATGATGAAGCTGGGCGGAGTGGACGGCAACGGGCTTTATGGCCGCCAGACCCTGCGCGGCAATCTTGCCTATGGCGGCGGCCCGCACGAATGGGTGGAATTCGGTGAACTTGGGCCAGCGACCAAGCCCAGCACGCCGCTCACCCGCAATCTCGCGCGGCGGCTGGCAGAGCTGCTGCCCGGCGCGGCGCACCTCAACGTGATCCGGTCGTGGGCCGGGGTGATCGAAATGACCCCCGATGGCCGCCCGGTGATCGACCGGCGTGAGAACGTGACGCTGTGCACCATGTCCGGGGTTGGCTTTGGCCTGTCCCCCGCCAGCGGCCACGCAATCAGCGATCTGGTGCTGAACGGGCGCTGCAGCTTCACTGATATCGACAAGCTGGGGCTTAGCCGGTTTGACGGGATCGAAGCGGACTGGCGCGAACAACGAGGTTGGTTGGCGCTATGAGCCACTCTCGTTCCCCGTTCGCATCAAGCGAAGTCGAGATGCCGCGCAATGATGTCTCGACTTCACTCGACATGAACGGCGTTGGGGAGTGACGGTGGCTAAGTATTCCGCCCTTTCTCTGCTGCGCGGCGCGTTCAACGGGCAAAGCCACTGGCAGCCCGCCTGGCGCCACCCTGATCCAAAGGCCAGCTATGACGTGGTGATCATCGGCGGCGGCGGGCACGGCCTCGCCACCGCGCATTACCTTGCCAAGAACCACGGCATCACCAATGTCGCTGTGCTGGAAAAGGGCTATATCGGCAGCGGCAACACCGGGCGCAACACGACCATCGTTCGCTCCAACTACCGGCTTGAGCCGCTGAGCCGGTTCTATGAATTCAGCCTCAAACTGTGGGAACAGCTCAGCGACGAGCTTAACTACAATGTCATGTTCTCACCGCGCGGCGCGCTGACGCTGGGGCATTCGGACGGCGATATGATCCGCCTCGCCGAAAAAGGCGATGCCATGGCCGTGCAGGGGATCGATGCCGAACTGCTGACCCGCGATCAGGTAATGAAGATCGAACCGTGCCTCGATTTTTCCCACGATGCGCGGTTCCCGATCGAGGGCGGGATGATCCAGTGGCGCGGCGGCACGGCCCGGCACGATGCCGTGGCCTGGGGCTTTGCCCGTAGCGCCGACAGCCAGGGCGTGGATATCATCCAGCAGTGCGAAGTGACCAGCATGGTGGTGGACGCGGGCCGCGTAGTGGGGGTCGAAACCTCGCGCGGGCGGATCAATGCCGGGATGGTCGCGATCTGCGCCGCCGGGCACAGCGGCCACGTCGCCGCCATGGCCGGGCTCAAGCTGCCGGTGGAAAGCCAGACCTTGCAGGCGATGGTCACCGAAGGGGTCAAGCCGATGGTCAACACCGTGGTGATGACCCAGAGCCTGCACTGCTACATCAGCCAGAGCGACAAGGGCGGGATCGTGTTTGGCGGCGATCCCGACAACTGGCCCAGCTATGCCCAGCGCGGCCATGCGGTGACGATGGAACTGGCGGTACAGCAAGGCCTGGCGCTGATCCCGGCGCTGTCGCGGCTGCGGATGCTGCGGACCTGGGCCGGGGTGACCGACATGAGCTTTGACGGGTCACCGATCATCGGCAGCACTCCGGTGGACGGTCTGTGGATCGATGGCGGCTGGTGCTATGGCGGGTTCAAGGCCACACCCGGTTCCGGCTATTTGTTTGCCGACACTTTGGCCAACCAGCGCCCCCATGAAATCATCGCGCCGTTCAGCCTTGACCGGTTTGAGCGCGGCTCGCCAGTCGATGAGAACGGCACCGGCCCGTTCCCGAACCATCGGTGATGGTCATGCTATCAACCAGCCCTATGCCCCTTCAGATCCTCCCCCTTTGGGGGAGGTGGCTCGCGCAGCGAGACGGAGGGGGGCTTAACCGGCAACGCCGCGTCAGCGGCTGCGCGCTACCGCGTGCAATCTTGCCAGCCCCCCTCCACCGCTACGCGGTTCCCCTCCTCCGTTGGGAGAGGATCATGCAACTCCATACGAACGGCGGATCGTCGCTATGCTGTTGATCCCCTGCCCCCACTGCGGAGACCGCGCCCAGGCCGAGTTCGCTTACGAGCGCACGGCTGATTCGGTCGTACCGCTCGACGCCGCACCCGACCAAGCCGTCGCGGCGCTGTTCACCCGCACCAACCCGCGCGGCATCGACGAAGAGATCTGGCGTCACACCTACGGCTGCGGCAGCTGGATGCTGATCCGCCGCGACCGGGTGAGCCACGCGATCGAATGGGTCAAGCCGATTGGCCCGGCGGTGCTGCCATGATCCGCTTCACTTTCGATGGCCGCGCCTTGACCGCCAAACCCGGTCAGACACTCGCCGCGGCCTTGCTCGATCACGGGATCAAGCTGGTTGGGCGCAGCTTCAAATATCACCGTCCGCGCGGGATCCTGTCGGCCGGGGTGGAAGAGCCCAATGCGCTGGTCACGGTCGGCACCGGCGGGCGGGC
Organism: Novosphingobium sp. B 225; assembly: GCF_002198665.1. GTDB lineage: Bacteria > Pseudomonadota > Alphaproteobacteria > Sphingomonadales > Sphingomonadaceae > Novosphingobium. The sequence goes on along the minus strand of NZ_MWLM01000064.1, from coordinate 222,623 downwards.
CGAACCCAATACGCGCGCAACAGATCTCTACGTCTATGACGGTATGGTCGCCACCAGCCAGAACCGCTGGCCCAGCCTGTCGAGTGACCTTGGCAGCGCGTTGCAACTGGTGGCAAAAGCCCTGCCTGCGGGGTTCTATTACAAGACCTTTTTCGGCCCGCCCAAGCTGTGGCTGTTCTACGAAAAGTTCATCCGCCGCGCTGCAGGACTGGGCCCTGCCCCGGTGGAAGCCGATCCTGACCGTTATGCCCAGCGCGCCGCGTTTTGCGACGTGCTGGTGGTGGGTGCTGGCCCCGCAGGACTGATCGCTGCACGCGATGCCGCGCGCGCGGGCAAGCGGGTGATCCTGGTCGAGCAGGACGCGGAACTCGCACCATCACTGCTGCGCGACCCGCAGGAGATCGAGGGTCAGCCCGGCAGTGTCTGGGCCGCCAGCGTTGCCGCCGAACTGCGTGCAAAAGGGGGCCGCGTGCTGACCCGGACCAGTGCCAGCGGGCTGTGGGATGACAATTTCATCTGCCTGTCCGAAAAGCTGGTTGAGCCCGGACAAGTGCCGCAAGGTGCCTTCACCCAGCGCTATTGGCACGTCCGCGCGGACGAAGTTGTGCTCGCCACCGGCACGCTCGAGCGCCCGCTGACCTTTGCGAACAATGACCGCCCCGGCGTGATGCTGAGCCAGGCGGTGCGGACCTATGTCAGCCGGTTTGGCGTGGTGCCGGGTCAGCGCGTGGTGGTGGCGACCAGCAATGATGACGCCTACCTGACCGCGACAGCGCTGCGCCAGGCCGGGGCAGAAGTGGTCGCCGTGCTCGACAGCCGCCCTTCCCCGGCCGGGCAGGACAGCGGCTTTGCCGTGTTAAACTGCGCCGCGCCGGTGTCTGCCGCGGGCGGCAAGCGCGGGGTCACCGGGGTGACAGCCCTGATCGACGGGGCTGAGCGCAGTTTCGCTTGCGATCTGATCGCCATGTCGGGCGGGTTCACCCCGGTGGTCCACTTGCACATGCAGGCCGGGGGCAAGCTCGATTGGGACGATGCGGCGCAGGCGTTCGTGCCCGGCGCGACGCGGCAAAACGTCCGCACGGTCGGCAGTGCCGCAGCCCCCGCCCCGGCGGAGACCTTCGGCGCACTCGGCCCGGCCAAGCAAGCCTTCGTCGATTTCCAGAACGATGTGACCGTGGCCGATCTCGATCTTGCCTGGCGCGAGGGATACCGCTCGGTTGAGCATCTCAAGCGCTATACCACACTGGGCATGGCGACCGATCAGGGCAAGACCAGCAACATGGCCGCGCTCGACCGGATCGCGCGGCGCGAGGGGATGGAGGTGCCGCAAGCCGGCCTCACCACGTTCCGCCCGCCTTATACCCCGGTATCGATGGGCGCACTGGTGGGTCTGGCAACCGGCGAGCACGCACAGCCAACGCGCCGCCCCGCGCTGTACGATCTGCACGCCGCGAAGCACCCGATCTGGCTCAACGCCGGTTACTGGAAACGCCCGCGCGCCTATCCGGTGGGCAGCGAAACGCTGGCCGAGGCGGGATTGCGCGAGGCACGCAGCGTGCGGCAGGCGGTGGGGCTGTGCGACGTGTCGACCCTCGCGAAGTTCGAAGTTCAGGGGCCGGATGCGGTCCAGTTCCTTGAACGCGTCTGCCAGACCACCGTCGGCAAACTGGCAGTCGGGCGCGGGCGCTATACTTTCATGGCGCGTGAAGATGGGCTGGTGTTCGATGATGGCACCGTCTGGCGGCTGGAGGACAACCGCTACCTGCTGACCAGTTCGACCGGCGGGGCGAGCCGGATGGCAACATGGCTGTCTTATGTGCGGAATTACCTTTGCGCGGACCTGAAAGTCTCGGTGGTTTGCGTGCAGGAACACTATGCCGCAATCGCCGTGGCCGGGCCGCAATCGTCAGCGGTGATGGCCGAACTGACCGGCGCGGAGGCCCCGCGTCATATGTCGGTCAGCGAAACCGGGATCGCGGGCGTGCCGGTACTGCTGATGGCGGCCAGCTTTTCCGGCGAACGCGCCTTCGAAGTCCATTTCGACGCGCGCCATGCTGAGGCGGTGTGGCGGGCGATCGAGGACAAAGTGCTGCAAGCGGGCGGCGCGCCCTATGGGATCGAGGCGATGGAATTGCTGCGGATCGAAAAGGGCCATCTGGTGGTCGGCCCTGACATCGACGGGCGGCTGACCGCGGACGAGCTGGGCCTGGGCAAGATGGTCAACAAGGCCGGGGGCTGGATCGGCGCGGCAACGTTGCACCGTCCGGACTTTGCCGATTCCATGCGCAAACAACTGGTCGGGATCGAAGCGGTGAACGGCGGATCGATCCCGGAAGGCGCGATGCTGGTCCGCAGGGTCGGAGAGCAGGCCGAAGGGCACGTGACGGCATCGGGACTGCGGATCATGGAAGGCGGTTCAATCGCGCTGGCGCACCTGATGGGCGGGCACATGCGCCACGGCGAGGAACTCTACGCCCATTCGCCGACCCGCAAGCAGACTGTGAAAGTCCGGGTCGGCTCACCCCACTTCTATGATCCCAGCGGGGAGCGCTATCGTGACTGACGTAGTGGTTGAACGCCTGGGCTTCGCGCCGCTGCAGCTGCTTGACTTGTGGGGTGATCCCGGCGGTGTTCAGCAGGTTCTCGGACACGCTCTGCCGCCCGTCGGCCGCGCTGAAGGTGGAGTGCTACGCACTGGGCCAACCAGCTGGCTGATCGAGGGCGAAGTCTCTGCCCTGAAGGCGGCAATTAGTGGAGACGGAGCAATTGCAGCGGTTGGCGGCGGGTTGTTGCGGGTCCGGCTGTCAGGTCCGAACTGGCGCAGTTTGCTGATGGAAGGCGGCTTGTTCGATTTCGAAAGCCCTGCCTTTACAACAGATTGCGTCGTCATCACCGTGATCGACCATGTCAGTGTGACGCTGCGGGTCGAAGGCCCGGACTCATGCCTTGCCTATGTCCCGGCCAGCCACGCGGCGGACCTGCTGCATTTCTGGCAGATCAGCGCAGGTGGCTTGCCGCAGTAGTCAGCGCGAGGTGCAGCCACGACGCAAAGCTGCGCCAAACGTCTACTTCAAAGCGGTCCTCACCTGTGCGCAGCAGCACGATTTCCACGCCTTCAAACACCGTCCGCCGCCCTTCACCAACGGTGAGCTTGCGCAAATCGCGCGGGCACCCGGCCTGCAAAACGTCAATCGCGCGTGGCCCTTCAAGCACCAGGGTCAGCGCCCGTTCGGAGATGTCGACTAAGGCCAGTGGCAGCCCGGCGCCGTCTGGCACTGCAGTCCCGGCAGGTGCGCGCAGCAGCCATTCGTCCGGGCCGAGGCAAAGCACATCTTCGCTGCTCCGGCCGATCTGCTCAGGCAATTTGCGCCCCAGCAACTTGCCCAGCGCCTTGGCATCGCGTGCGCGCAGTGAGCGCCGTTCCAGCGGCGTGCCCAGCGTGATCGTGACCCCGTCATACACTGCCGGATCAGCGGGAACCGGTGCGGTTCTGAGTGCCGCATCAACCATTGAGACGGCTCCCTTCCGCGTCATAGAACATCGGCTTCACCACTTTGGCAGTCAGGGTCTTGCCCGGCATCGGCACATAGATGGTCTCACCCATCCGGTCGAACCCGCCGGCGACCAGCGCCATGGCAATCGAACGACCCAGAGTGGCGCTCCAATAGCTGGAGGTGACGTGGCCGACCATCTTCATCGGCACCGGCTGGTTCGGATCGAGCACGATCTGCGCGCCTTCTTCCAGCACCACGGAGGGATCGTCGGTCAGCAGCCCGACCAGCTGCTTGCGACCGGAAGCAACGATATCGGGCCGCGCCATCGAGCGTTTGCCAACGAAGTCCGGCTTCTTCTTGCCCACCGCCCAATCAAGCCCGGCGTCAAAGGGAGTCACCGTGCCATCGGTATCCTGCCCGACGATGATGAAGCCCTTTTCGGCGCGCAACACGTGCATGGTTTCGGTGCCATAGGGAGTGATCCCGTGCGCCTGTCCGGCGGCCCAGACCGCCTCCCATACATGCCGCCCGTAAGCCGCGGGGACGTTGATTTCAAAGCCCAGTTCGCCGGTGAAGCTGACTCGGAACAGCCGCGTCGGCACCCCGCAGATCGTGCCTTCGCGCACCGCCATGTGCGGGAACGCTTCGGGCGAAAGGTCGATCCCCGCAACCAGCGGCGCAATCACATCGCGCGCCTTGGGGCCTTGCAGCGCGATCACGGCGTACTGCTCGGTCGTGCTGGTCAGCCAGACGTTCAGATCGGGCCATTCGGTCTGGAGGTAATCCTCCATCATGTTCAGCACGCGCGCCGCACCGCCGGTGGTGGTGGTCAGGTGGAACCGGTCCGGTGCCATCCGCGCGGACACGCCATCATCGGTGATGAAGCCGTCCTCTCGCAGCAACAGGCCATAGCGGCAGCGACCGGGTTCCAGCTGCTTCCACGGGTTGGTGTACATGCGGTTGAGGAATTCCGCGGCGTCCGGGCCGACCACCTCGATCTTGCCTAGGGTCGAGGCATCGAAAATGCCGACGCCCTCACGCACAGCCAGACATTCGCGGTTTACCGCCGCGTGCATGTCTTCCCCGGCCTTGGGGAAATAGCGCGCGCGCCGCCACTGCGCGACCAGTTCGAACACCGCGCCGTGTTCCTCGGCCCAGGGATCGATTCCGGTCTTGCGGACCGGCTGAAACAGCGCATCCTTGGCATGGCCCGCCAGTGCCCCGAAGGTCTGCGGGGTATAGGGCGGACGGAAGGTGGTGAGGCCGATTGCCTGAACCGGCCGGTCCAGCGCGCTGGAGGCCAGCTGCAGGGCATTGAGATTGCTGGTCTTGCCCTGATCAGTCGCCATGCCGTTGGTGGTATAGCGCTTGATATGCTCGACCGATTTCATCCCCTCGCGCACCGCGAGCGCGATGTCCTTGGCGGTCACATCGTTCTGGAAATCGACGAAGGCCTTGAACGTCGCGGGATCGCGCGGGCTGGGCAAGGCACCGATGTTGAGGCCCGAGCCAAAGCTCCACTTGCCCCCACAGGCGCCGACGCAGCGGCAGTTCTCGTTCGGCACATCGGGCAGATAAGCCCCCCAGTCATCCGACCAGGCGAGCTTGCCGAGCGAATGCGACCAGAGGTGGACCGAGGGGGTCCATCCGCCCGCCATCAGCACGGCATCGCAGGCCAGTTTCTGGCGCATCGAGCCATCGGCGCGGGACACTTCGATCCCCTTGACCGCTTGCCGACCCGCCACGCCGATTACCGCCGAACCGAGTTCGGTGCGGATGCCAAGCGCCTTGGCTTCGTCCACCAGCGCAGCAGCGACCGTTTCGCGCAAGTCGATGATTGCGGCAATCCGGACCCCGGCCTTGGCCATGGCCAGCGCATCTTTCCAGCCGCTGTCATGCACTGCCATCACCGCGACATTACGGCCCACAGCCACGCCAAAGCGGAACAGATAGGTCCGCGCGGCAGAGGCCAGCATCACGCCGGGCACATCGTTGCCTTCGAACACCAGCGGACGTTCGATCGCGCCCTGGGCCAGCACCACCTCGCCCGCGCGGATCCGCCACAGCTGCTCGCGCGCGCCGTGGCCAGGCTGCGCCAGATGGTCGGTCAGCCGCTCAACCGCGCCGATGAAGTTGTCGTGGTAATAGCCCAGCGCCGTCGTCCGCCGCAGCAACGTGACATTGGGGGCATTGGCCAGATCGCGCAGGCTGGTTTCGAGCCAGGCCGCCAGCGCCGGATCGGCCAGTGCCCCGCCGCCCAGCTCGTCATTTTCATCGATCAGGATCACGTGCTTGCGCGCCGCGCAGGCTTCCAGCGCGGCGTCGATCCCGGCGGGACCGGCCCCGACGATCAGCACGTCACAATAGGCGTAACAGGCCGAATAGGTGTCTGGATCAGCTTCGGTCGGAGCATCGCCAAGCCCGGCCATGCGGCGGATCGACGGCTCGTACAGCTTTTCCCAGAACGAGCGCGGCCACATGAAGGTCTTGTTGTAGAACCCGGCAGGAAAGAACCGCCCGAGCCGGTCGTTGATCGATCCGAAATCGGTCTGCAGCGACGGCCAGCGGTTCTGGCTGCGGGCGTTCAGCCCTTCGTAGAGCTCCACTGCAGGCGCGCGCAGGTTGGGCGTGTAGCGCCCGCCGCCGCGATCGACACTGACCAGCGCATTGGGCTCTTCCGCCCCTGCCCCCAGCAGCCCGCGCGGGCGGTGATACTTGAACGAGCGGCCGAACAGACTGACGCCATTGGCCAGCAGCGCGGACGCGAGGCTGTCTCCCGCAAAGCCCTGATAGCTTTTGCCGTCGAAAGTGAAATTGACCGGCGCGCCGCGGTTCACGCGGCCCATGCCGTCGAGGCGATAGGCGCTCATTTACGCGGCTCTCCCGCCTTGTAGGTCAGCTCGAACTTGTCCGTTACCGTATCGCGCACCGCATTGAAAAACCGCCCGCAACCATGGACATGCCGCCAGCGTTCGTTGTGGCGACCCCGTGGGTTGGCGCGGATGAACAGATAGCGTTCCCAATCCTCGTCGCTCAGCCCGCTCGGGTCGAGCGGGCGCGCGATGTGGGCTTCGCCGGCATAAGCGAATTCGAGCTCTGGCAGGGTCTCGTCGCAATAGGGGCAATGAATCAGGATCATCTTAGTGCGCCACCGCTGCTGCTGCCGCTTCGTCGATCAGGCGTCCGTTGCGGAACCGGTCGAGGTTGAAGGGGGCGTTGATCCAGTGCGGTTCGTCCCTGGCCATGGTATAGGCCAACAGGTCGCCCGCGCCGGGGGTTGCCTTGAAGCCGCCGGTGCCCCAGCCGCAATTGACGTAGAGCCCCGGCACCGGCGTCTTGCCCAGGATCGGTGAGCGATCGGGCGTGACGTCCACGATCCCGCCCCAGTTGCGCAGCATCCGCATCCGGCGGAACATCGGGAAAATCTCGCAGATCGCGGCCAGCGTGTGTTCGACGATGTGGAGCGCGCCGCGCTGCGAATAGGACACGTACTGGTCCGTCCCCGCGCCGATCACCAGCTCGCCCTTGTCCGACTGGCTGATATAGGCGTGGACCGTATTGGACATGACCACACAGGGGAACACCGGCTTGATCGGCTCGCTAACCAGCGCTTGCAGCGGATAGCTTTCGAGCGGGAAATCAAGCCCGGCCATCTGCATCACGACCGAGGTGTTGCCCGCCGCCGAAACACCGACCTTCTTCGAAGCGATGAACCCGCGCGTAGTTTCCACGCCCTCAATCGCGCCATTGGCGCCCCGGCGGATGCCAGTGACGGCGCAGTTCTGGATGATATCCACGCCCAGCGCCGAAGCCGCGCGGGCATAGCCCCAGGCCACGCTGTCGTGCCGCGCGGTCCCGCCGCGCCGCTGCAGCGCCGCGCCCAGCACGGGATGGCGGGCACCCGGATCGATGCTCAGCGGCGGGCAATATTCCTTGGCTTGCTCAGGCGTCAGCCATTCGTTGTCCACCCCGTTCAGGCGGTTGGCGTGGATGTGGCGCTGAAAGCTCTGCACGTCATGAACATTGTGCGCGAGCATCATCACACCGCGCTTCGAATACATCACGTTGAAGTTGAGATCCTGGCTGAGCCCGTCCCACAGCTTGACCGCGTGATCGTAAAGATGCGCGCTTTCATCGTAGAGATAGTTCGAGCGCACGATGGTGGTGTTGCGTCCGGTGTTGCCGCCGCCCAGCCAACCCTTTTCAATCACCGCGACATTGGTGATTCCGTACTTCTTGGCGAGGTAATAGGCCGCGCCCAGCCCGTGTCCGCCCGCGCCAACGATGATCGCATCGTAGCTCGCCTTAGGCTGCGCATCGGGCCACAGTTCGGGCCAGGTTTTGTGGTTGCCAAGCGCCTTGGCAAACAGGCTCATCGCGCTGAAACGGGTCATGCGCGGCTCCTTGCGTCAGAGGAATAGATCACCAGCGACAGCGAACCATCGGTGCAACTGGTCAGGTGCTGCGCCCCCACGGCGCGCACAATGAAATCACCCGGGCCATAGCTGCCCTCAGCATCACTAAAGGTGCCTTCCATGACGAAGATCTGCTCGATTTCATCATGGCTGTGGAGCGTGGAGGAAGCGCCCGGATCGCTTTTCATCAGCCAGGTCCGCACCCCGGCCTCGGCGTCCTCGACCAACGGCTTGACCCAGAAGCCCGGCGTGCCGCTGGGGCGCCAATCGCCGCCCGCGCGCAGCACGGCAGAGCCCGTGGCGGGCACTGTCAGCACATCTCCCCCCAGCGCCTCGAACATCCCCTCAGCTCCGCAGCGCGGTGTTTTCCGGATCGAACGGGCTGTCGGCAATGATCACAGCCTTGTGGCGCACGCCCAGAATCGCGATCTCAAGCTCGGTACCGACAGCGGCAAGGCTTGGCCGGACCATCGACAGTGCCAGGCTTTTGCCCACGCGCCAGCCATAGCCGCCCGAAGTGACCCGGCCGACCAGTTCGTCGCCCAGATAGATCGGTTCACTGCCGCGCGCATCCGCGTCGGTCACGCCCAGCACTTCCATCGTCACCAACTGGTTGGCAAGGCCTGCTTCCTTGCCGGCCAGCAGCCCGTCCTTGCCGTGGAAGCCGGGCTTCTTGAGGCTGATGAACCGGTCTAGCCCGCTTTCATAGGCGTTGTATTCCACCGACAGTTCGCGCGGGATCAGCTTGTAGCTCTTTTCCAGCGCCATCAGGGTCATCGCCTTGATCCCGAACGGCTTGATATCAAACTCCGCACCCGCTTCCATCAGCTTGTCGAAGATGTAGTTCTGCATCTCGATCGGGTGATGGATTTCCCAGCCCAGCTCGCCAATGAAGTTGACGCGCAGCGCATCGACCGGGGCCGCGCCGATGCTGATCCGCTGGCCGGTCAGCCAGGGGAACGCCTCGTTCGACAGGTCGGTGCGAGTAAGTTTCTTCAGCACATCGCGGCTGCGCGGCCCGGCCAGCACCAGCACGCCCATCGAAGTGGTGAGCCGTTCGAAGGTGACCGAACCGTCCTTGGGCAGCGCCTTCTTCAGGTAATCCTGATCGTGGCGTTCATATGCCCCGGCGGAAACCAGATAGTATTCCTGCGGAGCGGTCTTGTAGACGGTGAATTCGGCGCGCACCCCGCCCTTGGCGGTGAGCAGGTAGGACAGCGTAACGCGGCCGACCATCTTGGGCACGGCGTTGGTCAGCAGGCCGCTCAGCCACTCTTCCGCACCCGGACCGCTGATCCGGCACTTTGCGAAAGCGCTCATATCCTGCAGCCCGACCTTTTCGGTCACGTGGCGGCATTCATTGCCGACATGTTCGAAATAGTTCGAGCGGCGGAACGACCACTTTTCGCGGATCGGCTCTCCGTCCACATCGGGGTGGTTGTGGTTAAGCAGCACGTCCGGCCGGTCCAGATCGGCGTCGCTCAGCTCATAGCCCTTGGGCGCAAACCAGTTGGGCCGTTCCCACCCGAACACCGAACCGAACACCGCGCCCAGATCCTTCATCCGGCTGTAGCACGGCGTCTGGCGCAGCGGACGCGCACCTTCGCGTTCCTCGTCCGGGTAGTGAACGGTGAAGACCTTGGCATAGGCTTCTTCGTTCTTCTGGATCAGATAGCCTTCGCCGGCATAGTCACCAAAGCGGCGCGGATCGACGCCCATCATGTCGATGGTGGGTTCGCCATCGACAATCCAGTGCGCCAGCTGCCACCCGGCCCCGCCCGCGGCGGTGATCCCGAAGGAATGCCCTTCGTTGAGCCAGAAGTTCTTCTTGTCCCAGGCCGGGCCGACAATCGGCGAACCATCCGGGGTATAGGCGATCGCGCCGTTGTAAACTTTCTTCACACCGACTTCGCCGAACGCCGGAACGCGCGTGATCGCGGTTTCGATGTAGGGCATCAGCCGTTCCAGATCGTCAGGGAACAGCTCGTACTCGCTGTTTGCCGCCGGACCATCGACGTAGCACGCGGGCGCGCCGATTTCGTAGGGCCCAAGCAGCAGCCCACCGGCTTCCTCGCGCATGTACCAGCTGGAATCGCTTTCGCGCAGCACGCCCATTTCGGGCAGCCCCTTGGCGCGGCGCTCCATGATCAGCGGGTGCTGATCGGTAACGATGTACTGGTGCTCAACCGGCACCACCGGAATGTCGAGCCCGACCATGCGGCCGGTCTGGCGGGCGAAGTTGCCGCTGGCGGAAACCACGTGTTCGCAGGTGATATCGCCCTGATCGGTTTGGACCACCCATTCCCCGTTCGGCTTTTGCGTTATGCCGGTGACGGTGGTGTTGCGTTCAATCTTGGCGCCGCGCTGCCGGGCACCCTTGGCCAGCGCCTGGGTCAGGTCGGCAGGCTGGATATAGCCATCATCCGGGTGCTGGATCGCGCCGATGATCCCGGCGACATTGCACAGCGGCCAGACTTCCTGGACCTGCTCGGGCGTGAGGAACTTGACGTCGACCCCGATCGTCTTGGCCACCCCGGCGTAGTATTTGTATTCGTCAAACCGGTCCTGGGTGCGGGCCAGACGGATGTTGCTGACGTTGGAGAAGCCGACGTTGAGTTCGGTCTCTGCTTCAAGGCTGGGATAGAAATCGACCGAATACTGGTGAATCTTGCCGACCGAGTAGGACAGGTTGAACAGCGGCAGCAGCCCGGCCGCGTGCCAGGTGGAACCGCTGGTCAGTTCCTTGCGCTCAATCAGGACGCAGTCGCTCCAGCCCATTTTCGCGAGGTGATAGAGCGTGCTGACCCCCACCACGCCGCCACCGATAACCACTACTCTTGCCGTCGATTGCATTGCCTTGCGCTTCCTGCCTGTTGTCAGGGTCCCTATGTCAGCCAACGCCAAAGTAAAACAGGGCGCAAGCGGTCCGTCGGGGCGATATGGCGCATTTTAATGGTATGGATAAGTGCCATTCCGGCGCGCGGCGCTGCAGCCTAGGGGATCAGTACGATCTTGCCGACGTGGCGCTTTTCCAGGAACAGGCGCTGCGCCGCCTCGATCCATTCCAGCGGGAAAGTTTCGCACACCAAAGGCCGGATTTCGCCGCGTTCGATATAACCGACAAGATCGGCGAACACCCCTGGATCGAGCGCGGTGCAGCCGTACAGGGTCTGGTCCTTGAGGTAGAGGGTCCGCAGGTCAAGTTCGACCAGCGGGCCGGAAATCGCCCCCGAAGTGGCATACCGGCCGCGCGAACGCAGCGCGCGCAGCAGTTCGGGAAAGCTCTGTCCGCCGACCACGTCGATCACCACATCAAAGTCATTCTCGGCCAGCGGGGCATAGCGATCGAGCACCACGTCAGCGCCGATTGCTTGCACCGCCGCATGCTTCGACGTGCCGGCCAGCGCCGTGACATGCGCACCGCGGCGTTTGGCCAGTTGCACCGCGGCCGATCCCACCCCGCCCGAAGCGCCGGTTACCAGCACGCGCTCGCCAGTGCCAACGCCGCTGCGGTGGAGCAGGTTTTCGGCGGTGGAGTAGGCGCAGGGGAACGAAGCGAGTTCGGCATCGGACAGCGTCGATTCGATCCGGTAGCTATGCGCGGCGGGTGCCACCGCAAATTCAGCAAAGGCCCCGTCGCATTCCGATCCAAAGAAATCGGTTCGGCCATCGTCGCGGCGCAGCGCCGGTTCGACCAGCACGCGTTCGCCAATCCGCGCCGCGCTCACACCTTCGCCAACCGCCACGATCCGCCCGGCGGCGTCGATCCCCTGGATCCTGGGGAAAGTGAACTGCGCGCCGCTCCAGCCTTCACCTTCGGCTTCTTCAAAACCGCCGTTGCCGCCGGCCGAAGTCGCGCTGCGGACCGATTTGGAATACCAGCCGATCCGGGTGTTGATATCGGTGTTGTTGACCCCTGCCCCGCCAATCGCAATCAGCACTTCGCCCGCCTGCGGACAGGGAACCGGAGTGTCGACCCGGTACCGCAGCTGCTCAAACCCGCCGAACCCGACCAGTTCGACCGCACGCATTGTTGCAGGAATGCGCCCGGCCATTCCCGTTACGCCAAAGTGGACTTGAGGTGGCCGAAATGGGCATCGGCCATGCCGGCATAGGGTTCCCACCCTTGCGCGGTCTTTTCGGCCGTCGCATCGTCCAGCACTGCCAGCGGCTGACCGCTGGAATAGGCGAGCAACTGGGTCTGGGCCGCACGTTCGAAATAATACATGTCTTCAAATGCAGCAGCCACGCTGGCGCCGCTGCACAACAGGCCGTGGTTGCCCATCAACATGACCTTGTGATTGCCCAACGCCTTGGCCAGCCGCACGCCTTCCGCCGCATCATCGGCAATCCCGCCGAATTCCCGGTCAATTGCGACCCGGTTGAAAAAGCGGGCGGTGTTGTTGTCGAGCGGCTTCAGTTCGGGATCGGCCAGCATCGACAGCGCCGTCGCGTGGACCGGATGGCAGTGCAGCACGACCCGGGTTGCCGGGCTGAGCCGGTGGATCGTGCCGTGGATTGTCCAGGCCGAAGCATCGGGTGCATCCGGCCCCTCCATCACCGATGGATCATCGGCATCGAGCAGCAGCAGGTCATCCGGACGGATCGATTCAAAATGCTGCCAGCGTCGGTTGAGCAGGAATTTGCGCCCGTCCTCGGAAACTGCGGCGCTGAAGTGATTGCCCACCGATTCATGCCAGCCGAACCGCGCGGCAAGCCGGAAAGCGGCGGCCAGATCCTCACGCAGTTGAGCTTCGCTCGGCAGGCTCATTTGAACCGGCCCTCCCCGGCCAGGATGCGGTACGCGCTGCGCAGTTCGCCGCGATCAGCATAGCAGCCACGCAAGTAACGATCCCCGCTGGTGGCAGAATAGGCATCGCGCCCGTGAACGATCCGGTGGTTATCAAACACGATGCATTCGCCCGCGCGGATGTTGAACCGCATCAGGTACTTGTCGCGCTGCAACATTTGCCCAAACCGGCAAAACGCGGGGTAGAAAGCATCGAGATCCTGCTGCGGCATATCGAACACATCGGCCATATGCTGGCTGATCGTCACCCCCGAAACCGCGCCATTATCATCCAGTTCGATCACCCGCTGGTACGATCGCATGTCATAGGTGTCATGCTCGCAATAATAGGGCACGCGGGTTTCCGACAGGATCCGGAAATCCTCGGGCGCTTCGTAGCGTAGGTCTTCCGCCACGGCCACCCCATCCAGGAACAGGTTGTCCCCGCCTTCGACCGAATTGGCGCGGCAATGCAGGAACTGGATCCCCGGCGCGAGCTCTTCTGCCGGGGTATCGGTGTGCAGTTCCAGTGCCTTGGCGGTATAGGCCAGATTGCTGGGTTCGATGTGGGTGCGCACGTCAAAATATTCGCCAAAGAAAGTCGGGCGGACCAGGCCGATATGCTGGACCAGTTCGGTCAGCGCCTCGTCGCTGTCAGGCATGTCGGTAACGAAAGCCACGCCTTCGACTAGTACGGCCTTGAGCCAGCCTGCCAGTGCCGCCTTGTCTGCGCGCAGGCTGGCGAAGGGGACGCGGTGCAGCGTTGCATAGTGATCCGAATACCAGGGCTGGCGCGGCATATCGGCCGGATCGAACCGCGAGCCTGCAGCGCAGCTTTCCAGCCAGCTCAGCGGGTAGGTTGATACGTGGTCCTCCCCCGCCCATTCGATCACCAGCGCATCGCCAACGATGCGCGCAGCGCGCGGCGCGGGCGGTGTAGAGAGATGGAAAATGTCGAACACCCGTTCGCGCGTTTCGCGGTCGAACGAGGTGCTGCAATTGTCGCGCAGCCAGTAGTAATTGAAATAGGTATCGCCCCGGCCCGGCAGTGCCACGTCCAGGCCCTTTGCGGCCAACCGGATACCTTCACCTGCTTCGACGGTCGCCATCCCTGCGTCTCATTTCCTGCTTTATGTGATCCCAGCCGTCAGCAACGGCGCGCCGAGGCATAGCCTGTCAGTGGCCCGCCGCATTTGTGCCAAATCAGCTATCAAAAATTCTAATAGTGGCGATTAACGCCGCAACATTGCATGGACGCTGCGCGGGCGAAGAGCCAGCGGGAGATTGCAATGAAGACGGCTGTCGTCACCGGTGCGGCGCAGGGATTGGGGCAAGTAACGGCGCGCAAACTTGCCGCTGCTGGTTACCGCGTGGTGCTGACCGACTTGCAGCCGGTGGAAGCTGCCGCTGCGGCAATTGGCCCCGCCACAATTGCGATCAGCGGAGACGTTTCGGACGAAGCCTTTGTCACGGACCTTGCGGCACGGATTGCCAAGGATTGCGGCGGCGCACAGGTGCTGGTCAACAATGCCGGGATCAGCCTGATCCAGCCGGCCGAGGAAACCTCGCTTGATCAATGGCAACAGGTGATGGCGGTCAACCTGCAAGGCCCCTTCCTGCTCTGCCGCGCCTTTGGCCGTCAGATGCTGGCGGCAGGCACTGGCTCAATCGTCAACGTGGCCTCGGTCGCGGGGCTTGGCGGGGTGATCCATCGTTCAGCCTACAATACTTCGAAGCACGGGCTGATCGGCTTGACCCGGACCCTGGCCGGCGAATGGGGCGGACGCGGGGTCCGCGTCAACGCGGTTTGCCCCGGCTGGATCAAGACCGAAATGGACGTGAAGGACATGGGCTCGGGCGCCTATAGCGACACCGACATCGTCAACCGCGTGCCGATGGCGCGGTTCGCGCAGCCGGAAGACGTGGCCGAAGGCATCGCCTTCCTCGCCTCGGATGCGGCGGCTTTCATCAACGGGATCTGCCTGCCGGTCGATGGCGGGTGGACCGGAGACATCAGTTGGGACAGCCTGCGTCTGAAAACGCGGGCCTGACCGGAATATCGAACAGAGAGAGTGAAGACATGAAAATCGGATTTATCGGCCTGGGCAACGTTGGCGGCAAACTGGCCGGAAGCCTGATTCGCAACGGCCATGATGTGACCGTGCGTGATCTCAATCCTGAACTGATGGCGGAATTCACCGCGCGCGGTGCCAGCGCGGCGACCAGTCCGCGCGATCTGGGTGAAAAGTGCGACGTGATCGTCACCTGCCTGCCCAGCCCCGCCGCCAGCGCGGCCGTGGCCGAGGGTGCGGACGGCTTTCTGCAAGTGATGCGTCCGGGCCAGGTCTGGATGGAAATGAGCACCACCGATTACGAGGAAGTGATCCGGCTGGGCGCGCTGGTCGATGCCAAGGGTGCGCTGTTCATGGAATGCCCGGTTTCGGGCGGGTGCCACCGTGCTGATACCGGCAACATCTCGATCTTCGCGGGCGGCCCGCGCGAGGGCTTTGACCGGGTCCTGCCGCTGCTGAAATCGATGGGCCGCCGATTGCTCCACACCGGACCGCTGGGCACCGCTTCACAGCTCAAGGTGATGACCAATTACCTGTGCACCGTGCATCTAGTTGCGCTGGCCGAAGCGCTGACCACCTGCAAGGCCGCCGGGCTGGACATGAACACCACCTATGAAGCGATCCGCATTTCCTCGGGCAACAGCTTTGTCCATGAAACCGAAAGCCAGGTGATCCTGAACGGCAGCCGCGACATCAACTTCACCATGGATCTGGTCAGCAAGGACATCGGCCTGTTCGATGAAATCGCGCAGGAACACGGCGTTCCGGTGGAACTCTCCCCGCTGATCGTGCGCCTGTTCAAGGAATCCCGCGCGCAATACGGTGACCGGGAATTTTCGCCCAACATCATCCGCCGCTTCGAAGAACCGCTGGGTCTGAAAGTGCTGGGCAGCGGCTTCCCTGACCAGATGGTCGATGATGAACCCGAAGAGCCGGGTTACGAAGTGGTCCCCCGGCGGTGAGCGGAATTCCCAGCGATCTGGCCGGATGGCAGGCGCGCGCCGCTGAATTGCGGATCGACACCGGCCTGGTAATCGATGGCGCGCTTGTGCCTGCGTTCGGCGGCGCGGTTCATCCCGTGATCAATCCCGCCGATGGCAGCACGGTCGCCCAGGTTTCGTGCGGCGGAGCGGCCGATATTGACCGCGCTGTCGCCGCTGCGCGTGCCGCCTGGCAGGACGGCCGCTGGCGCCACATGTACCCGCGCGACCGCATGGCGATCATGCGTCGCTGGGCCGATCTGGTCGAGGAACACAGCGCCGAACTGGCCCTGCTTGAAACGCTGTCGATGGGCAAACCAATCACCGACGCGCTGACCATCGACTTGCCGGAAGTGGTTGTAACCCTGCGCTATTTCGGCGAGGCGATTGACAAGCTGCACGGCTCGGTCAGCACCAGCGCGCACGATGCGGTGCACCAGGTCGCGCGCGAACCGCTGGGAGTTGTCGGCGCGATCAGTCCGTGGAATTACCCGTTGCTGATGGCCGCGTGGAAGATTGCCCCAGCGCTCGCGGCAGGCAATT
Source organism: Novosphingobium sp. B 225 (assembly GCF_002198665.1). GTDB lineage: Bacteria > Pseudomonadota > Alphaproteobacteria > Sphingomonadales > Sphingomonadaceae > Novosphingobium. The sequence continues at coordinate 206,330 of NZ_MWLM01000064.1, read as the reverse complement.
GCGTGGTGCTCAAACCCTCCGAACTGGCGCCGCTGTCCTCAATCCGACTGGCCCTGCTGTTCCTCGAAGCGGGCGGCCCGCCGGGGGTGTTCAACGTGGTCAATGGCACCGGGATCGACGCCGGGCAGGCGCTTGCCCTGCATCCCGATGTGGCCAAGATCAGCTTCACCGGCTCCACCAATGTCGGCAAGCAACTGCTTGTTTATGCTGGTCAATCAAACATGAAGCGGGTCGCGCTGGAAACCGGCGGCAAAAGCCCGCAGATCTTCATGCCTGATCTGCCCGATCTGGACCGTGCCGCCGAACATGCCGTACGCGGCATCTTCGACAACGCCGGCCAGGTCTGCAATGCCGGCTCGCGCCTGCTGGTTCATGCCGACATCGCCGAAGCGTTCACCGCCGCGTTCAAGCAGAAGGCGGCGGAACTTTACCAACCCGGGAACCCGCTTGATCCCGCCACCACGCTCGGCCCGCTGGTCTCGCGCGCCCAGCAGGACAAAGTGCTGCACTGGGTCAAGACCGGCACAACCGAAGGCGCGCGGCTGGAAATGGGCGGGACGCCCGATCCGGCCCGGCCGGATGGTGCCTATGTCCTGCCCGCGCTGTTCACCGGGGTAACGCCGCAGATGGCGATCGGGCGCGAGGAAGTGTTCGGACCGGTTGTCAGCCTGCTGACTTTTACCAGCGAGGACGAGGCGATCCGGATCGCCAACGATTCGATCTATGGTCTGGCAGCCTCGGTCTGGACGGCCGATCTGGCCCGCGCGCACCGGGTGGTGAAAGCGCTGGAAGCGGGCGTGGTCTGGGTGAACTGCTTTGGCGATGGTGACATGAACCAGCCGTTTGGCGGGTTCAAGCAATCGGGCAATACGCGCGACAAGTCATTGGAATCGCTGGCAGGCTACATGCAGTCAAAATCGGCCTGGATCAGTCTGGGCTGATTCAGGCCGGGCAGTCCTCAAGCACCATTGCAGCGCCCTTTTCAGCGACCATCACGGTCGGGGCATTGGTGTTGCCCGATGTGACCGTGGGAAAGATCGAGGCGTCAATCACGCGCAGCCCCGCCAGCCCATGCACGCGCAGCCGCGCGTCAACCACGCCTTGCGCCGGATCGGGGGCCATCCGGCAGGTCGAGGTGGGGTGATAGACCGTATCCGCGCGGGCCCGGAAATCCTCCAGCCACTGGTCGTCCGAAACCACCTCTGCGCCTGGCACCAGTTGCCCGGTAATGATCTCGGCCAGCGGCGCGGCTTCGGCAATACGGCGGATCAGGGCGATGCCCCGGCGGGCTTCATCGATGTCACTTTGCGTATCGAGGTAATTGGGCTGGATCAGCGGCGACAGCGCAGGATCGCTGCTGGCGATCTCCAGGGTGCCCCGACTGGTCGGGCGGCAGGCGTTGAACGACAGCAGGAACGCTGAAAACGGGTCAGGATTGGCCAGTCTCCGCTCGGATAGCGGGGTCTGGGTATAGCTGACCGGAGAGAAGTAGAGTTGCAGATCAACCCGCGGCGCGTTCGGCGTGCTGCGCACGAAGCCGCCTGCCTGGTTGACGCTCATCGACAATGGCCCGCCCCGGTTCAGGGCATAGTGCAGTGCCGCCTTGGCCTTGCCCCACAGCGGCCCAAGTTCATCATTCAACGTCGGCAATGCGCTGCGATGGAAATAGCTGACCGCCAGATGATCCTGCAGATTCTGGCCAACCGCCGTGTGGTCTGACCGGGTTTCAATCCCCAGCGCCGAAAGCAGTGCGCCAGGGCCGATCCCGGACAGTTGCAGCAGTTGCGGCGAATTGACCGCGCCGCCGCACAGGATCACCTCGCCCTGCGCGCGCGCCTGCCGGATCGTGCCGCGCTGGCGATACTCGATCCCGCTGGCCCTTCGCCCCTCGAACAAGATCCGTGTCGCAAGTGCATGTGTTTCAAGCACAATTTTCCCGCGTCGCAAGGCCGGGCGCAGATAGGCATTGGCGGTTGAGGCGCGGCGACCGTCACGGGTATTGATCTGGAAAATGCCCAGCCCTTCCCCCTCACTGCCGTTGAAATCCAGCGCCCGGGGCAATCCAAGGCTTGCCCCAGCAGCCACAAAACGGTGGCACAGAGGATGCACTTTATCAGAAATGTCGGTAACATGCTGCGGCCCGCCCTGCCCGCGCAGGCCCGGTTCGACGATGTCGCTGTCTTCGGCCTTGATGAAGTGGGGCAGCACATCCTCCCACCCCCACCCGGGATTGCCGAGAGCGCGCCAGTCATCGAAATCATGCGGCTGCCCGCGCACATGGACCATGGCGTTGATCGAGCCTGAACCGCCCACCACCTTGCCGCGCGGCCAATAGGAGCTGCGCCCGCCCAGCCCCGGCACGGGCTGTGTATCGTACATCCAGTTCACGTTGGGATCGAAGTAGGTCCGGCCATAGCCGATCGGCAGCTGGATCCAGACGTTGCGATCCGATCCTCCCGCCTCAAGCAGCAAGACCTTGTGCCGCCCACTCTCGGCCAGCCGACTGGCGACGACACAGCCTGCGGTGCCGGCACCCACGATGATATAGTCAAATTCGTCCATCAGCGCACGGGATGCTGGGTCATTTCGAGATGCAGCATGGTCCCGTTGTAGGGGTGCGCAAGCGCGACATCTTCGTTGATCTCCACTCCCAACCCTGGGGCATCGGGCGGGATCACATGCCCATCCTCGAACCGGATCGGAACCTTGAGAATCTGCGCGTGGAATCCGCTCCAATCCTCGATGCTTTCGAGGATCAAGAAATTCGGCGAACAGGCCGCAAGCTGGACATTCGCCGCGCCGACGATCGGCCCGCAATAGAGGTGCGGAGCGATCTGGACGTGACGGACCTCGGCCATTCCGGCGATCTTCTTGGCTTCGAGCAAACCACCTACCCGGCCCAGGTTCATCTGCAGAATTGCAGCCCCGCCGCAATCGAGCAAGCGGGCGAAATCGTACTTGGTGGCCAGCCGCTCACCCGTGGCGACAGGGATCGAGGTGGCTCGCGCGACCCGCGCGCTTTCTTCGGGCGCATCAGGCGGAACCGGTTCTTCCAGCCACAGCGGATCGTACTTCTCAAGCCGCTTGGCGAGCCGGATCGCCCCAGCGGCGGTCATCTGACCATGGGTGCCGAACAACAGATCGGCACGTGTGCCCACCGCCTCGCGCAGGCGCTTGCAGAACCGTTCAGACAGGTCGAGCGCTTCAAGCGAAAGTTGCCGCCCGTCGAAAGCCGAATAGGGCCCGGCCGGATCGAACTTGAGCGCGGTAAAGCCCATGTCGAGATAGGTCAGCGCACGTTCGGCGGCGAGATCCGGATCATGGTAGACGTCGGTCTGGTCGCCCGGGCGCGGATAGATATAGGTGTAAGCGCGCAGCCGTTCATGCACGCGGCCGCCCAGCAGCTTGTGCACTGGCTGCCCCGCCGCCTTGCCGACGATGTCCCAGCAGGCCATTTCCAGCGCGCTCAGCACACCCATCAGTGTCAGGTCGGGATGCTGGGTAAACCCGCTGGAATAGACCCGCCGCCACATCGCCTCGATGTCGTGCGGATCCTGCCCGGCCAGATAGCGGCCGAACACGTCCTCGATCATTTTCGCGACCAGATGCGGCTCGAACGGCACGCAATAAGCCTCGCCCACCCCGCTGATCCCGCAGGCCGTGGTCAGCTTGACGAACACAAAGTAACGCCCGCCGAAATGCGGCGGCGGATTGCCGACCACAAAGGTCTTGATGTCAGAAAGCTTCATGCGGCGCCGTATCCGTTGATAACCTTGAGTTCGACGAAATCATGGAGGCCCCATTCGCCCCATTCGCGGCCATTGCCGGATTGCTTGAACCCGCCAAAGGGAGAGCAATAATCCTGCCCGGTGCCGTTGAGGTGGACGCTGCCCGCGCGGATCTGACGGGCGATACGGCGGGCGCGGTCCATGTCCTGGCTCTGGACATAGGCAGCCAGGCCATAGGGCGTGTCATTGGCAATGCGCACGGCCTCAGCCTCGTCGGCAAAGGGGATCATCACCAGGACCGGGCCGAAGATCTCCTCGCGCGCCACGGTCATATCGTTGTGAACACCGGCAAAGATCGTCGGGCGGACATAGTATCCGCGATCGAACCCGTCTGCCCGGCCAGGACCGCCACAGACCAGTTGCGCGCCTTCATCAATCCCGGCCTGGATCAGTCTCTGGATCTTGTCGAACTGCGCCTTGCTGCTGACCGGTCCCAGATGCGCACCCGGCCTGGCCGGATCGCCCAGCACGGCGGCGGCCCCCACGCGGCCCGCGATTTCAACCGCGCGGGCATAAGCGCTTGCTTCCACCAGCATCCGGGTTGGAGCATTGCAGGACTGGCCGGTGTTGTTGAAGCAATGCAGCACGCCGCGCGTAACCGCCGCTTCCAGCGCATCATCATCAAATACCAGGTTGGGCGATTTTCCGCCCAGCTCCAGCGAGACTCGCTTGACCGTATCCGCAGCGGACTTGCTGACAATGATCCCCGCTGCAGTCGATCCGGTGAACGAGATCATGTCAACCTCGGGATGCGCGGTCAGCGTTGGACCAACGCTGGCCCCGGTGCCATGAACCAGATTGAACACCCCGGCCGGAAAACCTGCTTCATCCACGAATTCGGCAAACAGCTGCGCGGAAAGCGGGGCCATTTCACTCGGCTTGACCACCATGGTGCAGCCCGCGACCAGCGCCGGGCCGATCTTGGCAGCCAGTTGGTTGATCGGCCAATTCCACGGGGTGATCAGCACGCAGACGCCAACCGGTTCGTGAACCAGCAAGGCCCCTGTGCCAATCGGCCTTTCCCACTCCATCGCCCGCGCCGCGCGCAATGTCTCGGTCAGGTGGCCGGGACCGCATTCCGCCTGCGAATTGTGCGAAAGGTCATGCGGCGCGCCCATTTCGGTTGAGATCGCTGACACCATTGCATCATAGCGGCGCTGGAACACGGCGATCAGCCGCTCAACCAATGCCATACGCGCATCGAGCGGGGTCGTGCGCCAGCCCTCAAATGCCTCCCGCGCCGCGCGCACAGCAGCATCGGCTTCGGCGGGTCCGCACAACGCGACCCGGGCGCAGACTTGTTCAGTGGCCGGATTTACCGCCTCGTGCACACCATTGTCGCCGGGCAGAACCCATTGCCCGGCGATATAGGACAGCAAAGAATCAGACATACCCAACTGCTCGCTTCTGGTCGGCCTCGATGGTCTTCCCGGCGGCCCAATAGTGGTAGGCGGCCCAGAATCCGGTCGGAGCAAGAATCAACAAGGCTGTCCTGAGCGACGCCCCATCTGCCCCGCCCGGCCCGGCGAATGTATCGCTCAGAAAGCCGATCAAGGGCGGAATCACGACGAGGTTAAGGATGTTTGCGAACAGCAACGAGATCGCGACAAACATCGCCCGCATTTTCGACGGGGCCAGATTCTGGACCAGTGCGAAAGCCGGACCGATGTAGAAATAGATCGCGGGAATGAAGATCCACAGCATCAGGGTCGCGAGCGGAAGCGAGTGAGTGTAATAGGCGATGATCGATGGCACTGTCGCCAAAGCGGTGACCACGCTCAGCAATCTGGTGACCTGCTTCGGGCTTGCAAAACTTGGCTTGGTCAGGATCCATGCCGTCAGCAGCGAAGCCCCGATGCCCATCCACAGATGGATCGGACCGGTGATCGCCCCGGCCTCAGCCTCGTTGAGCTGGAAATTCCGTTGCAGGAACGGCGAGGTAAACCACATCAGCCCCCAGCCCCAAAAAGCCGAGAGCCCGCCGCCCATCATGCCGTGCAAGGCAGCTTTTTGCGTGCGCAGGAAGCGCAGCGTTTCCTTCAAGGTCGGCGTTTCCTCGCTCGACACCGCGTCAAGCCGGCCGCGTTCAGGCTCTTTGATCGTCAGCATGATGATCACGGCCAGCAGGACGCCCGGCACGCCGAGCACCAGGAAGGCCATATGCCAGCCATAGGCGTGGCTGATCGCACCGGCCATATCGGCCCCGAGCCATGCTCCGATCGGTGCGCCCAGCGCAAACAGGGTCATCGCCATCGGCCGGCGCGCAGCCGGAAAATAATCGGCCACGATCGAATTGCAGGGCGGTGTTCCGCCAGCCTCTCCGATACCCACGCCGATCCGCGCAAGCAGAAGTTGCCAGAAGGTCTTGGAAAGGCCGCACAGGGCCGTCGCCACCGACCATACGGTAATTGAAAAAGCCAGCAGATTGCGACGATTTTTCCGATCCGCTAGCCAGGACAAGGGGATGCCCATCGTCACATAGAACAACCCAAGTGAAACCCCGCCAACCAGCCCGATCCCGAAATCGGTAAGCTGCAGCTCAGCCTTGATCTGATCCTGCACCTGCGAGAAAACGTACCGGTCAGCGATGCTGATCGTATAGACCAGCATCATGATGAACAGGACGTACCAGCGTTCATAAACCGTCGATTTGTCATCGGCGGTTATCGGTCTTTCTGCCTGCATCATCCCATCCCCCTTCAAGTGTTCGCCAGCTTCGATCCCAGAACCGTACGGAGCGGATCCAGGTAGTCCGAGTAATTCTCCCACTGGTCGACGCCGCTTTGATAGATCGGTTGCCGCACCTGTTCCGAACTGGCCGTGCGCACGGCACGTTCGGTGCGGTGAAAATCGATGCACGCCTGTTCAAACGGCAGGCCCAGAAAATCGAGCAGCCGCCGGACCTGGTTTTCCAGATCAGAGACTACGTCTTCATATTGAACGCGCAGCGCCTTGCCGGGCAGCACCCGGTCCCAGTGATCCATCAGGCCCACATAGTCGCTGTAATAGTGGCCGATTTCCTCCAGCCCGTAAGTGAACTCCTGCCCTTCGGCGAACAGCTGCTTGAAGCCCGAGAAGCAGCAACCCATGGCACCGCGCCGGGCATCAATGATTCGGGCATTGGGCAGGATCAGGTGGATCAGCGCAATGTGCCGGAAATTGTTGGGCATCTTGTCGATAAACAAGCGCTTGCCCAGCTTGCGGTGGATCCTGGTATCGCGGATGAAATGCTCGCCAAACTGGGTCAGCGCGGCGCGGTCCAGTTCGGTCAGGTTGCGGGGATAATTCGCTTCCTCGTCGCGTCGGCGCGCGCCGTCCAGCCGGTGGGCCAGTGACAGGATGTTGGGCAGTTCCAGCGTGCCTTCAACCTCGCTGTGCGATGACAGGATCTGTTCGATCAAGGTCGATCCGGCGCGCGGCAGCCCCAGAATGAAGATCGGATCCGGCGCGGGGCAGCCGGCCCCCTTGAACTGCTCGAACAGCTCCGGCCCGCAATGGTCCTGCTGCAGTCCGATTTCCTTGGTGATCCGCCGCCAGTCATAACCCACTTCGTCACGCTTCAGGCGGTTGCCGCGTTCGTAATAGGCAAAGCTTTCGCCATATTCGCCGCGGTCTTCCAGCGCTTTGCCCAGCGCAAAGCAGAGGTGATAACGGTCCGCCAGCCCAGTTTCGCCGCGTTCTTCAAACGCCCGCATCTGCGCCAGTTCGCTGTCTTCAAAGCGATAGGTCTTGAGATTGGCCAGGCTCCAATAGGCGTCGCCAAAATCGGGTTTGACCTTGTACGCATCGCGGTAGGCCGCGATTGCTTCACCCTGCTGTCCGATCGTTTTCAGCGCATGGCCAACCGACAGGTGCAGCGTAGGATTGCGCGGCATCCGTTCCAGTTGCTGGCGATAGATCCCCAGCGCTTCGTCAAATTCGCCCACGGCCAGAACCTGGTTGGCATAGAGCAGATCGAACTGCCCCATGCCCGGTGCCTTTTGCCGCAGCGCCTTGGCCTGTTCCACCGCATCGCCGAATTTCTGGCGCTTGTTCAGCACGTTGACGTAGTCAAAATGGGCGTTGGTGTTCTGGGGTTCCAGCACCAGGCATGATTCCAGCAGAAACTCCGCCTCGTCATAGGAATTGAACTTCACACCGATTTCCGCGAGCAAACGCATCCCTTCGGTGTGATGGCCATGCTTTTGCAGAAAAGCCCGGCACAGGTTTTCGGCCATGCCCAAACGGTGTTCCTGGATCAACCGGATCACCGCTTGCAATTCATCCGGCAGGCTTTCCAGATAGGCGCACTGTGCCAGGGCAAATTCCGCCGCTTCGCTCTGACCGTTGGCCCGCTGCAATTCCGCAAGGGCGCGCCAGCTGGGGAGCAATCCGGTATTGAGTGCAACCGCATCCTGAAAGGCAGTCAGCGCTTCGGCATCGCGGCCCAGCGCGCGCAGGCACAGTGCGCGTTCCTGGTAGGCGCGGCCATAGCCGCTATCGAGTTCGATCAGCCGCGCGGCGGTGGCCAGTGCATCCAGCGGGCGGCGTGAGAAGCGCTGGATTGCGGCCAGCATGAACAAGGCTTCGCGGTGATCGCTGCGTAGTTTCAGAGCCTGCTGACAGTGTCCTTCGGCCTGCGGCAACTGGCCGCGCTGCAACGCCTGTCTGGCCGCGTCGACCAGCCGGTCGGCTTCCTCCGACTGGGCTGGTACAAGGGTATCGGTCTGTTGATTGGTCACCATGCGGTCAGTTTGGCTTGAGATCCGGCATTGTCCAACACGAAAGCGACTCTCCAAAAGAACGGGGGCAGCACCTTGCGGGCGCCACCCCCGATCCGACCCGAAGAGCCCGCCCCCCGTTCATGATGACGGGGGGCTATCACTCTCACATCTTGTACGAAACGCGCATACCGATGGTACGGGGGCGCGAAGTGGTCACGCGCTTTTCACCGTCGTTGGCGCTGGTGAACAACTGCGGCCGCTTGTCACCCAGGTTCTCACCGTAAATGGTGAGCGACCAGTTGTCCTTGCTGACCCCGATCGAGGCTTCGAAGGTGGTGTAGCTGGGCTGGTTGAACGAGTTCGGCTGAAGCTGGATCGGATCGCCTGGCTTGACGAACACGCCGTTAATTGTCGCATTTGCGGCGTTCGGGTTTGCTGCACTCGGGCAGGTTGCATAGGGCGAGTTGCAGCCGGTGTAGAGGATGTTGGTGTTGGCAATGTCTGACGTGATCGTCTTGCCGACATAGTGCATCCCCGCCGAGATAAACGGCTTGAGCCCGCCTTCCATCTCCCACTCATAGCGGAAGCGCAGGTTGCCCTGGAACTTCGGGCTAAGCGCCAGCGGGCTACCTGCGGGAACCAGCACACCTTGTGCGCAGAGCAAAGTGGCAATCGCATTGCCGGTGCAGCCGGTCAGCTTGGTGTCGTTGTACGAGAAGCCACTCGAAATGGTCAGACCCGCGCTGGGACGTGCGGTAATATCGCCTTCAAAGCCATAGATCCGCGCATTGGCCAGGTTGCTGACGAAGGTCTGGTTCGAGATGTTCTGGTCAAACGCCGCCATCTGGATGTCTTTCCATTCGATCTTGTAGGCCGCCACGTTGATTTGCAGCCGGCGATCGAGCAGGCCCAACTTGGCTCCGAGTTCGTAGTTCTTGACCTTGTCCGGAGCATAGGCACGGTTGGCCGCGCATGCCGCAGCATAGGCTGCCTGCGCCGCAACGCCGCCGTTGCAGCCCTTGCGGTTGAAGCCGCCCGGACGGAACCCTTCGGAGAAGGTGGCATAGATCAGCGAATCCGGAGTGATCTTGTAGGTCAGGTTGCCCTTGAAGATCACGCCCGAGTACTTGGCCGGGTTGATCCCGGCCAGGTTGGTCGAAAGCACCGCGCTGGCAGCAAGGCTGGTCGGCGCGACGGCCTTGGGCACATAGTTGCAGGTGGTGAGGCCAGTCGCCGGATCGGTGCTGACCGTGGCGCAAGTGGCACGCACCGTGCCGGAGAAGCTTGAGCTCGACCCGCCGTACATCGCCGCGCTTTCATCGTAGTACCGCGCGCCACCGGTGATGGTCAGCTTGTCGGGCACGATGTCGAACGAGGCTTCGCCGTAAAGTGCGAACTGGCGGTCACGGCGCAGGATCGTGTTGACGAACCCGGCCCCCGGCAGCACGCCGGCACCAATTTCCTTGTTGACCTGCGGATTTGGCGTCAGATCATAAATGAAGCCGGCGGCCGGCAGGACATAGTTCCACTGGGTAACGTCATAGATCTTGTTGAGATCGTAGAAACCGCCAACGGTTGCCCGCAGCCGGTTTTCGGCCGGAGTGGTGATGCGGAATTCCTGCGTCCAGCGCTTGTTGCGGTCATTGACCTTGTAGCTGTTGGCCGGGGAATAGCAGGTCTGACCCTGCGCCGCCGAAGTGGCATAACCGGCATAATAGACGCCGCGGTCGCAGTTGTAGAACGGCATATAGAGGCCGATGTTGGCGTACTTCGCGTAGTCAGCCTGCTGGACCGAATGGTGGTTCTGGTAGGACGAGGTGAAGATCATATCCAGGATACCCATGCGACCCTTGAGGGTCAGGGTAGACAGGCTGATCGTGTCCTTCAGAGTGTTCGGGCCATACTGCTGAACCTTGAGGTCACCCACCCCCGGCGCATAGTCAAACACGCCGTTGGTCTTGAGCTCTTGATAGAGCGTCATCGCTTCGATCGACCAGTCATCGTTGATGTGGAAATCAACCGTGGCGCGGCCGCCGTTGTAGTTGGCATCGTTGTAATTGTCTTCGATGAAGGCGTTGTTGCTGATCGACTGGCGCAGCGGCACCTTGAAGCCGCCGCTGGTTCCCGTCGCGGTGGCAACGCAGTTCACCTTGCCGACGCAGCTCTGGATCGCCTGGGTAACCAGCAGCGGGTTGCCGGTGGGCAGACGGCCCGGGCCACCCGCATCCCACGGCATGCGATAGGTACCGGCGACGTTGTCGATATAGCCGCCCTGGTGATCGCTGTAGAACGCCAGACGCAGGCCCAGCTTGTCCTTGACGATCGGCAGGTTGATAAAGCCTTCCGCACCAAAGCTGGCCGCACCGCCCTTGGTGGTGGCGGCCATCCCGGTGAAGCCGGCTTCGAATTCGTTGAGGTTCGGCTTGTTGGTGATGTAGCGGATCGCCCCGCCCATCGCGTTCGCGCCAAACAGCGTGCCCTGCGGGCCCGCCAGCACTTCGATGCGGTTGATGTCGGTTGGGTGAATGTCAAGGTTGCGGCCCGGGGTCGAAGCGGGGGCATCGTTGAGATAGAGCGCCACGTTGGGCTGCACGCCCGCCACGCCGAGGATCTGCGACCCGGCGGTGTCCGTCGACAGCCCGCGGATATAGACCGACGAAATGCCCGGACCACGCGAAGCGGTGCGGACCGAGGGCAGGTATTCAACCAGCTTTTCGAAGCTGGTGACGTTGAGCTGTTCAAGCTGCTTGGCACCAAGCGCCTGAATCGCGACCGGAATGCGGTTGGCCGATTCTTCGCGCCGCGTTGCGGTCACCACGATATCGTCCACGCCCAGCGACGTCTCGGCGCCACCGGCATCCTGAGCCCAGGCAGCACTGCCACCGGCCCCGAACATCGCCACTGCGGCGATCGCGCTTGAAATCTTGAGTGCTGCTTTCACTTAACCCCTCCCTAGAAACACCATGACGGCACGAGGTGACGGTACTGACCCTCAGTACCCCAACCCCCATTGTCAGGCCTCGGAACTTTCCGTCCCGCAACTCGGCACGACAAAGTCACCCATTATGCTGGGATCGGACAATGCCTTTTTTTCATGGCATCAAAACTCATTCCGATAGAAATCACGGGAATTGCAGCTCTCAATCAAACCTGCTTATGCTCGGCTCAGCGCATGGACCTTCGGCGTTGCCCCCCATAGCCCCTGCACGCGATGGCCACCTGGCCGCCACTCCAGACAGCAGATCCATAAAATGACCCGTGAATCCGAAATGTTGGGCATGCTCGAAGCCAATGGCATCGCCTGGTCGCTGCACGAGCACGAGGCGGTTTTTACCGTCGAGGAAAGCGCGCGGCTCCATGCGGAGATCGCCGGGGCCCACACCAAAAATCTGTTCCTGAAGGACGCTGGCGGCCAGTTCTGGGTCGTCACCGCGCCGCATGACGTCTCGATTGACCTCAAGGCGCTGCCCGCCGCGATCGGTTCGAAGAAAGTCAGCTTCGGCAAGGCCGAGGCGATGGAGGAACTGCTCGGCGTGGTCCCGGGTTCGGTTACCCCGCTCGCCGCGTTCAACGATACGGCGCAGGCGGTAACTTTCGTGGTCGACCACCGCCTGGCCGATGCGGACACGGTCAACGTCCACCCGCTGCGCAACACCGCCACACTGGGCCTGTCCGGCGCGGACCTGCAGGCCTTTCTGCGCCTGACCGGGCACGAACCGGTGGTTACCGAGCTTCCGGCCCGCGTATGAGCATCAGCCTGTTCGAACTGTTCAAGATCGGGATCGGTCCGTCGAGCTCGCACACCGTTGGCCCGATGGTTGCGGCGCGGCGGTTTGGAGACTGGATGGCACTGCAGCCGGAATTCGCGGCGGTGCGGCGGATCAAGGTTGAGCTCTATGGCTCGCTGGCGCTGACCGGCAAGGGCCACGCCACCGACAACGCCGTGATCCTGGGATTGGCGGGTGAAGCGCCCGCGACAGTTGATGTCGAAGCTGTCCCCCAGATCCTGACCCGGATCGCTGAAGCGAAGCAGATCGTGCTGGGCGGCCAAGCAGTCGCATTCGATCCAGCATGCGACATAGTTTTCTTCCAGCGCAAGCGGCTTCCCTATCACACCAATGCGATGGCTTTTGTCGCGCTTGATGGTGCGGGCGCAGAACTGGCGCGGCGGCTCTATTACTCGATCGGCGGCGGCTTCGTGGTTGATGAGGACGAGGCCGGCAGCAACGAGAACGCCGGGGTGGAGCGCTGCGCCCTGCCCTATGACTTTTCTTCGGGCACTGAACTGCTCGCACTGGGCGAAGCGAGCGGCAAGAGCTTTGCCGATCTGGAATTTGCCAACGAATGCGCCCGCCGCCCCGAAGCCGAAGTGCTGGCCGGGATCGATGGAATCGCTCAGGCGATGTCGGATTCGATCGACCGGGGCTGCCGCGAGACCGGAATACTTCCCGGCGGGCTCAATGTGCGCCGCCGCGCGCCATCGCTCGCCGCTGATCTGGCGGCCAACCATGGATCAAACCTGGGCGATCCACTCGCGATCCTGGACTGGATCAACTTGTGGGCCATGGCCGTCAATGAAGAAAACGCAGCTTGCGGGCGCGTTGTAACCGCCCCCACCAACGGTGCTGCGGGGATCATCCCGGCAGTGATGCGATTCCACGATCGCTGCTATCGCGGCACGGCGGAAACCCGCCGGACGTTCCTGCTTACGGCGGCGGCAATCGGCGCGCTTTACAAAAAGAACGCCTCAATTTCCGGGGCGGAAGTTGGATGCCAGGGCGAAGTCGGGGTGGCTTGCTCGATGGCAGCGGCAGGACTGGCAGCGGCGCTGGGCGCAACCAATGCCCAGGTCGAGAACGCCGCCGAAATCGGCATGGAGCACAACCTGGGCCTGACTTGCGATCCGGTGGGCGGGCTGGTGCAGATCCCTTGCATCGAACGCAACGCGATGGGCGCAGTCAAGGCGATCGACGCCGCGCGCCTCGCCATGCTGGGCGATGGCACGCATATGGTCAGCCTAGATAAAGTCATCGAAACGATGCGCCAGACCGGGCTCGACATGCGCGACAAGTACAAGGAAACCTCACTTGGCGGGCTCGCGGTCAACGTGCCGGCCTGCTGACTATTTCGGTCTTAACCTGTGTTGTGATAGACGAAGCCTCTCAAACAAGAGGTTCCGATGCAGCTCCAGCACTTGCGCTATTTCGTCGCCCTCGCCCGGGCGCGCCATTTTGCCGAAGCCGCCAATGCCTGCGGGGTGTCGCAGCCGACGCTGTCCGCCGGACTGGCGGCGCTTGAGCAGGAGCTTGGCAAGCGGCTGGTTGAGCGTGACCGCCGCTTCATCGGCCTGACAGCGCAGGGCGAGGCAATCCTGCCCTGGGCCGAACAGGCGCTGGGCGCGGTGCGCGGGCTGAGCCAGGCCGCCAGCGCCAGCACCCAGACACTTACGGGGGAGTTCCGGCTGCACGCCATTCCCGCCGCACTGGGGCTGGTCGGCCCGTTTGGTGAGGCGCTGCTGGCGGCCAATCCCGGCCTGACCCTGTCGATCCAGACTGGCACTTCACGTGAAATCGAGCAGAGCCTGCTGGTCAACGAGTTCGACGCTGGCCTGACCTATCTTGACCATGAACCGCCCGCCAACATGCTGACCGCCCCGTTGCATCTTGAACAGTACGCCTTCATCGCCCGGCGCGATCGCGGGTTCGATCAGCGCGAAAGCATCGGTTGGGAGGAGCTGGCCGAGCTGCCGATGTGCCTGCTGCACCAGGGCATGCAATATCGCCGGATCCTTGACCGCCAGTTCGCGATGCGCGGACTTTCGGTCAACCCTGTCGCAATCGCAGACAGTTATATCTCGCTGATTTCGCTGGTGCGCTCGGGAGCCTTCGTTTCGGTGGTGCCGGATGGCTATGCCCGGCTGATGCAGGGGATGGACTGGTGCCGGTTCTTGCCAATCGAGCCGGCGGCAGAACTTCGCCGGGTCGGTCTGGTTGTAGTCAATCGCGACCCCTTGGGAGCGATGGCCCGCGCCGGACTTACCGTGGCGCAGCGACTTGACCCGAGTACGTTGATAGATAAATTCTATCAAACATGACAAATTCCGATTTGACCAATGTAACAATCGGGAACAATCGGGCGCGATGGGAGCCACTGAACTAGACCGGATCATCGCCGCACATGCTGGCCGCAAGGGTGCCTTGCTGCCGATGCTGCATGACATCCAGCACGCCTTCGGCTGCGTCGATGCCGCTGCTGAACGAGCCATCGCCGAAGCACTGAACCTCAGCCGCGCGGAAGTGCATGGGGTAGTCAGCTTCTACCACGATTTCACACCCGCCCCCGATCCGCGCCCGGTCGTCGAACTGTGCCGCGCCGAAGCCTGCAAAGCGCGCGGGGTTGAGGCGCTGGTTGATGCGGCGGAAGCGGCCGCTGGCGAACGTGTGAACCTCAAGCCGGTCTATTGTCTCGGGCTGTGCTCGATGGGCCCCAGCGCGCGAGTGCGCGGCAAACTCTATGCCGGGCTCGACGAAGCCGAGCTGGTCAATCTGGTGAAAAGCGCATGACTCTGGTCCGAATTTCCGACGATGCGCTGGCTGTGGCGCTGGGCGCTGACGAGCTTGCCGATGCGTTCGCCAAGGCCGGTTGCACGGTTGAGCGCGTGTCGAGCTGGGGCATGCACTGGCTGGAACCGCTGGTCGAGATGGGCGGCATGGGCTTTGGACCGGTCAAGGCGGGCGATGTCGCCGCGATCCTAGACGGGACCAGCGCCAAGGCGATTGGCAAGATCGAAGATCACGCCTTCATCGCGGGCCAGCAGCGGCTGACCTTTGCCCGCGCCGGGCGCACTCGCCCGCTCAGCCTGGACGACTATGCCGCAACTGGCGGCTGGGCCGGACTGGATCGCGCCCGCGCGATGAGCGCGGAGGACGTGGTCGCCGAAGTGATCGAAAGCGGCCTGCGCGGCCGCGGCGGCGCGGGCTTTCCCGCCGGGATCAAGTGGCGCACCGTGCTGGAAGCCAAGCGCGCCGAGAAATACGTGGTCTGCAACGCTGACGAAGGCGACAGCGGCACTTTTGCCGACCGGATGCTGATGGAAGGCGATCCGTTCCAGTTGATCGAGGGTATGGCGATTGCCGCCCATGCCGTTGGCGCGCAGCAAGGCTACATCTACGTCCGCAGCGAATACCCGCACGCGATCGCCAAACTGGAAGCCGCGATTGCGCTGGCCGCCGCCAAGATCGCGCCGTTCACGCTGGAAGTGCGCGTTGGCGCCGGGGCCTATGTCTGCGGCGAGGAAACCAGCCTGCTCAACTCGATCGAGGGCAAGCGTGGCGAAGTGCGCGCCAAGCCGCCGCTGCCCGCGCTGGAAGGGCTGTTCGGCTGCCCGACGGTGGTCAACAACGTCCTCACCCTTGCCGCGATCCCGCACATCATGACCGAGGGCGGTTCGGGGCTTTACGCGCAGCTGGGGATCGACCGGTCCAAGGGGACCATGCCGATCCAGCTGGCGGGCAACATCAAGCACGGCGGGCTCTATGAAACCGCCTTCGGGATCACGCTGGACGCGCTGGTCAATCAGATCGGCGGCGGCACGGCGTCGGGCCGCCCGGTCAAGGCGGTGCAGGTTGGCGGGCCGCTGGGGGCCTACGTGCCGCCCAGCCAGTTCCACCTGCCGTTCGATTACGAAGCCTATGCCAAGGCCGATGCCCTGATCGGCCACGGCGGGATCAGCGTGTTTGACGACACGGCGGACATGGGCGCGATGGCGCGCTTTGCGTTTGAATTCTGCGCGGCGGAAAGCTGCGGCAAATGCACCCCCTGCCGGATCGGGAGCACGCGCGGGGTCGAACTGGTCGACCGGATCCGTTCGGGCGGCAAGGTGATGGCCGACGCGGTTGAGGCACTGCCGCAGATGCACAATGCCCGCAAGGCCGGTCGCAGCCGCGAGGAAGAGCTGACCCTGCTCGAAGACTTGTGCGAAACGATGCAGAGCGCCTCGCTTTGCGCGCTGGGCGGTTTCACGCCCTATCCGGTGATGTCTGCGCTGAAGCACTGGCCTGAAGACTTTGGAGGAGAAGCCTGATGGGCTACGAACGGCAGGCCGATTTCGGCACCCCTGAAGTGACCAGTGACATCGCCGTCACCCTGACGGTCGATGGCCGCGAAGTGACCGTGGCCGCCGGAACCAGCGTGATGCGCGCCGCCGGTCAGTGCGGCGGGGACATTCCCAGCCTTTGCGCGACTGACAGCGTCAAGGCCTTCGGCTCGTGCCGGATGTGCCTCGTCGAGATCGAAGGACGGCGCGGCACTCCGGCCAGCTGCACCACACCGGTCGAACCGGGCATGGTGGTCCACACCCAGACGCCGAAACTCGCCAAGCTGCGCCGTTCGGTGATGGAACTCTACATCTCCGACCACCCGCTCGATTGCCTGACCTGCAGCGCCAACAACGATTGCGAATTGCAGGATACCGCCGCGCAAGTTGGCCTGCGCGATGTGCGCTATGGCTATGATGGGGCGAACCATCTCGGAGCGGAAATCGACACCTCGAACCCCTATTTCGATTTCGACGCCAGCAAATGCATCGCCTGCTCGCGCTGCGTCCGCGCCTGTGACGAGGTTCAGGGCACCCTTGCCCTGACCATCGACGGGCGCGGCTTTGCCAGCAAGGTTTCGGCCGGTCAGACCGGTGACAATTTCCTCTCCAGCGAATGCGTCAGCTGCGGGGCCTGCGTGGCCGCCTGCCCGACTGCGACCTTGCAGGAAAAGGCGGTCAAGGAAATCGGCAAGCCCGAACGCGCCGTCGTCACCACCTGCGCCTATTGCGGCGTCGGCTGCACTTTCCGCGCCGAAATGAAGGGCGAACAGCTCGTCCGCATGGTGCCGTGGAAGGACGGCAAGGCCAACCGCGGCCACTCTTGCGTCAAGGGCCGCTTTGCCTGGGGCTATGCCAACCACCAGGACCGCATCACCAAGCCGATGATCCGGGACAGCATCGATGAGCCTTGGCGCGAAGTCAGCTGGGACGAGGCGCTGGGCTATACCGCCGGCAAGCTCAACAGCATCAAGGCGCAGTATGGCGCGCGAGCGCTGGGCGGGATCACATCCAGCCGCTGCACCAACGAGGAAGTCTGGCTGGTCCAGAAGCTGATCCGGTCGGGCTTTGGCAGCAACAACGTCGATACCTGTGCGCGGGTCTGCCACTCGCCCACCGGTTATGGCCTGTCCAAGACCTTTGGCACCAGCGCGGGCACGCAGGACTTTGACAGCGTGATGGACGCCGACGTGGTGATGGTGATCGGCGCCAATCCCACCGACGGCCACCCCGTGTTCGCCAGCCGACTCAAGCGGCGGCTGCGGCAAGGCGCGAAGCTGATCGTGATCGACCCGCGCCGGATCGACATGGTCCGCAGCCCGCATATCGAGGCGCAGCACCACCTGGCGCTGCAACCCGGCACCAATGTCGCGGTGCTGACCGCCATGGCCCACGTGATCGTTACCGAAGGCCTGGCCGCCGAACAGTTCATTCGCGAACGCTGCGACTGGGATGAGTATCAGGATTGGGCAGGCTTCGTGGCGCAGGATCGCCACAGCCCCGAAGCGCTTGAACCGGTCACCCGCGTTCCCGCCGAGACCTTGCGCGCCGCCGCGCGGCTTTTTGCCACGGGCGGAAACGGCGCGATCTATTACGGGCTGGGCGTGACCGAGCACAGCCAGGGCAGCTCGACCGTGATGAGCATCGCCAACCTCGCGATGGTCACCGGCAACATCGGCCGTCGCGGCGTAGGCGTGAACCCGCTGCGCGGGCAGAATAACGTTCAGGGCAGCTGCGACATGGGCAGCTTCCCGCACGAACTGCCCGGCTATCGCCACATCTCGGGCAAGGAAGTGCGCGACAGCTTCGAAGCGGACTGGGGCGTTGCGCTTGATCCCGAACCGGGCCTGCGCATTCCCAACATGCTTGACGCTGCAATCGATGGCAGCTTCCGCGCGATCTATATCCAGGGTGAGGATATTCTCCAGTCCGATCCCAACACCCACCACGTCGCAGCGGGCTTGAAGGCGATGGATCTGGTGATCGTCCACGACCTGTTCCTCAACGAAACGGCCAACTATGCTCACGTGTTCCTGCCGGGCAGCACGTTCCTGGAAAAGGACGGCACGTTCACCAATGCCGAACGCCGCATCCAGCTGGTGCGCAAGGTGATGGAACCCGCCAACGGTCTGCAGGACTGGGAAGTGACGCAGGAACTCGCGAAAGCGATGGGTCTGGGCTGGAATTACCAGCACCCCAGCGAAATCATGGACGAGGTCGCCCGCCTCACCCCGACTTTCGCCGGGGTCAGCCACGCCCGGCTCGATGCCGAAGGCTCGCTGCAATGGCCGGTCAATGAAAAGGCGCCCGATGGCAGCCCGATCATGCACGTCGATGGCTTTGTGCGCGGCAAGGGCAAATTCATGGTGACGGACTATGTCCCGACCGATGAAAAGACCGGCCCGCGTTATCCGCTGCTGCTGACCACCGGCCGCGTGCTGAGCCAGTACAATGTCGGCGCGCAGACCCGGCGCACCGGCAACAACGTCTGGCATCAGGAAGACCTGCTGGAAATGCACCCGCTCGATGCCGAGAACCGGGGACTGAAGGATGGTGACTGGACCCGTCTGGCCAGCCGCACCGGCGAAACCACCTTGCGCCTGACCGTGACTGACCGGGTTGCGCCAGGCGTGGTCTATACCACGTTCCACCACCCCGCGACGCAAGCCAACGTGGTCACCACGGAGTATTCCGACTGGGCCACCAACTGCCCAGAATACAAAGTGACTGCAGTGCAGGTCCTGCCCAGCAACGGGCCCAGCGAATGGCAGGAATCTTATGCCAGCTGGTCCGAAAAGAGCCGCCGGATCAAGCGCGTGGCGGCGGAGTAACCCCAAATGGATATCGAACGCCTGCGCTATATGGCCAACCAGATCGCCCGCAACCTTGCCCCTCAGGGTGAGGCTGCGGCGGTGGACGCAACCTTTCAGCACCTCCGCGATTTCTGGGACCCGCGCATGAAGGCCGGCATCCTTGGCGGAGAACGCGAAGGGCTTGATCCGATCGCCAAAGCGGCGGTGGAGCGGTTGGCCAGCCCGGCCTAACCCAAAAGCGCCGCCTTTTCGCGCTCCCGGCTGGGCGGGTGGCCGAACGTCTTGCCATATTCACTGGCAAAGTGCGCGGCCGAGGCGAAGCCGGTTGCCACGGCCACTTCCAGCATCGACAGCCCGGTTTGCTGCACCAGTTGCCGCGCGCGGTTCAACCGCAAGTCGCGGTAATAGCGGCCCGGGCCAGTGCCGAGTTCGGCGGCGAACAGCCGTTCCAGCTGACGGAGTGATAGCCCCGCGCGCTCAGCCAGATCGGCCAGCGGCAGCGGCGCTTCCAGGCTGGCCTCCATCGCCGCGATCGCATCAAGCAAGCGCGGATGACGCACGCCCGTGCGTTCGGACAGGTCAAGCCGCTGCGGCTGGGTGGGCTTGCGAGCCGAATGGTGCAGCATCTGGTCCGCCACCCGCGCAGCCAGTTCGCGGCCAAAATCCTGGGCGATGAAATGGATCATCAGGTCCAGCGGCGCGGTGCCGCCCGAACAGGTGAAACGGTTGCCATCGATTTCGAAAATGCTCTGCGTTACGTCCAGCGACGGATAGTTTTCCGCAAGTGAATCAAGGTCTTCCCAGTGTCCCGTGCAGCGCCGCCCATCGAGCAACCCGGTATCCGCAAGCACGATGCTGCCCGAACAGACACTGCCGATCAGGCAGTCCTGGCGCGAAAGCTTGCGCAGCAGCGCCGAGATACCCGGATTACGGTGATCATAGGCGTTTACGCCCGCACAGACCACCACGGCATCGACTGTTGCCCTGCCGGTCAGGGGCCCGTCCACTTGCACGATCGCTCCATTGCTGGCCCGAACGGGCTGGCCATCAGCACTTAGCGTGGTCCAGCGATAGAGCTCGCGCCCGTGCATCCGGTTCGCCGCGCGCAGCGGCTCGATCGCGGCGGTAAAGGGCATCATCGAAAAGTCCGGCACCAGCACAAAGCCAAAGCTGCGCGGCCATTTCAGCTGCGAACGATATGTTTCCTCAAGCACTCGCAATGCTTATTTGTCATGTCGGAAAAATGCAAGAATTTGTCGCTTTTCAGATATACCGTCATGGCCCGCAAGCGCATTATGCCAGTGCTAGCAATGCCCCGGCTGGGGCCGAAACCAATGAGGGGTGCCCATGTCCGACGGCGAAGAAATCATCCTGCGCGACCTTAGCGATGCTGATCTGGTCGAACAGATGAAGGACGACCTTTACGACGGCATGGCTGCCGAAGTCCACGAAGGCACCCAAATCCTGCTCGAACGTGGCTGGGACGCCAATGACGTGCTGTCAGAAGCCCTGGTGGAAGGCATGCGCATCGTCGGGATCGATTTCCGCGACGGCATCCTGTTCGTTCCCGAAGTGCTGCAATGCGCCGGTGCGATGAAGGGCGGGATGGAACTGCTCCGCCCGATTCTGGCCGCCAGCGACAGCAAAGCCAGCCTCGGCACCTATGTGATCGGCACGGTCAAGGGTGACATTCACGACATCGGCAAGAACCTGGTCGGCATGATGCTGGAAGGTGCAGGCTTTGAAGTGATCGACCTGGGGATCAACAACCCGGTCGACAACTATCTGGCCGCGATCGACAAGCACAACCCGGCGATCATGGGCATGTCGGCGCTGCTGACCACCACCATGCCCTATATGGGCGTGGTGATCGAAGAACTGGAAAAGCGCGGGATCCTCAAGAACCTGCCGGTGATGGTCGGCGGAGCCCCGCTCAACCAGGAATTCGCCGACGCGATCGGTGCGACCAGCTATGGCCGTGACGCTGCGGTCAGCGCGGAACTGGCCAAGGCGCTGGTCGGCAGAAACCGTTAATGAGCGACGCTGCGCGCCGGACCGGTGGCCGCCAGGCTAGGCTGGGCCGCCGGGCGCGGCCGCAGGAAGCTGAGGCGGCCCAGCCGGAATCGCTCGTCACCACCAGCGCCAATCCCGATGGGCCGGTGCTGGTCTTGGCCTGCGGCGCAATTGCCAATGAAATCATTGCCCTGCGCGAACAACTTGGCGTGACGGACGATGCCATGGTGCTGCATTGCCTGCCTGCGGAACTGCACAACCGCCCGGGCCAGATCGCGCCGCGCGTGGATGCCTTTCTGTCCGAGCATCGCCACAAGTATTCGCGAGTGATCCTGGGTTATGGCGATTGCGGCACCGGCGGCGCGCTCGACAAGGTGCTGGAACGGCATGAGGCGAACCGGCTGCCGCATGCGCACTGCTATGAATTCTTCGCCACGACGCCGCGCTTCAACCAGATCACCGATGCGGAGATCGGCAGCTATTTTGTGACTGATTTCCTGGTCCGGCATTTCGACCGGCTGGTGTGGGAAGGTTGCGGCCTCGATACCCGGCCCGAAATGCTCGAAACCTATTTCGGCAACTACCGCGACCTTGTGTACCTGGCCCAGACGGACAACCCGGATCTGCAGACCAAGGCGCAGGAAGCGGCGGCGCGGCTGGGCCTGAACTACGTCTATCACAAGGTCGGCTATGGCGATCTGGCCGAAGCGATCAGGGAGGCCGCCGATGTATAGGGTCCGGCTGTGGTCGGTGCGCCATTCGCGCAAGATGGAATGGCTCTACGCCACGTTCAATCCCATGGTGGTCAAGCTGCTGCGCGGAACAGTGAAAGTGTTCGGCAACAAGCTCGACAAGCCGATCACCGCTGTTGAAGCCGCCGCCAAAGGGTTCTTCTTCGATTGCAAGATGTGCGGCGATTGCGCGTTGTCCAAAACCGGCATGTCCTGCCCGATGAATTGCCCCAAGACGATCCGCAACGGCCCCTGCGGCGGGGTGCGCGAGAATGGTCACTGCGAAGTGAAGCCCGAAATGCGCTGCGTCTGGGTTGCGGCGTGGGACGGGGCTTCGCGGATGAAGGACGGCGATGCGATCAAGAATGTGAACTTCGCGGTCGATCACCGCGCCAAAGGCACCTCCTCGTGGTTGAAGATGGCCCGCGATGACTGACCGGGCGCAGTTTGACGAAGCCGGGCTCAACCCCGGCGATCCGCTGCCGATCCTGCCCGGCCATGTCTCGCACGGGCGGTTTGAACGCGTGCTGCGCGCCGGCCACTTCGCGATTTCGACCGAGATCGCCCCGCCCGACAGTGCCGATCCGGGCGAAGTATTGCGCCGCGCCGCGCTGTTTGACGGGCATGTCGATGCGATCAACGCCACCGACGGTTCGGGCGCGAATTGCCATATGTCGAGCCTGGGGGTCTGCGCGCTGCTGACGCGGGAAGGCTATTCGCCGATCATCCAGGTCAGTTGCCGTGATCGCAACCGCATCGCGATTCAGGGCGACCTGCTGGGCGCAGCGGCGCTGGGAGTCTGTTCGGTGCTGTGCCTGTCGGGCGATGACGTATCGGTAGGCGATCACCCCGAAGCCAAGCCGGTGTTCGATTTCGATTCGGTCTCATTGCTGCAAACGGTGAAGACTCTGCGCGATGAAAGCCGGTTCCTGTCGGGCCGTAAGCTCGATCTGCCGCCACAGCTGTTCATGGGCGCATCGATCAACCCCTTTGCCCCGCCCTATGCCAACCGCGTCGATCAGTTCGCCAAGAAAGTTGCCGCCGGGGCCGAATTCGTCCAGTCGCAGTATTGCTTTGATATCGAAATGGCGCGTGAATTCATGGCGCGGGCGCGGGATCTGGGCTTGCTTGAGCATTGCCACGTGTTGATGGGCGTGGGCGTGCTCGCCTCGGCCAAGACCGCCAAGTGGCTCAAGGGCGCAATCCCCGGGGTGCATATTCCGGACCAGATCATCCGTCGCCTCGAACAGGCCGAAAAGCCCAAGGCTGAAGGCCGGGCGATCGCGGTTGAGCTCATGCAGCAGCTCGCCGAGATCAAAGGTATGAGCGGCATTCACCTGATGGCCTACAAGCAGGAAGAATGGGTTGGCGATATCGTCGCCCGCTCCGGCGTGCTGCAAGGGCGCAAGCCCTGGGCCCCCAGCCATCTTCACCATTCCAAACAAACCGCCAACGCGTAAGGAAAGCCATGACCAGGACCGTCCTCAAGTCTGCCACCAAGGAAGTCGTGATCGGCTTTGACCAGCCCTTCGTGATGATCGGCGAACGCATCAACCCCACGGGCCGCAAGCTGCTCGCCGCCGAAATGAAGGAAGGCAATTACGACCGCGTGGTTGCCGATGCCCTCGCCCAGGTCGCGGCGGGTGCCCAGATGCTGGACGTCAATGCGGGTATCCCGCTGGCCGATGAACCGAAGATTCTGGCCGAGGTGATCCAGCTGGTCCAGTCGGTCACCGACGTGCCGCTGTGCATCGACAGCTCGATCATCGAAGCGCTGGAGGCAGGCCTTGCAGTCTATCAGGGCCGCGCGCTGGTCAATTCCACCACGGCCGAAAGCGAAGTGATGGAGCGGGTGCTGCCGTTGGTGAAGAAGTATGATGCGGCGGTGGTCGCGATCTCCAACGACGAGACCGGGATTTCCGAAGACCCGGATGTGCGCTTTGAAATTGCCAAGCTGATCGTCCAGCGTGCGCAGGATCACGGGATCAAGCCGTGCGACGTCGTCGTCGATCCGCTGGTCATGCCGATCGGCGCCATCAACAGCGCCGGGCGCGACGTGTTCCGCCTCGTCCGCCGTCTGCGCGAGGAGCTGGGCGTCAACACTACCTGCGGTGCCTCCAACATCGCCTTTGGCCTGCCGAACCGCCATGCGATCGGCAACAGCTTCCTGCCGATGGCGGCCGGCGCAGGCATGACCAGCGCGATCCTTAACCCGTGCCACGAAGGCGTGGTCGCCGCGATCAAGGCCGCCGATATTCTGAACGGGGTCGATCCCAACTGCGCCAACTGGATCAAGATGTTCCGCGAACCCGCCCCCGAAGGTGAAGGCCGCGGCGGGCGCGGTGGCCGCGAAGGGCGGCGGCGGCGTGGGTGAAGCCGTGCACCACGGCAAATGCCTGTGCGGCGCGGTGACCTACCGCGCGCGCGGGCTTGCCGACATCTGGTATTGCCACTGCACCCAGTGCCGCGCGCTGACCGGGCACTATCTGGCTGCGTGCCGGACCACGCATGACCGGTTGGACGTGGACGGCGACGTGGTCTGGGCGCGCCATTCGGGCACGTCCGAACATGCCCGCTGCGCCGCGTGCGGCAGCCTGTTGTTCTGGACCAACCGCCAGACCGACACGATCAGCGTCCTACCCGGATCGCTGGACAGCACCCAGGGCATTGCGGAACGCGGACACATCTACCTGAGCGAACGGGGCGGCTATTACGCGATCAGCGATGGCCTGCCGCAATTTGCCACCTATCCGGACGAGGGGCTGAGCGCCTGATGAGCGATACATCGCACAAGGTGATCTTCACCCCATCCGGCATCCGTGCCACCGCGAGCCATGGCCAGAGCGTCTATGATGTCGCGCTCGCTTCGGGCGTGGACATACTCTCGATCTGCGGCGGCAAGGGACTGTGCCGGCGCTGCCAGATTGAATTCGAGCCGGGTGACTATTCCAAATTCGGGGTCAAGGTCGAAGCCGACCACCTCTCTGGCTGGACCGACAGCGAAGAGAAAGCGGCCAGGCGCGGTGACCTTAAACCCGGCCGCCGCCTCGCCTGCCGGGCACAGGTGCTGGGTGATGTCGTGGTCGAGGTGCCCGGTGATGCGCGGCATCAGGTGTCGAGCATTTCCAAGGACAGCACCGGCTTTCAGACCGATCTCGATCCCGCAATCCGGCTCTACATGTGCAAGCTGCCCATACCCGAGCTTGATGACAATCCCAGCGACGGCGATGCCCTGGTCGAAGCGCTGCGCGGCTTCGGGGTTGAGACCCGGCTGGAACTGCGCCCGCTGACCAAGCTGCAGCCAATCCTGGCCCAGAACGAGCGTGAACTGATTGCGGTGGTGCGCGACGATGTCAGCGTGATCGACGTCTGGCCGCCCTCGCCGTTCGATGCCTATGGCGCGGCGATCGACATTGGCTCCACTTCGATCGCGCTCTATCTCTACGACCTTACCAACGGCGCGCTGGTCCATCAGGCATCGGCGATGAACCCGCAGATCCGCTATGGCGAAGATCTGATGAGCCGCGTCTCCTATGTGATGATGAACAAGGGCGGCGAGGAAAAGCTGACGGCGGAAATCCGCACCGCCATCGCCGGAATGCTGGAGGACGCACGGGCCAAGCTGGAGCTGGGACCGAACCAGATTCTCGAAGTCGTGCTGGTCGGCAACCCGATCATGCACCACCTGTTCCTGGGCATCAATCCGGTCGAACTGGGGCAGGCCCCGTTCACCCTGGCAGTGAAAGACTGGTTCGAGGCCCCTGCCCCGCTGTTCAATCTGGGCATTTCCGAAACCGCACGGGTGCAGCTGCTGCCGCTGGTTGGCGGGCATGTTGGTGCGGATACCACCGGGGCCTATCTGACCCAGCTCGATACCATGGCCGGGCGGTCGGTGCTGCTGGTCGACATTGGCACCAATGCCGAGATTGTGCTGAGCCATGGCGGGCGCGTCGCGGCCTGTTCATCGCCCACTGGCCCGGCGTTTGAAGGCGCGGAAATCAGCGCCGGGGTGCGCGCGACACCGGGCGCGATCGAGCGGGTGCGGATCGATCCCGTGACCAAGCAACCGCGCTTCAAGGTGATCGGCAGCGATGAATGGCTGAGCGACGATTCTGCCGACATTGCTGAAAAGCGCGTGGTCGGGATCTGCGGTTCGGGCATTTTCGAAGTGATGGTTGAACTGGCCAGCGCCGGACTGATCGAACCGGGCGGGCTGTTCCGTCCCGGCGAGGCACCGCACCGGTTCATTCAGGATGGGCAGAGCTGGAAATACCTGCTGCTCGACCGTCCGGAAAACCCGCTTTACATCAAGCAGACTGACGTCCGCGCAGTGCAGCTGGCCAAGGCAGCGCTGGCTGCGGGGGTGCAGCTGCTGGTCGATTACCTTGACTGTCCGGCATTTGACGAAGTGCTGCTGGCTGGCGCATTCGGCACCCATCTGGACAGTCAGTATGTGGCTGACATCGGGATCATCCCCAATGCCGCGGCCGCGCAGATCCGTTCAATCGGCAATGCCGCGGGCATGGGCGCGGCGATGGCGCTGTACAACCGGGCCGAAAAGGCGCGGATCATCGAAGCGGTAAAGCACATCATCAAAGTTGAGACTGCTACCGAACCCAAGTTCCAGGACTACTTCGTAGCCGCTATGCAATTCCCCACCGCACCCGCAACGCAAGGCGATTCCGCGACTGGCCGAGGCCGCCGCAGCCGCATGCGCGAACGCGGCAGACAAGAAGGACGTTAAGATGTCGAGAGAAGGACGCACCGGAGGCCGCCGTGGCCGCGCCGCCGCCAATGCTGCGGAACTGGCCCCGCGCGAAGCCTATATCACCCGCAAGATCCCGCCCTATTCGGTGCTGGGCGATGATGATCTGGCGCAGCTGGAACGTAACGCCGACACGATTCTGGAAGAGATCGGGATCGACATCAAGGATGACCCCGAAGCGATCGCGCTGTTCGTGGCCGCCGGCGCAACCGCAGATGGTGAGCGCGTGCGCTTTCCGCGCGGCCTGCTGCGCGGCATCGTGCAGAAAAGCGCGCCCCGGATCTTCACCCAGCATGCCCGCAACCCGGCCAACAACGTCCAGATCGGCGGCGACGCGCTGGTGCTGGTCCCGGCCTATGGCAGCCCGTTCGTTTACAGCCGCGAAGGTGGCCGCCGCTATGCCACGATCGAGGACTTCCGCAATTTCGTGAAGCTGGCCTACATGGCTGACAGCCTGCACCATTCGGGCGGCACGATCTGCGAGCCGGTCGACCTGCCGGTCAACAAGCGGCACTTCGACATGGTCTACAGTCATATCAAGTACAGCGACAAACCGTTCATGGGCTCGGTCACGCATCCCGAACGCGCCGAAGATTCGGTCGCCATGGCCAAGATCGTGTTCGGTGACGATTTCGTTGAAAACAACTGCGTGATGATCAACCTGATCAACGCCAATTCGCCGATGACCTTTGACGCGACCATGCTGGGTGCGCTCAAGGTCTATGCCCGGCACAACCAGGCGACCATGATCAGCCCGTTCATCGTCGCCGGAGCGATGAGCCCGGTGACGGTTGCAGCCGTGGCGGCGCAAAGCCTGGCCGAAGGGCTGTGCGGCATGGCGCTGGCCCAGCTGGTCCGCCCCGGCGCTCCGGTGATCTATGGCAACTTCGTGTCATCAATGTCGATGCAGTCTGGCGCGCCGACTTTCGGCACACCCGAAGCATCGCTGATCATCAACGTCGGCGCGGCGCTGGCCCGGCGGCTGGGCGTGCCGTTCCGCAGTGCCGGCGGCTTCAACGCTTCCAAGGTACCCGATGCACAGGCTGCTTATGAAAGCGCCAACACGCTGCAGCAGGGGCTGATGGCAGGCGTCAACTTCATGCTCCACACCGCTGGCTGGCTCGAAGGCGGGCTGGCGATGGGCTATGAAAAATTCGTGATGGACTGCGATCAGGCGGCGATGATGGCGATCTATGCCAAGGGTGTGGACATGAGCGCCAACGGTCAGGCGCTGGATGCCATGGCCGAGGTTGGTCCGGGCCAGCACTTCCTGGGCTGCAGCCACACCCAGGCCAACTTCAAGACCGCGTTCTACCGTTCGACCATTGCTGACAACAACAGCTATGAACAGTGGATCGAAGACGGCAAGCTGGATGCCGAGGAGCGGGCCGAGAAGCTCTACAAGAGCATGCTGGCCAGCTATGTCGCGCCCGAGCTTGATCCCGAAATCGACGCCAAATTGCTGGCCTATATGGAACAGCGCAAGGCCAGTTTCCCGGATTCGAACATCAGCTGAGGAAGCAGTCGGCCTCACCGAACCCTCTCTCTCCCCTTCCATCGTCACCCCGGGCTTGACCCGGGGTGACGATGGNCTCTCTCCCCTTCCATCGTCACCCCGGGCTTGACCCGGGGTCCAGCTGCCTGCCGCAGGCTTGCAGAAGAAACGCTGGATCCCGGGTCAAGCCGGATGGCGCAAACCGGGGCTATTCGCCTTGGAGGCAACCAGATGCACACCGAAGTAATTGACGGGCGGCGTCTCGCCCGCCAGGTAACCGACGCCGTCGCCGCCGAAGCCGCGCGCCTGCCGCGTCGGCCCGGCCTGGCGGTGATCATCGTCGGCGATGATCCGGCCAGCCATCTGTATGTGCGCAACAAGGTGCGCACCGCCGAACAGGTGGGCTTCAAATCGGAAACCGTCCGGCTTGACGCCGATACCAGCGAGGCGGACGTGCTCGCCCGGATCAACTGGCTCAATTCGCGCGATGACATTGACGGGATCCTGGTGCAGCTGCCGCTGCCCCCGCAGATGAACACGCTGCGGGTGATGGCCACGGTCGATCCGCGCAAAGACGTGGACGGGCTCCACGCGCTCAACGCCGGCAAGCTGACGCAGGGCAGCCTAGGGCTGATCCCCTGCACGCCGATGGGCTGCCTCAAAATCATCAAGTCGGTGATCCCTGACCTGACCGGCTGCCACGCCGTGGTAATCGGCGCATCCAACATAGTCGGCAAACCGATGGCAGCGCTGCTGCTGGAGGAAAACGCCACCGTTACCCAGACCCATATCCACACCCGCGACACGCAGTTCATCTGCCGCGGCGCGGACATTCTGGTCAGCGCGGTGGGCAAGCCGGGGCTGGTCCGCGGCAACTGGATCAAGCCGCGCGCGGTGGTGATCGATGTCGGCACCAGCCGGGTTGAACTGCCCGACGGATCGGTGGTGACCAGGGGTGACGTGGCCTTTGATGAAGCCATGGGCGTGGCCGGAGCAATCACGCCCGTGCCCGGCGGGGTCGGCCCGATGACCATTGCCTGCCTGATGGAAAACACCCTGATCGCGGCCAAGGCGCGGATGGGGTGATATTGGGGTTCAGGCAGAGGCGCAGAGGAAGCAAGGGAGGCGCAGAGGTTTAGTGCTGAGCCGCAGGCTCTCCTATCAATGCGGCGCTGCGTTTGGCGGCAAGGTCCGGCAGGAGAGCGGCTTCGCCGCAAGCGGAACTTCTTCGCGCCTCCCCTTCTTCCTCTGCGCCTCTGCGTGAACCAATCCACACGCGCCCCACGGCTCCAACCTTCCGGGCGAAAAACAACTTTCCTACACCCCCCGATTCGTGGCTTATGCTGTCCCATGCAGCCCCGCTTTGCCTGTCCCTCCCCCGCTCCCCAATTGTATCGAGCGTCACGCTGCGTCGCAGGACCGCCGCAAGGGAATTCGCTCAACTCACTGAAATACAACCAACACCTCGAAACCGGAGTTTTCCCCCAGGACAGTGTCAACCGTGTCAACCTGATGCTCTTTACCACCCCGGTCTGGAGCCGCGCTGATACCCTGCATAAATCGCGGGCATGGTCTGGCCAGCACCCCTTGCCCGGTCTAGCCTTGGCCCGAAGGGGAACGGGGAATGACTGACTGGGCTGATGCAATCGACACCGGGGACTATGGCAAATCCAGCCGCACGTTCCTGGGCATGCAGGTCGATCCGCTGGTGTTCTTCCCCACCGCGCTGCTTTCGCTGGCAGTGATCGTCTATTCGGTGCTGGCGCCGGAACAGTCGGCCAGCCTGTTCAATTCGATCCGCGTCGGGGCGACCACCCGGTTTGACTGGTTCTTCATGTCGGCGGGCAACCTGCTGCTGCTGTTCTGCGTGGCAGTCGCCGTGTCCCCGCTCGGGCGGATCCGGCTGGGGGGCAAAGGCGCGGCGCCAGACTATTCACGGATGAGCTGGTTTGCGATGCTGTTCGGCGCGGGCATGGGCATCGGGCTGGTGTTCTATGGGGTGTCCGAACCGGTCTCGCACTTCACGGCCGCCATGGCTGGTGGTCCAGCTGCGCCGCTGGGCGGGGCGGCGGGCGATGCGGCTGTCTCACGCGATCTGGCGATGGCCGCCACGATCTTTGACTGGGCCCTGCACCCCTGGGCGATTTTTGCGGTGACCGGGCTGGCGCTGGCGCTGTTCGCCTATGATTTCAACATGCCCCTGTCGATGCGGTCGGCCTTCTATCCCCTGTTCGGCAAGGCCGTGTGGGGCCGGCTGGGTGACGGGATCGAGGTGCTGGCAGTGTTCGCGACGATCTTCGGCCTGGCCACTTCACTTGGCCTTGGCGCGCAGCAGGCCATGGCCGGGGTGACTTTCCTTTATGGCATACCCAGCTCTCCCACCACGATCCTGGCCCTGATCGCGATCATGTCGGCGGTCACGTTCCTGTCGGTCCGCGGCGGGATTGATCGCGGGATCCGGATCCTGAGCGAGGCCAACATGTGGATGGCGCTGGCGCTGTTGCTGTTTGTGCTGCTGACCGGTTCGGCCATGGCCCTGCTTTCCGATCTGGTCCGCAACACGGTGAACTATCTGTGGTATCTGCCCGCGCTGTCCAACCCGGTGGGGCGGACCGACCAGGGCTTTTACCGCGACTGGTCGGTCTATTACTGGGCCTGGTGGATCAGCTGGGCACCCTTTGTCGGGATGTTCATGGCCCGGATTTCGCTGGGCCGGACCGTGCGCGAATTCATTGCCGGGGCCATGATTGCCCCCAGCCTGCTGGGAATCCTGTGGCTGACGATCTTCGGCGATGCCTCGATCGCCGGGATCCTTTCTGGTCAGGCCGCAAGCCTGCAGGGGGCGAGCCTGGAAACTCAGCTGTTCGAACTGCTGCGGACGCTGCCCTGGGCGCAGGTCACCTCGTTCGCGGCGATCGTGCTGATCCTGGTGTTCTTTGTCACCGGCTGGGATTCGGGCACGCTGGTGATCGATACCATGACCTCTGGCGGGCGCACCGACACGCCGCTGCGGCAGAAAGTGATCTGGCTGTTCGCGGTGGGCGGAATTGGCGTGGTCCTGCTGCTCAGCGGGGGGCTCAGCTCGCTGCAGGCCGGGTCGATCGCCACCGGCCTGCCGCTGGCGCTGGTGCTGCTGCTGATGTGCTGGGGGACGCTGAAAGGCCTGCTGGCGATCCACCGCCGGGCTTGATCAGACTGGCGGCTGAGCCCAGCTCGCAGCCAGCCAGACCAGCGCGACACAGGTCGCCAGCGCCAGATAGGGCAGCACACCCGCGCGCGGGGTAACTTCGGCCCGTTCAAACGGATCCTCGGCCGTGCCCTCGCTGACCGGAAACTTGCCCTTGTCCTGCACATAGTGGCGATAGGCAAAGACCGGCACGATCAACAGCACCGCCAGCAGCCCGTTGCGAAGGGTCCCCTCGCCCCAGACATCGGCCCCGGCCCCCATCCAGGCCATGTTGACGAAGCCCAATACTGCCCCCGTCGCCAGCAGCCAGGTTGGACAGCGATAGGGCCGGTTCCAGTCCTTGCGGTCGATCCGGTGGATCCACCCGGCCTGCAGGTTCAGGAAGTTGAACACGAAGTAGCAGACGTTGGAAATCATCAGCACCGCGAAGTAATCCGATGCCATCAACAGCAGCAGGTTGAAGCCCAGGTCAGTCCACATTGCCGCGGTCGGCGCGCCGTGCTCGTTGACCCGGCTGAGGTACTTGGGCAGCCAGCCGTCAGCCGAAGCCTGATACAACGTGCGCGATGAACCCATCATCGAGGTCATCACGATCAGCAGCAGGGCCAGCACCAGCATGACGATCAGCAGGTTGCCGATCAACGCCCCGCCGCCCACGATCCGGGCCAGCGCCTGCCCCACACCCGAGCCATCATAGATCGTCGGATCCAGCATGCCATCAAGCCCGAGCGAGGCCTGGAACGCCAGCGGCACCAGCGTGAAGATCGCGATGCACAGCAGCCCGGCCGCCAGGATCGCCTTGGCCGTATCACGCGCCGGATCGCGGAACTCGCGGGTATAACACACCGCAGTCTCGAACCCGTAGGTTGACCAGCCCGCCCCGAACATCGCCCCGGCCAGCAGGGTCAGCCCGGCAATATCCCAGGTCCCGAAACCCGGATTGCCCGCCGCATCACGCAGCATCGGCAGCAAGGGGAACAGGTTCTCGCGCGGCAGGTCTCCGGTCAGCAGCGGGACCAGCCCGACCAGCAGCAACGGCGAAAGGCAGATCAGCCCCAGCACTTTCTGGAAATTGGCCGCCCGCGCCGCGCCGTGGTGCTGCAATGCAAAAGTCAGCAGCAGAAAGCCGGCGGCAATCAGCGAGACCAAGTTGATCCTGAGATGCAGCCCATCGCGGACAAACCCGAGATCGAGCAAGTGCCACTGCCAGGTGCGGATCGCGGCATCCGGCGCGAACAGGCTGGCCATGACATAGCCCGCCCCCAGACTGGTCCCCAGCGCTAGCACCGGCGACCAGGCCAGCCAGTTGCACCACACCGATATCGGCGCGATGAACTTGCCATAGGGCAGCCACGCCGCCGCGCCATAGACCGACGCGCCGCCCGACTTGTTGGGATAGAGCCCGGCAATCTCGGCGTAGATGAAGCTTTGCAGGAAGCCCATCAGGATCGAAGCGATCCAGATCACCCAGCTGGGCTGGCCGATCATCGTCGCGATCCCGCCCATGGTCAGCAGCACGCCTGCCGGCACCCCGCTCGACGCCCAGAAGGCATCCTTCCAGTCAAGCTGACGGCGCAGCTGCAACTGCCCGGTCATGTCACTTGCTCCAGCCTGGCTCGCCACTCAGATCCCTCCCCCAAACGCGCCGGGCCCGCCCCCGGTTTGCCACCGGAGGCGAGCCCGCACCGCTGCGTTACCCTTCGGGCTCACTTGCCGAAGTTGTACCGCACACTCACGCCCCAGGTGCGGGGCTTGGCATAGACGCCCAGGGTGTCACCCCAATAGAGCGAGCCGTCAAAAGCGTAGACCCGGTAGGCCTTGTTGAACAGGTTGTTGACGAAGACCGAGATGTCGATCTTCTCATCCGCCGTGGTAAAGCCGACCCGCGCATTGGCCACGGCATAGCCCTTTTCCTGCTCGACCGGGGCGCACATCACGGTGAAGCACATGGAGCTCTGGAACAGCGCATCGCCCTGGATCGAGGCGGTGCCGCCGGCCAGATCGAATTCATACCGCGCCATTGCACTGCCCGAGAACTCGGGCGCCTGCGGCAGATTGTGGTCAACCACGCTCACCCCGTCAGGCAGCAACACGCCCTTGACCTTGCTGGTCTGGTAAGCACCCGACAGCTGCAGGGTCAGCCCCTTCATCGGGCGGGTCGAGAAGTCCGCTTCGATCCCGCTGACCTTGGCCGGAAGGTTGCGCACCACCTGGGTAAAGCCAACCTGCACAAAGGCCTGGTAGTTGCGGTAGTCATAGTGGAACGCGGCGAGGTTGAAGGTGGTCCCCGGCGCCAGCGTGGATTTCAGCCCCAGTTCGTAGGCATTGAGCGTTTCCGGCCGGTAGCCCAGGTTGTTGAGCGTATCGACCAGCGCCGAAGGGAACGGCGTGCCGGTGGAGAAAGTGAACCCGCCCGACTTCGACCCACGGTTGTAACTGGCATAGAGCAGCACGTTGTCAGCCGGTTTGTAGTCAATCTCGGCCTTGGCGGTGATCCCGTCAAAGGTGGGCTTGGCATCAGCCGGAGTGATCGTCACGCCCGAGGTGCCGCTGCCGTACTTCCACGTGGCCGGGGTATTGGTGCCGGTCAGGTCGGTATAGGATACCCCGCCCGGACCGAAGTGCAGCGACAGCGCCCAGGGCGCAAGAGTGTGCACCGCAGTGTAATCGCCTTCCTTGGCATCGCGCCAGTACCGCAGGCCGCCGATCAGCTTGAGCTTGTCGGTCAGTTCGTATTCGTCCTGCATGAAGACGGCGAAGCTTTCGGTGCGCTGGGTGAAGCTGACCGAGGGATCATAGGCGATGAACGGGACGGCGTACTTGGCCTTGTAATCGCCGTCGATGATCATCCCGAAGGCGCCCAGGGTGAAGAAGTTGCGGTCGCTGCTGCGCGACAGGCGCAGTTCCTGCGACACCTGGTTCACCGCCGCATCCTGGAAGAACACGGTGCCCGAAGCATAGCAGGTCAGGCTGGTGTTGGGCGCGGGGCACGGCGCGGTGGCGGGCGGCGTGACGTTTTCGACATAGGGGATTTCGGGCGGGCCATCGCCGCTTTCGATATAGAACTTCTTGAGGTGCTGGTAATCGGTGATCGAAACCAGATCGAACGAGCCCAGCTGCGCATCAAGCCGCAGCGTCGCGCCGAACATCTTGCGATCGACATAGGCCGCGCCGGTGCCCGCGGTCTTCCACGGGCTGCCGCCCTGTGACGCGGCGATCGAGGGGTTGAGGTACCCGTTGCCAGCCGTGCCGGTGCTGCCCCAATAGGCGCAGGTATCGGTCGGCGACATGAATTCGCCCTGGAACTGAGCATTGGGGCAAGCCGGGCCATAGTTATAGACGCCGGCCTGACGTTCCTTGTCGGCCTGCGAATAGCGCAGGGTCAGCTTGGCCTTGAAGCTGCTCGACGGTTCATAGGCAAATATCCCGCGCAGCGCCCAGTGGTTGTTCGCGCCGCGGTCCTTCTCGCCCGGGGTGATGTTCTGGATATAGCCATCATCCCGGTCATAGATGCCCGAAATGCGCGCGCTCAGCGTGTCGCTGAGCGGACCGGACAGCGCACCTTCGATGATGGTCTGGTTGTAACGGCCATAGCTCAGCTTGAGGAAGCCATCGAGCGTGTCGGTCGGCTGGCTGGAGACGAATTGCACTGCGCCGCCGGTGGCGTTGCGGCCAAACAGCGTGCCTTGCGGCCCGCGCAGCGCCTCTACCCGGGCGAGATCGAAGATCGGGAAGCTCGCCGTGGTGATCGAGCTGGCGTAGCTGTCATCCTGATATACCGCGACTGGCGGCTCCTGCTGGTCGCCATAGTCGTTCTGCGACACGCCGCGCATGTTGAACACGACCTGCGACGAGGAATAGGCGTTGTATTTGAGGTTGGGGATCGCGGAGACGATGTCGGTTGCATTGTTGATCGACCGGCGGGCGATTTCATCGCTGCCCAGCACCGAAATCGCGATGCCGACGTCCTGCAGCTTCTGCTCGCGCTTCTGCGCAGTCACCACGATGTCAGCAGGCTGGTCAGCCGCTTCCACTTCCGGAGCGGCCGATTGGGCCATCGCCCCCGTGCCGGTCAGCGCCGCGGCGACGATCGCCAGCGGAGCGCCCGTGCGCAGCAGGACCGAAAAACGTGATGTGTGATACCGAGTGGCCATAGAACCCTCCATTCCTTGGGGCGGCCCGCGGTCATTGCCGTTTGGGTCGCCGCCGATCGACCTCAGATGGCAAGAATGTAGCATATTGAACGCACGTGCAAGACGCTTGCCCCACTGAAAAACCGCGCTTTCGTCAGCAGGCTCGCCACACCTCGGCCCGCACTTGCCGGGTCGTTTGGCGCAGGAATGCGAGGATTTCTGCACAATTGCAGCGCATGGCTCGCGCGATACCCAGCCCCGATATGTTTCATTAATTGAGCTAATGATCTGGTTCAGTCATGCCAATTCCCATGGCAAGGTGCCGCAACGCCTGTTATTAAATCCGCGTTCAATGGGCTGAAGGGGATGATTGAGATGCGCCGCCGCGAACCGGAAGACCGCCGCGTCCAGTTGCTTCAGGCGGCGCTTGCCGCGCTGGCCGATACGGGCATCGAACAGTTCACCATGGCCGAAGTCGCCCGCCGCGCAGACGTATCCCCCGCGCTGGTGGTCCATTACTTTGGCGATCGGGACAAGCTGATCGAGGCGACGTTCCGCCAGCTGGTTGAGCGCGTAACCACCCGGCCCATGAAAGCCCTGACCGCCGGGGATGCGCCCGAGGAACGGCTGCGCGCCTTTGTGCTGGCCCACCTCAATCCCGGCGAACTCAGCTCCGAAGCATCGCGCGCCTGGCTTTCGTTCTGGGGGCTTGCACTCTACACCCCTGCTCTCGCCCGGCTGCAGCGCGTTCATCAGGAACGGATGATTTCCAACCTCAAGCACGAATTGCGCGCGCTGGTGGTGCCGGATGCAGTGAACCGCATCGCCGAAACCGTCGCCGCGCTGATCGACGGGTTCTGGTTGCGAGCGGCACTGGCCGGTGCATGGAAAAGCGATGTCGAGATTCCGGTCGAATGGATTTTCGACACGATTGAGCGCGATCTGGCGCAGGCCCGCTTGCCCCAATCCGGCTTGACCCAGTCCGGTCCTGCCGCTGCCGAAACCAGCTTTGACACGGTCAACCCCGCAACCGGCGCGGTGCTGGCAACGATCCGGATCGACGGCAAGGCAGAGGTCGACAAAGCCGTTGCCCGCGCCGCCGAGGCGCAGAAGCTGTGGGCGCGCACCACCGGGGCCGAACGCGGGCGGATTCTGAACCGCGCCGCTGCCCTGCTGGTCGAACGCAACGAGGACCTTGCCCGGCTCGAAACGCAGGACACTGGCAAACCAATTCAGGAAACCATCGCGGTAGACGTGCTTTCCGGCGCGGACTGCATCGAATATTTCGCCGGGATCGCCCGCACCATCGCGGGCGAGCACCACGATCTTGGCCCCGGCGCGTTTGGCTATACCCGGCGCGAGCCGCTGGGTGTGGTCGCCGGGATCGGGGCGTGGAACTATCCGATCCAGATCGCCTGCTGGAAAAGCGCCCCGGCGCTGGCCTGCGGCAATGCCATGCTGTTCAAGCCGGCCGAATTGACCCCCTTGACCGCGATCGAACTGGAAAAGGTTTACCGCGACGCGGGCCTGCCTGACGGCCTGTTCCAGGTGGTTCAGGGTAAGGCCGACACCGGCCGCCTGCTCAGCCGCCACCCCGGAATCGCCAAGGTCTCGCTCACGGGCGAAGTCGGCACCGGCAAGAAAGTGATGGCCGATGCCGCCGCGACGCTGAAAGTGGTCACGCTGGAACTGGGCGGCAAATCGGCGCTGATCGTGTTCGAGGACGCCAATCTGGACGAGGCGGTTTCGGGCGCGCTGCTCGCCAACTTCTATTCCGCCGGGGAAGTCTGCACCAACGGCACCCGCGTGTTCGTGCACCATACGGTGCGCGATGCTTTCCTCGCCAAGCTGAAAGCCCGGACCGAGGCGATGGTGATCGGCGATCCGCTGGACCCGGCCACGCAAATGGGCGCGCTGATCTCTCAGGCGCATATGAAAAAGGTGCTGGGCTATATCGAGCTGGGCCAGCAGCAGGGCGCCACCTTGCTGACCGGGGGCAAGCGCGCGATGGACGGGGCATTGGCGCAGGGCGCGTTCGTTCAGCCGACCATCTTCACCCACTGCCGCGACGACATGGCGATCGTGCGCGAGGAGATTTTCGGCCCGGTCATGTCGGTGCTGGATTTCAGCGACGAAGCCGAAGTGGTGGCGCGCGCCAACGATACCCAGCTGGGCCTGGCCGCCGGGATCTTCACCAACGACCTGACCCGCGCCCACCGCGTGATCGCTGCGTTGGAAGCCGGGACCTGCTGGATCAACACCTACAACATCACCCCGATCGAACTGCCGTTCGGCGGCAACAAGCAGAGCGGGCTGGGCCGCGAAAACGGCAAGGCGGCGATCGAATACTTCACCCAGCTGAAAAGCGTCTATGTGGCGATGGAGCCGATCGATGCCCCATACTGACCAGTTCGATTTCATCGTGGTCGGCGCGGGCTCTGCAGGCTGCGTGCTGGCTGACCGGCTGAGCGCCGACGGCCAGAACAAGGTGCTGCTGCTGGAAGCGGGCGGATCGGACCGTTCGATCTTCATCCAGATGCCCGCTGCGCTCGCCTATCCGATGAACACCAAGCGGTGGAACTGGGGTTACTACAGCGAGCCTGAGCCGCATTTGAATGGCCGCCGCCTGCACTGCCCGCGCGGGCTGGGTCTGGGCGGGTCAAGTTCGATCAACGGGCTGGTTTACGTGCGCGGCAATCCCTACGATTTCGAGCGCTGGCAGGATGAGGACGGCGCAACGGGCTGGGGCTATGCCGATGTCCTGCCCTATTTCAAACGCGCCGAGACCCGCGCCGAGGGCGGAAACGAATATCGCGGTGGGGATGGACCGCTGTCCACGACTTACGGCACGCTCAAGAACCCGCTCAACCAGGCCTGGCTCGATGCAGCGCAGCAGGCCGGTTACGATCTGACCGAGGACTACAACGGCTTCCGTCAGGAAGGGTTCGGGCGGATGGACATGACCGTGCGCAAGGGCACGCGCTGTTCCGCCGCCAAGGCCTATCTCTATCCCGCCCGCAAGCGATCCAACCTGACCGTGGTACAGCATGCGCTGGCCCGGCGCGTGCTGTTCGAAGGGACCCGCGCGGTGGGGATCGAGTATGAGCGTGGCGGCTCTGTCCATCAGGTCCGCGCCAGCCGCGAGGTGCTGTTGTCAGGCGGTTCGATCAACTCGGTGCAGCTGCTGAAGCTGTCCGGGATCGGCCCGGCAGAGGAACTCAAATCGCTGGGGATCGAGGTCCGCGCGGACCGGGCTGGGGTTGGTGCGAATCTGCAAGACCACCTCGAATTCTATTTCCAGATGGCCTGCACCAAGCCGGTCACGCTGTTCGGGCAGGCCAACTTGCTGGGCAAGGCTATGGTCGGGGCGGAATGGTTGTTCCTGCGGCGCGGGATCGGGGCGTCGAACCAGTTCGAAAGCTGCGGCTTCATCCGCAGCCGCGCCGGGATCAAATATCCGGACATCCAGTACCACTTCTTCCCGATGGCGATCAATTACGATGGCTCCTCCCTTGCCACCGAACACGGATTTCAGGCCCATGTCGGGCCGATGCGCTCGAAAAGCCGGGGCACGGTGACACTGCGCAGCAAGGACCCGCGCGAGCACCCGAAGATCCTGTTCAACTATATGAGCCATCCGGACGACTGGGCCGAAATGCGTTCCTGCGTGCGGCTGACCCGCGAGATTTTCCAGCAAGACGCCTTCGCCCCGTGGCGCGGCCGCGAGATTCAACCTGGGGCGGACTGCACCAGCGACGAAGCGATCGATGCCTTCATCGCCGATCACGTGGAAAGCGCGTTGCACCCGTCGTGCACCTGCAAGATGGGCGCGGCGGACGATCCCATGGCGGTGGTCGATCCAGAGCTGAAAGTGATCGGATTCGAAGGCCTGCGGGTGATCGATTCATCCGTCATGCCATCGATCACCACCGGCAACCTCAACGCGCCTTCGATCATGATCGGTGAAAAGGGCGCGGATCACGTGTTGGGCAAAGGCCTGCTGCCGCGCTCCAATGCCCCCTTCTATACCGCTCCGAACTGGGAAAGCGTGCAACGATGAAGCTGTCTATTTCCGAGCCCGCGCGCGAAATACCGGTCGTGCATCAGACCGATGTGCTGGTGATCGGTTCCGGCCCGGGTGGCCTCGCCGCCGCGCTCGCCTCTGCGCGCGCCGGGATCAAGACGACGCTGGTTGAACGCTATGGCTGCTTCGGTGGCAATATCACGCAAGTCGGCGTTGAAGGTTTCGCCTGGTATCGCCACCCGGCAACGATCGACAGCGAAGGGATCGGCCGCGAGTTCGAGGACCGGGCCAAAGCGATGGGCGCCGCCCTGCCCGAACCGCAATCGATCAGCCACGCGCTCGATGCCGAAGCGTTCAAATATGTCGCCGACCGGCTGGTGGTTGAAGCCGGGGTCGAACCGATGCTGCACCGCATGTTCGTTGCCCCGATCATGGAAGGGGACACCATTCGCGGCGTGATCGTGGAAAGCAAGGCCGGGCGCGAGGCGATCCTGGCAAGCCGGGTGATTGATGCCAGCGGCGATGCCGACGTGGCTCACCGCGCCGGTGCCCCCAGCCACATGCACCCCAAGGCCGAAATGATGTCGGTTTCGGTCATGTTCTCGATGTGCGGGGTGGACAAGGGCAAGTTCATCGATGCAGTCAAAGCCGATCCGCAAACCTATGCCGACTGGGCGAAAGACGGCGAATGGTCGGTGAAGACCTCAGGCAAAGAGGACGAAATGTTCTCGCCCTTCCTGCGCAAACCGTTTGTGGCCGCGCACAAGGCGGGGATTCTGCCGGATAATCTCAAGACCATTGCCGGCACCTGGGGCACGGTCAGCGATCAGGGCGACCTGACCTATCTCAACATGGTGCACATGACGCTCGACGGGACCAACCCCGACGACCTGACTCATGGCGAAATCGAAGGGCGTCGCCAGGCGATGCACGCCATCGAGGCCTTGCAGAAATTCATGCCCGGTTGCGAGACTGCCAAGCTGCGCAATTTCGGCATGACACTGGGCATCCGCGACACCCGCAAGATCGACGCAGCCTATAACCTGACGGAAGCTGACGTGATGCATCAGGGCCGGTTCGAGGATTCAATCGGGATCTTCCCGGAATTCATCGATGGCTATGGCCTGCTGATCATCCCGACCACCGGGCGCTATTTCCACGTGCCCTATCGCTCGATGCTGCCCAAGGGCGTGAAGAACCTGATCGTCACCGGGCGCACCATCGGTGGTGACAAGGTTAGCCATGCGGCGGTCCGCAACATGATGTGCTGCGCGGTTGCCGGGCAAGGCGCAGGTGTGGCTGCGGCGATCTCGATCAAGACCGGGCACGACTTCGATACTATCGATATCGGAGCGGTCCAGACCGAACTGCGCCGCCAGGGCGCGCGGATCGACTGACCTTCAAACCTCTCCAGCACAAGGACATCCCCATGCAGACCATCCCATCAATCGGCCTTGCCGAAGCCCGTCAGATCGCCAGTGCAGCCCGGACCAAGGCCGTGGCCGAAGGGTGGAACGTCGTTATCGCTGTGGTTGATGCGGCAGGCCATCTGATCCTGCTGGAACGCGCCGACGATACCCAGCTGGGATCGATCCAGGTTGCCCAGGACAAGGCACGCACCGCGCTGATGTTCCGGCGCCCCAGCAAGGCGCTGGAAGACGCAGTGAATGGCGAACGGCCCAACATGGCGGAATTGACCGGCGCGCTGCCGATCGAAGGCGGCCTGCCGCTGACCGTAAACGGCGCTTTTGTTGGCGCGATCGGCATTTCTGGAGTGCAATCCTTTCAGGACGGGATCATTGCCCAGGCCGGAGCAGAGGCACTCAACCCAGCCTGAGCCGCCCCGACAAACACGGCTTGAGTGCGCCGTCCGCGAATTGTATAAGCCTCGCTTATTATAACGCACTCTTCTGGTGCAGCGAGGAGAGATCGCGCGCATGAACGCTGTCATGAACAAGGGCCAGTTGCCATCTGGCTTTGAATTCCGTGCGCTGCAGGTGTTTGTCGTCACGGCCGAACAGGGCAGCATGACTCAGGCCGCCAAGGTCCTGGGGCTGACCCAGTCGGGCGTTTCGCAGATCATTGCCGGGCTGGAAGAAACGGTTGGGCGCCAGCTGTTCGACCGTTCGATCCGCCCGATTGTGCTGACCAAGGTTGGCCAGGTCCTGCTGCGCCAGGGGCAAAAGATCCTGGGCGATCTCAATTCCGCGTTCGTCGAAGCGACCGAAAGCGAAAGCGGCGAACTGGCTTCACTGTCTATCGCCATGCCAGAAAGTCTGGCCAATGTACTGGGTCCGCGGCTTTACCGCCGCAAGGGAGAGCTGGCCCGCAACTGGCGGATTTCAAACGGTTTGATGCCTGATCAGCGGGCCAAGTTCAACACCCACGCCGCTGACGTGATGATCACCGAGGAAAGCAACACCTCGGACATGCTGGATGTCGATCGCTACAACCTGTTCACTGAACCCTATGTGCTGATCTTCCCCAAGCAGTTCGCCGCCGCGCCCGAACTGGGGGCCCATCTGGCCGACAGTCCGTTCATCCGGTTTTCGCTGCGCAGTTCGATGGGCCGCCAGACCGAGGCGCAGCTTAACCGACTGCAGCTCAAATACCCGTCACATATAGAATTCGATTCGATCGTCGGTCATGCCACCGCAGTATCCTATGGCCTGGGTTGGGGGATCACCACGCCGCTCTGCCTGTTCCAGGTGCCCTGGGCGTTTGACGAACTGTCGATCCACCCGATCCTGCGGGGCAAGTTCGGTCGGCGGATGACCCTGCTGGCCCGCCAGCAAACCTTGGGCTCTGCGCCGCGTGTCATCGTGGACGAATGCCGTTCGATCCTGGAAGAAGAGGTGTTTCCCCAGCTTCTCACGCACCTTCCCTGGCTGGAGGGATCATTCAAGGTCGGCGAAGACTGAAGCGCCGCGATGGCCGTGCGATATTACCGCAAGTTATGGTCCCGATCATTTTCCGCAAGTGGCTTGTGCAAAGGCCTTACTTGGCGGAAATCGACCGCGCCGGAATCCAGCGAAAGCTGAACCCACCGGTCGCTATTCACTCTGATTTTGAGAGGCAAGGGCCTGCGCGCTCTTGAAAAGGGGATGCAAGAAAACGAACTGCCACCGCCGGGCGCCCCGGACATCGAAATCGCCCGTGCCGCCAAGATGGCACCGATTCTTCCATTGGCGCAGGACCGCCTGGGCATCGCGCCCGAAGCTCTGGTCCCCTATGGCCACTTCAAGGCCAAGGTCAGCCTGGAATATATTGCCGCACTGAAGGAGCGCCCGCGCGGCAAGCTGGTGCTGGTCACCGCGATCACCCCCACCCCGGCAGGCGAAGGCAAAACCACCACCTCGGTCGGCCTCAACGACGGGCTCAACCTGATCGGCGTCAAGTCGATCGTCTGCCTGCGTGAACCCTCGCTTGGCCCGTGCTTCGGCATGAAGGGCGGCGCGGCGGGCGGCGGACGCGCGCAAGTGATCCCGATGGAGGACATCAATCTCCACTTCAACGGCGATTTCCATGCTATCGCTTCGGCGCATGCGCTGCTCGCCGCGCTGCTCGACAACCACCTGCAATGGGGTAACGAGCTCAACATCGATCCGCGCCGGGTGGTCTGGCGCCGCGCGGTCGACATGAACGACCGCGCACTGCGTAACATCACGGTCGGTCTTGGCGGGGTCACTCACGGCGTGCCGCGTGAAACCGGGTTCGACATTATCGTCGCCTCGGAAATCATGGCGATCCTGTGTCTCGCGACGGACCTGGCCGACCTCACTCGCCGCCTGGGCGACATCATCGTCGCGCGGACCTATGCCAAGCAGCCGGTCACCGCGCGCGACCTCAAGGCCGATGGGGCGATGGCAGTGCTGCTGCGCGATGCGATGCAGCCCAACCTGGTCCAGTCGATCGAACACAACCCGGCCTTCATCCACGGTGGGCCGTTTGCCAACATCGCCCACGGCTGCAACTCGGTCATGGCGACCGACACTGCTCTGCGGCTGGCCGACGTGGTGGTGACCGAAGCCGGGTTCGGTGCCGATCTGGGCGCGGAAAAGTTCCTCGACATCAAGTGCCGTCATTCGGGCCTGCGCCCCGATGCGGTAGTGCTGGTGGCTACGGTGCGCGCGCTCAAGATGCAGGGCGGCGTGGCCAAGGACGATCTGGGCACACCCGATGTCGCGGCGCTGGAACGCGGCGCGGTCAACCTGGAGCGACATATCCAGAACCTGCAGAAGTTCGGCCTGACTCCGGTGGTGGCGATCAACCACTTCATCAAGGACAGCGCCGAAGAAGTCGACGCATTGAAGGCCGTTTGCGCCAAGTACGGCGCCCGCGTCGCGCTGGCCAAACACTGGGCCGAAGGCGGCGCCGGGGCCGAGGAACTGGCCCGTCAGGTCAAGGCTCAGCTTGATGAAGGCTCGCCCGAGATCAAGCTGCTCTATCCCGATGACATGCCGCTGGCCGACAAGATCGCCACCGTCGCGCGCGAAATCTACCGCGCCGACGGGATCTCGCTGTCAAGCTCGGCCGCCAGCAATCTCAAGGAATACGAAAAGCTGGGCTACGGCAATCTGCCGGTCTGCATCGCCAAGACGCAGTACAGCTTCAGCACCGATCCGGGCAAGATCGGCGCGGCGACTGGCCACACGCTGGAAGTGCGCGAAGTGCGGCTGTCGGCGGGCGCGGGATTCGTGGTCGCGGTCTGCGGCGATATCATGACCATGCCTGGCCTGCCCAAGCGCCCGGCATCGAATGAGATCTATCTCGACGAAGCCGGCAATATCGTCGGGCTGGCCTGATCGCAGCCGAATGACAAAAGGCCGCAGGACATCGTTCC
Source organism: Novosphingobium sp. B 225 (assembly GCF_002198665.1). Classification (GTDB taxonomy): domain Bacteria; phylum Pseudomonadota; class Alphaproteobacteria; order Sphingomonadales; family Sphingomonadaceae; genus Novosphingobium. The sequence continues at coordinate 161,740 of NZ_MWLM01000064.1, read as the reverse complement.
TGCGGCCTTTCTCATGCCCACCATCCGCTTCATGGCGGCATGATGTTTTTACATGCCGTGTGCCTGCCGCTTTGGATTAAGCCTTGCGGTATGGATACGCTCACCAGCTCTGAAGCCGCCCCCTCCTCCACCACTGGCCGCCGCAGCGGCGGACGCGATGCCAAGCGGGCGGCGCGGCTTGGCGCGCATACCGCCAATGCCCCCTACATCAGCCGCCGCCTGCCTTATGTCGACTTGCTTGACGAAGAAGGGCTGGCACTGATCGAGGAAAATGCCGAAGTCATCCTGTCCGAAATCGGCTGCGAATTTCGCGACGATCCCGAAGCGCTGGAAATCTGGAGAGCCGCCGGGGCCGAAGTGACCGGCGAACTGGTGCGGATGCCGCGCGGCATGTGCCGCCAGCTGATCCAGGACCACGCCCCGCGCGAATTCACCCATCAGGCCCGCAATCCGGCGCGCAGCACAATCATTGGAGGCAAGCGCACCGTGTTTGCCCCCACCGCCGGGCCGCCGTTCGTGCGCTGTCTCGACAAAGGGCGGCGCTATGGCACGATCGAGGATTTCCGCAATTTCGCCAAGCTGACCCAGGCCTCGCCCTGGCTGCACAGCTCGGCCACCGCGATGTGCGAACCGGTCGACCTGCCGGTGAACAAGCGCCATTTTGACATGTTCTATGGCAACGCCAAGCATACCGACAAGCCGTTCTTCAGCGCGGTTTCGGCCCCCAGCCGGTCGGATGACTGCATCGAAATGGCGCAGATCCTGTTCGGTGATCGCTGGATCAATCCCGAAACCGGTGAACCTCACACCTGCCTGATGGGGGTGATGAACGGCAACAGCCCGCTGACTTTCGATGCCACCATGCTTGGCGCGGCCAAGGCGCTGGCACGCTCCAATCAGGGCGTGCTGGTGACCCCGTTCATCATGGCCGGCGCCATGGCCCCTACTGGCCTGGCGGGCGCAATTGCGGTGACGCTGGCCGAGGCAATGGCTGGCATGGCATTTCTGCAGCTGGTCAAGCCCGGCGCGCCGGTGATCTTCGGCAGCTTCGTTACCACGCTGTCGATGCAAAGCGGTGCTCCGACTTATGGCACGCCCGAAACATCGCTGATGAAAAGCGCACTGATCACGCTGGCCCGCCGCCTTGGCGTCCCTTCGCGCACCGGTGGAAGCCTGTGTGCTTCAAAGATCGCCGATGCGCAGGCCGCTTATGAAAGTGCGCAGACGCTGCAAACCACGGTGCTTGGCGGGGCAAACTTCGTGCTGCAATCGGCCGGCTGGCTGGAAGGCGGGCTGGTCACCGGTTATGAAAAGTTCATGATGGACTGCGACCAGCTGGGCATGATGCACAAGCTGCTCGCGGGCTATGACCTGACCGAAAACGGCCAAGCAATGGACGCCATTCGCGAGGTTGGCCCTGGCAAGCACTTCTTCGGCTGCGCCCACACCCAGGCCAATTTCGAAACTGCCTTCTATCGCTCACCGCTGGCCGACTATGCCAGCTGGGAACAGTGGGAAAGCGAAGGCAGCCAGGACATCCAGCAGCGCGCCAATACCGCCTGGAAAAAGACGCTGGCCGAACACGAGGATCCCCCGCTGGACCCCGCCGTGGACGAAGAACTGCAGGCCTATATCACCAAACGCAAAGGCCAGATGCCCGACGCCAATTACTGAGCGGTTGAGGTTTCAAGCCCGCGCATCAGCCATTTGCGCAAGGTCAGGATCACCACTGCCCCGGCCAGCGCGATGGCGGCGTCTATCGTCCAGAACATCGCCGGGCTGAGCTTGTCATAGGAACTTCCGACCCAGCCCATCAGGGTATGGCCAATGAAGGGTGACAGGAATGCGACGCCCATCAGGGTTGATGTCACCGCGGGCGGTGCGGACTTGCTGACCAAGGCCAGAGTTGTGGGCCAGTAATACATCCAGGCCAGCCCCATCAGCAGGTATCCGCCCAGCGCCCAGCCGATCCCGACACTGCCTGGGGCGGCGGCATCGAGGCTGCCGAACGCAAACATCAAGGCTGCCAGGCCCACCAGCGCCGCGCCGATCCCGATCTTGGTGACGCTGCTGGGTTCACTACCGCTGCGGGCCTGTCGGCTCCAGAATGCGATCAGCAAGGGAGCGACCAGGATCGCCCCCAGCGAATCCGCCGAGGCAAACCAGCTTGACGGGACCAGCCCCAGACCTGTCGCCAGGTTGACATGCTGGTCCACCCACAGGATCCCGATGCTCCAGACCATGGGGTAGGCGATCTCTGCCGGGATGGTCAGCGCCACCACGGCCAGCAGGAACCACACCTGCCGCCGTTCTGCGGTGGTCAGGGGCGGCGCCTTGGTCCGTTCGCGCGCTACGGGCCGCTGTTCCGGCAAGTATCGCTGGCCAAATGCATAGGTCACCAATGCCACTAGCATCAGCACGGCCGCCAGCGCGAACCCGGCGTGCCAGCCATACAGCGCCGCCAACAGCCCGGTTGCCAGCGGGCCGGTTGCCGCGCCGATGTTGATCCCGGTTGAAAAGATCGTGAAGCCCCGCGCCCGCAGCGATTCCGCCTCGCGCGGATAGAGCGTGCCGACCTGGGCGGAAATGTTGCCCTTAAGGAACCCCGACCCCAGGATCAGCAGCAGCAGGGCGATCAGGAAGGTCGAATAGAACGACATGGCGAGATGGCCCGCGCTCATCAACAGCACGCCAATCATGACCGTGCGCTTTGCCCCCAGCAGCCGGTCCGCAACCCAGCCGCCGACGATCGGGGTGAAATAGACGAGTCCCGCATACCAGCCATAGACAATCGAGGCGAAAGCCAGGTCCGACATGGCCCCGCGAAATTCGAACAGCCCGCGCATTGCACCAAGTCCGATGACGCTTTCGACATTCCCGGGCAGCAGCAGGTCCTTGACCATGTAAAGGGTCAGCAATGCGGACATTCCGTAGAATGAGAACCGTTCCCACATCTCGGTAAAGGCAAGGATATAGAGGCCCTTGGGATGGCCTGCGATCGAGCCTGCCTTGTCCATTTCGCCAGTCATTCCAGTCCCTTCCTCACATCCCGAATTTCGTTCTTGCCCCCCGGTCGGGACAAGTTCGCAACCTGCGTCAATGGCCGTCAAGCCTGCGCGCTACAGGCATGGCCATGATGATGGCCAACAAACAGATCACGCCCCCAATCGGACCGATCAGGGTGTAGCCGCCAAATAACTGGGCGATGCCGCCTGCCGCCAGCGAGCCCACGCTTTGCGCCAGCAGCCATGATCCCGTAGTCATCACCGCCAGGCGCCCGCTGTCATCGTGGGCATAGGTCAGTCCCAACAGCAAGGGATAGGTCAGGAACCAGCTGACCATGAAGGCCACGAATGCGGCAGCAAAGGCCGCTTCGCCCTGCACCGTGGTCAGCAAGGCGCAGGTCAGCCCGCAAGTACCGAGCGCAGCGGCCAACGGCCAGAAACGCGGCAGGCGGTTGATGATCAAGGCAAGACCCGCATTGCCCAACGCGCTCGCCAGTACGGCCATGCTCTGGTATATCCCAAATTGGGTTGCCGGAATGCCAATTGCATGGGCGGTGCGCTCGATAAACGGCCAGATCGCCAGCGATCCAAAGGCAAACAGCGCCATCGCCGCGATGATCTGCAACCCGGCTGTTCCGATCGGACGATTGGGAGTCGCGTCTTGCCCGTCAGGGCTGGCGTCTTTTCCGCCCGGCAACAACAGGGTCATCATGCCCAGCACCACAGCCAGACCGGCCAGAGCCAGGAACATTCCCGTGACCCCATGCGCAGCGCCAATCCTTGGCACGGCAATCGCCACGAACGTGTAAAGCACGGTCTGAAAGGCGATCCCCAGCGAGATCCAGCGTGCCGGATGGTCGGCCCGACCCGCAGCCAGATTTACCGCACTGTTCATCATTCCAAAACCGAACCCGGTGCCGATCCGGCCCAGAAACAGCAAAGCATAGTCGCCCGCGAAAGCGGAACCGGCCTGCGACACGGCCACCAGCACGGTGGCCAGCAGCGCCAGCAGCCGCGCGTCCATTGCCCGTGCCCGCGGAGCTACCAGGAACATCGCCGCTGCATAACTCAGCGTTTCGGCCATATTCCATGCGCCCATCTGCAACGGCGAAAAGCCAAAGCGTTCGATCAGGCCGCCGACCAGATAGGTGGTGAAATTGTTGCCGATATGCGCCGCCGCCGTGGCCGCGCCGATCCCGATCAGCGTAAATGCGAACGGGCTTGGCTGGCGGGCTGGAGCCCGGTTTGCACTGCTGTCCAGAATGTCTCTCCCCGGCAGCGGGATGGCATGATTTCGGCAGTCTGGCAACGCGCCAGAACGCCCCTTGTCGAGACCGGCCAAGCGATCTAGCCTCTGCCCGATGGATCTGGATTGCAAAAGTTTTGGGCTTGGCCGGCGCGGCAGCGGTGCGCCCTATGGCAAGACCCAGCAGTGGTGGCCGCCGCCGCGCGGCTGATCCTTGTTTCGCACATCCCGAAATTCCTGAATCGCACTGGAATTCCCATGACTGTATCTGGACTTGAGGTCCGTGCAGACGCGCTTGGCGTGATCTGGACGGACAATTCGCGCACGACCTATCCCACGATCTGGTTGCGCGACAACTGCCCTGCCGGGCTGCATCCGCAAACGCACGAGCGCCTGCTTGACCTGCTTTCGCTCGATCCCTCGCCGCAATTGCTTTCCGCGGAAATTTCGGGGGAGCATGTCAGACTGATCTATGCCGACAGCCATGTGAGCCTGATGCCGTTGACACTGCTCGCTGCCAATCAGCCCGGCCTGCCCGCCATCGATCCTGCCGCTATCACCCCCCAGCTCTGGCATGCCAACCTTACCCCGGCTGGCATTCCGCGCTTCCATGCAGACGCGGTGCTGGCGGACGATAGCGCATTGCGTGACTGGATGGTGCAAACCGCCAGTTACGGGCTGTCGATCGTCGATCGCCTCGAGGACCGGCATGGCGCCGGGGTTGAAGTGGCGCAGCGGGTCGGGTTCCTGCGTGAGACCAATTTTGGCACGACCTTTGAAGTGATCAGCATGCCCGATCCCAACAATCTGGCCTACACTTCGGTCGCGCTGCCCCTGCACACCGATCTGCCCAATCAGGAAGTTCCGCCAGGCTTCCAGTTTCTGCATTGTATCGCCAACGAATCAAGCGGCGGGGGTTCTGTCTTTGCTGATGGTTTTGCCCTGGCCCAGGATTTGCGGGACGAAGATCCCGCCGCGTTCCAGCTGCTGGCCGAAGTGCCAATCCCTTTCCGGTTCCACGATCAGACTGCCGACATCCGGGTGCGGGCCCCGGTCATCACGCTCGACCGGTCAGGCGAACTCAGCGAGATCCGCTATAACGCGCATATTGCCGCGATATTCGATATGCCAGCAGAGATCATGCCAGACTATTATCGGGCTTACCGTGCTTATATGACGAAGACCCGGGACGCGGCCTATCGGATTGAATTCAAACTGGCACCCGGCGAAATGGTGGTGTTCGACAACCGCCGGATCCTGCACGGACGTGAGGCGTTCGATCCATCGACCGGATTCCGGCACCTGCACGGCTGCTACGTCGATCGCGGCGAGTTCAATTCGCGCTTGCGCCTGCTCGCGCGTTAGAACCGCGCAGGGGCCGGTCCAAAAGTCCGGCTCCTGCTCACCTAGCGCCCTTGCCAGTGCGGTGTCCGCCCCTCGGCAAAGGCGCGCGGGCCTTCTAATGCGTCTTCGGAATCGAGCATCGCGCTGTAGCTGGGGATCGACCCGCTGCGCATCGTGCGATAGGCCGCCGCCACTTCCAGCCCTTCGGTCGCGCGAAGGATCTCGCGCGCGGCGCGAATCGCGAGCGGAGCGCCCTTGGCAATCTCCCGCGCGAGGTCCAGCGCCGTGTCCAGCAGCACATCGGGCTGGACAATCCGGCTGACCAGCCCGGCGGCCAGTGCCTCTTGCGCTTCAAGCCGCCGCCCGGTCAGGATCATTTCGCGCGCCAGTGCGGCAGGCAGAACTTTGGGCAGGCGCAGCAAGCCGCCCGAATCCGGCAGTATGCCCAGTTGCACTTCCGGCAACCAGAACCGCGCCTGCGTGCTCGCCACGATCAGATCCGCCGCCAGGGCCAGTTCAAACCCGCCCCCCACGGCCAGCCCGTTGACGGCCGCGATCACCGGCTTGGTCAGGTCAAAGTATTCGGTCAGCCCGGCGAAACCGCCCGGCCCGTGATCGGCATCGGCTGCCTCACCCTCATTCGCGGCATTGAGATCCCAACCGGCGGAAAAGAACCGCCCGGTCCCGGTTACGATCCCCACCCGCAGTGCCGGATCATCATTCAGTGCCCTGAATGCTGCGTAGAGTTGCAGACTGGTTGCCACATCGATGGCATTGGCCTTGGGTCGATCAAGCGTAATGACCAGAATTTCGCCATGGCGTGCGAGTGAGACGGCAGACATGCGGGCTATTCCTTGATCCTGATCAGCGCATCAACCGCCATGGCCCCCGCAGGCAAAGCCAGCAAGGGATTGACGTCCAGCTCTTCCAGACAATCGGCGTGCGCCATGGCAAATGCGGCAATGGCTTCGATGGCGGAAAGCAGCGCCACCATGTCGCAGCCCGGCCGGCCGCGATAGCCGGTCAGCACCGCGTCAAGCGGCAGGCGGGCCAGCGCGGCGGCAATTTCTGCACTGCTGGCAGGGAGCAGGACCTGTTCCACCTGGCGCAGCAGTTCGACAAAGATGCCTCCTGCCCCCAGGGTGAGGAACAGACCGAACTGCGGGTCGCGTCCGATGCCGACGATCAATTCGGCAATCGCCTCGCTGACCATTTCCTCGACCAGGAAGGTGTCTGATAGCCCGGCCATCCGCTGTGCTGCGTTGAGGAGCTCGGTGCGCGAGGTGATCCGCAGCGCCACCCCGCCCAGCTCGGTCTTGTGGGCCAAATCGCTGCCAACCGCTTTCAGCACCAAGGGAAAAGGCGCAGGCAGGCTGGACTGTTCATCGCCGCATAAAGCCTCCAATTCGGCCGGGTGGAGCAACTTGCCGCGCGGAACGGTCAGGCCTGCCGCCGCCAGTGCAGCCTTGCTGCGCACTTCATCCCAGACCACCGGATCGCCCAAAGCCTGCACCGGCAACTGCGGCAGCGGGGACGGAACCGGCTGAGCCCAAACCGCGCCGATCCGCGCCGCTGCGGCCACGGCCTGCAGCGCGGTGCCCAGCCCGGCGACCGGGGCAATTCCCGGTTCCAGCAGGCGCATCGCGACCGCTTCAGGCAGGTTCTCACCCAGCGAGCTGACCACCATCCGCACCGTGCCCGGCGCAGGCGGCGCGGCGCAGTGCGCGGCGATAAAGGCGTCCAGCGTAGTCTCCCAATCCATCGGCACGCAGCGATCAGCGCGCGGGAAATCCAGGATCAGGATCGATGCTTCGAACCCCGCATCGATCATTCCGGCAAAACAGGCGGTTTGGGCAGGCAGATCGCCCCAGATATAGGTGTGGTAATCCAGCGGGTTGGCAACCTGCACCCGGTCCCCCAGCACCACTTCGAGCCGGGCCTGCGTGGCAGACGGAAAGTCCGGCGTTTCCAGCCCGCAACGCTCAGCCAGATCCGCAGTCAGCGAAGCTTCGCCGCCCGAACAACTCGCGCTGGTGATCCGCCCGCCCGCAAGCGGCCCGGCAATGTGTAGCAGCTTCAGCGTTTCGAGGAAAGTCGCGGGATCGTGCGCGCGGGCCACGCCATAGCGCGCGAATAGTGCATCACACAGCGCATCGGCCCCGGCGAGCGAGCTGGTGTGCGACATGGTCAGCACAGCCCCTTTGGCAGAGGAACCGGTCTTGAGCGCCACGAGCGGCACTCCGGCAGCGCGGGCGGCGCAGCAAGCCGCCGAAAAGCGGGCGACCGAACCCAGCCCTTCCAGATGCAGGCCGATCGCGCTGACCCGGGGGTCTTCGATCAGCGCCTCGATCAGATCGGCCGGGGTCACATCGGCGCAGTTACCGACGCTGATGACGTAGCCGATCGGCAATCCGCGCGCCTGCATGGTGAAATTGAGTGCCAGATTGCCGCTCTGGCTGATGATTGCCACCCCGCGCCCGGCGGCAATCGGCAAACAGCCATGCTGATCCGGCCACAGCGCCACCCGGTCAAATGCGTTGAGCATACCGTAGCAATTGGGCCCGATCAGCGGCATGCCGGCGGCGGCCGCCAACAGGTCTGTCTGGCGCTGCCGCCCGTGTTCACCGGCTTCGGCAAAGTCAGAGGCATAGCAGATCGCCCCGCCCGCGCCGATGTTGGCCAGCTCTGCAGCAAGAGCAATGCTGGGATCTGCAGGCGCAGCCAGGAACACGGCGTCCGGAGCCTGTGGCAGCGCAGCCAGATCGGGCACGCACGGCACGCCCGCCATGCTTTCGCGCCGGGGATTGACCGGCCAGATCGCGCCATCAAACCCGAATGCCACGCTTTGCCGCACTGCTTCTTCTGCGGCCTTGCCGCCGACAAAGGCAATCGAGCGTGGCCGCAGCAGGCGGCCAAGCACAGGCTTGCTCATGCTTCGAGCGGGCGCAGCAGTGCGCGGCTGATGATGTGGCGCTGAATTTCGCTGGTCCCGTCCCAGATCCGTTCCACCCGGGCATCGCGCCAGAACCGTTCGATCGGCAATTCATCCATCAGACCCATACCCCCGAAGATCTGCAAGGCATTGTCGGTGATCCGCGCCAGGGCTTCCGAAGCAAACAGTTTGGCCATGGCTGCATCGGTATCGGTCATGCAGCCCTGATCGTCTTTCCACGCCGCGCGCAGCGTCAAGAGTTCTGCGGCTTCCAGCTCTGTCTTCATGTCCGCCAGCTTGAAGCCCGTGCCCTGAAACTTGCCAATCGCCTGGCCGAATTGTTTGCGGGTAGCCGCCCACTGGCTGGCCATTTCCAGTACACGCTGCCCCCGCCCGACCGAGGTGGTGGCAACCTGAAGCCGGGTCGAGCCAAGCCATTGGCCCATCAGATCAAAGCCTTTATCCAACTCCCCCAGCAGATTACGGGCCGGAATTCGGCAATCTTCGAACACCAGTTCGCACTGGTGGTAACCGCGATGACTGACGCATTTCGGCCCCCTGCGGCGGGTCAGACCGGGTGTGTCGAAATCGACCAGAAAGCAGCTGATCGAACGTTTCCCGCCGCCCAGCTCACCGGTTGCTGCACAGAGGATCACGTAGTCGGCCATATCGGCGTGGCTGATGAAATGTTTGGTCCCGTTGATCACGAAATCGCCGCCGTCACGCTTTGCGAAAGTGCGCATCGAGCGGACATCCGACCCGGCATCGGGTTCGGTCATGGCCAGGCAATCGTGACGGAGGCCCCGGATCGTTGGGAGCAGATATTCCTCTATCTGCCCTTCTGCACAGCCGCGCAGAATGTTGCTGGGCCGCGCAACCAGCATCTGCAGGCCATAGCTCGCCCTCCCCAGTTCGCGCTCCATCAGGGTGGTGTTGAATGTGCCCAATCCGCCGCCGCCCAGTTCGGCCGGCATGTTGACGGCATAGAGCCCCAGCTCGATCGCCTTGCGGCGAATGTCCTCGGCCAGATCGGCGGGAATATCGTCGGCCCGTTCAACCAGCACTTCGTGCGGATAGAGCTCCGCCTCGACGAATTTGCGGACGGTTTCGACCAGCATCTGCTGTTCGGAGGAGAGGGCAAAGTCCATTATCGGGGTTCCCGCCTGATCGCGATATTGCGGCCCGCCTGGGCCGGGACCGGCAGCGCCGCATGGGCTGCCAGCACCGCCTTGACGCGGGCGTGGAGCTCTGGCGGCATCGGCGCGGACCGGCCTGCCGCCAGATCGACATGCACCAGCATCTGTTCGCCCGTAGCGAGCAATTCGCCGCTATCCGCATTGTGCATCGCATGGAAGATGTGCAGCCGCCTGTCGTCGGCATCGAGAAGCTGGAGCGACAGGTTCAACCGGTCGCCCAGATGCGCTTCGGCCAGATTGAAGATCATCGTCTGGACGGTAAACAGCGAATGCCCCGCCGCCCGGTAGGCTTCATCAATGCCGATGAAACGGAAGAAGGCATCAGACTGGTCCCCGAAGGCGAGCAGATAGCAGCTTTCGCTCATATGCCCGTTGTAATCGACCCATTCGGCCGGCACCGTCGGGCTGATCAGGCGCAATGGCGCAGGCACAGCTGCAGCCGCATTCCACGCCGCCGCCGCGACCCCTTCCAAAGGAGTGCGAAACCCGTGTTCCGCAACCTCAGCGCTGTCCGTTCCGGTTCCCATCGTCAGCTCCGCAAAACCGCGCGCTGCTTGCATTCCCGGGCGCGGGCTTGGCAAGCGCAGGTCCGGTGACCCAAGCAACTAATGCTACCCATTACTGCCCCTAATGAGCGGCATTGCAGATTGACTTGCCACCACAGGGTGCCAACGTCATTTCAGAAGGTATTGAGTTGCCACAATTGGGCAACCTTGGTCTGTTACCGGCCATACCTCGCCCACGCAGAATTTTGAGGATCTGCGTTGGCATGACGTTTCAACCGTCCAGTCGGCGCACGCTGGCGGACAACGAACAGGGAGGCTTACATGAAGCGACATTTGCTGCTTTCGACAGCAATCACCGGCATGCTGATCGGCATGTCCGGGACCCAGGCTTTGGCGCAGGACGCTGCGGCTGACGCTGCGGAATCGGACAATGGCGGCATTGCCGACATCGTCGTCACCGCATCGCGTCGCGCCGAAAAGATGCAGGACGTGGCGATCACCGTCCAGGCACTTGGCGGCGATCAGCTCACCGAGCGCGGGATCACCAGCTTTGACCAGCTGCTGACTGAATTGCCGCAGGTTCACGCAGGTGGACGCGGTCCGGGGCAGAAGACGGTGTCGATTCGCGGCCTGTCGCTTTCACAGGTAGCAATCCAGACCTCGGCGGTGGCCGGAGCCAGCCCGAACGTCGCTATCTACCTTGACGATGCGTCGGTGGCCGTTCCGGGACGCAACCTTGACGTCTACGTGACCGACCTTGAACGCGTCGAAGTACTGGAAGGTCCGCAGGGCACGCTGTTTGGCGCGAGCGCGGAAGGCGGGGCGATCCGCTATATCACCAACAAGCCGAACCTGTCGAAGTTTCAGGCCGGCGTCTCGCTGAGCGGGGCTACCACGCCGGGCCATGCCTATAGCGGTTCGGCCAATGGCTATATCAACATCCCGATCATCGAAGACAAGCTGGCGATCCGTGCCACAGCCTTTGTTGACCGCCAGGGTGGCTTTATCGACAACGTCTATGGCACGTTCCAGATGCCACTGATCGGCCGCAACGCCGATGGCACCGTGGCCTTTGCCCTGCCTGCCACCGCGACCCGGCCGACGATCAACAACGCCGCCTATGCCCGCAACGATTTCAACCCCGCCACCTACACCGGCGGGCGTGTTTCGATGCGCTGGTCGCCGGCGCCGGACTGGACGGTGACCGTTCAGGACATGTACCAGGTGCTCGAAGCCGAAGGCGTGTTCCAGTTCGACCCGACGTTGGGCGATCTCAAGGTGATGCGCTTCTCGCCCGATACCAACCACGATGAATTCAACCAGCTGCAGTGGTCGGTCGAAGGCAAGCTGGGCGGGCTCGATCTGGTCTATACCGGCTCCTATCTGGACCGGAAGGTCGACCAGAAGTTCGACTATACCCGCTATTCCGCCGTCGGCCCGTTCGCGCCTTATTACATCTGCTCCTATCCGGGCTATGCCACCTGCGCCACGCCGCGGATGACCCATATCGACAAGTCGCGGTCGAACCGGTTCTCGCAGGAATTCCGGATCGCCACCCCGTCGGACAAGCGTCTGCGCGTGCAGGCCGGGGTCTATTATGACCGGTCGAAGGTCTTCGCCGACAACGTCTGGTACTATGAAGGCGCGGCGGTGCAGGGTTACAAGGGCCAGTATCCGGGCGGCACCGACCGGATCACCAACTACATCCGTCCGGATGGCGGGGTCTACTTCAACGACGCTGAACGCGGTGAAAGCCAGTTCGCGCTGTTCGGCGAAGGCAGCTTCGACATTACCGACAAGCTGACGCTGACTGCCGGGATCCGCTGGTACAACCAGGAAGTCTCGCTGCGCGGTTCGGTCAACTGCGGTGGCCACTTCAGCACAAAGGCCAGCGTACTGCCCAACGGTCATCCCTGCGGCAGTGGCAACTATGGCATTTCGCTGGCCGGCAAGAGCCCGAGCCACGAAAAGGGCACCACGCCCAAGGTGACGCTGAGCTACAAGCCGAACACCGACATGCTGTTCTACGCCACCTTCTCGGAAGGCTATCGCCCGGGCGGGTTCAACCGTCGCGGCGGGCCCAGCCGCGATCCAAAGTTCCCGATTCCCTACACCTATCAGTCTGATAGCGTGAAGAACTACGAAGTGGGCTGGAAGCTGCAGTTCGCCAACAACCGTCTGCGCTGGAACGGTTCGGCCTTCCTGATCGACTGGACCGGCATTCCGGTGTCGATCTATGCACCGTCGATCAGCAACTCCACTTTCGTGCTCAACGGGCCGAACGCGCGGGTCAAGGGGGTTACCACCGACCTCGTCTGGCGCGCCACGCAGGAACTGACGATCACCGGCAACCTGGCCTACAACGATTCGGAACTGACAGACTATGCCAGCACCCCGGCAGACTTCCGTGCGAAGACCGGCGGTGGTCCGCTTGATCTGACCTTCATGCCGCTGGGCAGCCCGCTGGCGCTGGCTCCACACTGGCAGGGCGGTCTGCGCATGCGCTATGAGCATGAAGCATCAACCGGCACGACCTTCTTTGGTCAGGTGGGCGGTCAGTTCGTCGGTACTTCGTGGACATCGACGATCAAGCCGCAGAACTTCAAGCTGCCCGGCTATGCCCAGTTCGATGCTTCGGCCGGGTTCAAGCGCGATGGCTGGAGCGCCGAACTGTTCGCTACCAACCTGACGGACAAGCGCGCCGTCAGCTACATTTCGAACAGTGATAACATCAACCTGCAATCGACGATCCGTCCGCGGACCATCGGCTTGCGGTTCAACTTCAACTACTGACCGGATCCGGGGCTAACCCGGTACCGCAGCAGTTAGAATACCGGTCCCGGCGGGTTGAACCAGTTCAACCCGCCGGGATCTTGTTTTCGGCACCCTTGTCCAGCCACGCGCTTGTGGCCATGGTGGCAGCCAGGATGAAGTCTGAAAGTTCACACGCCGTGCAAAACGATCCCCTGGTAGAGGCAAAGCTTGCGCTGGCTCGCGGCGATGTGGTTGCGGCCGGAGCCATGGCGGCAAAGCTGGTGGCGACGCGCGGCGATGATCCCGAAGTGCTCTATTTTGCGGCAGTGACCGCACGCATGCGCGGGGACCTGCCCGCCGCACACCGTTTGCTCGATCAACTGATTGAACGGGCGCCCTATCTGGGCCGGGCCTGGCAGGAACGTGGCCATTGCCACCGCCAGGCCGGCAACCGCGAACGGGCGATCGCCGCCTATGAACGCGCCACGGACCTCAATCCGCTCCTGACCGCATCGCTCAAGCTGCTTGTGGCCCATTACCAGCAGGCTGATCCGGCCAAGACTGGGGAGCTGATCGAAAAAATCCATGATGTCGAAGGGCATCCGCCTGAATTGCTGGCCGCGCTGTCAGCCTATTACGATCAGGACTATACTCTGGCCGAGGAACGGATCCGGGCCTACCTGATGAAGGCCCCCGCCGATCCGGTGGCGATGCGCCTGCTGGCCGAACTGGGCACCCGGCTGGGTGAATATGAGGATGCGGAATTCATCCTTGAGCGCTGCTGCCATCTCAACCCCGGTTTCCTGCCCGCCCGGTTCGATTACGCCGAAGTGCTAAGCAAGCGCTTCAAGTTTGAAACCGCTCTGACAGTGGCCGAAAAGCTGGTGGCGGCGGAACCGGCCAATCCGCAATTCCTCATGCAACGGGCCAATCTGATGCTGCACGTGGGCCGGACAGAGGATGCGGCTGACGAATATTCCCGGCTTCAGGCCAATGCCCCGGATCACACCACGGTCAGCCTGACTTATGGCCATGCGCTGAAAACCCTTGGCCGGATCGACGCGGCTGTTGCCGCCTATCGCCGCGCCTATACTGTGCGACCCGATTTCGGCGATGCCTATTGGAGCCTCGCCAATCTTAAAACCTACCGCTTCACCCCGGATGAAATCGAGGTGATGGTGGATGAAGAAGGCAAGCCGGGGATCGCGGTTGATGACCGCATCCACCTTTGCTTCGCGCTGGGCAAGGCCTTTGAAGACGCGCGCGAATATGCGCGTTCGTTCGAATATTACCAACGCGGCAATGCCCTGCGCCAGGGCGTGGCGCAGTACAAGCCGAACGCGATCACGCGCGAATTTGATCGACAGATCGAACATTGCGACGCCGCGCTGTTCGCGGACAAGGCTGGCGCAGGCTGCCCGGCGCCTGATCCGATCTTCATTCTGGGCCTGCCGCGCGCCGGATCAACCTTGCTGGAACAGATCCTTGCCTCGCACAGTCAGGTCGAGGGAACCACCGAGCTGCCCGACGTGATGGCTACAGCTTCGCGGCTCAGTGGGCGGCTCGCCGCCGATGCGCAGGAAATCTATCCGGCCAACCTGCGGGAATTGTCGGCCGAAAAGCTGGCCGAACTGGGCCAGGCCTATATCGATTCCACTCGCATCCACCGGGTGGAAGGTACGCCTTTCTTCATCGACAAAATGCCCAACAATTTCCGTCATATCGGCCTGATCCACCTGATGCTGCCCAATGCCCGGATCATCGACGCCCGGCGCGAACCGCTGGCCTGCGGGTTTTCGGTGTTCAAGCAGCTGTTCGCGCAAGGGCAGGACTTCTCCTACGATCTCGATCACATCGGTCGTTATTACACCGACTATGTCCGGTTGATGGATCACTGGGATGCCGTGCTGCCCGGCCGTGTGCTGAAAGTGCAGCATGAGGACGTGATCGAAGATCTGGAAGGTCAGGTACGCCGGATTCTTGATTATTGCGGTCTGCCGTTCGAGCAATCCTGCGTCGAATTCCATCGCACGGAGCGCGCGGTGCGCACCCCCAGCAGTGAACAGGTGCGCCGTCCGATCAACCGTGACGGGACCGAAGTGTGGAAGAATTTTGACCCCTGGCTGGGCCCGCTGAAAGCGGCGCTGGGCGCTTAGAGCCTGATGACATAAGGTTGATCCGACCTGATCTACCTTGTCCAGGCGCAGACCCCCAGCGTGCGACCGGACGGCAGCCGCGCTGGATCGACTGGTCCGGCGATCAGATGTGCCTTGCCTTTGTCACAAACCAGCGTGCGGTTCCCGTACCCCGCGACATCCAGCAGCAACTGGTCCCAGTGGCGATACTGCACATCGTGCCCTTCGCCGGGGTAGGTGCGATAGGTGACCTTGCCCTGCACCTGCCTGCCCCAGAATGCACCGTGGCTGGGCGGGACCAGCTTGTCCGCCGTGCCGTAATAGAAGAACGCCGGGGCCTTCAGCCCCTTGATCTGCGCGGGCGCATCACAGAACCGCTTGTATTCGCGCGCCACCCCGCGTGCATCACCCTTTTGTCCGGCGATGAAGAACGCGCGCGCGCCTTCATCCGCGGTGCGATCGTCAAACCCGCGGACATGGGCGGCAACGCCATCATCAGGCATGTCCCACCACACGCGCGGGGCCCCGATCTGCGGCGTAAGCTGGGCTTCCAGCGTGGCCTGATCGACCCCGCAGGCGGCCCCGCTCGCAGGCGAGGATGATACCGCCGCGAGCATGTGCCACGAAGCTATCCGTTCCGGCATGGCCGCAACCACGTGCCCGGCATAGGCCCCGCCCCCGGAAATCGCCGCCAGCGAGAACCTGCCAACCGCCAGCTTGTCCAGCACCAGCCGCACATCCGCCGTATAATCGGCAAACGTCCAGTCCGGATCATAGGCACTGTCGCCCAAGCCATTGCGCTCGACCGCAATGATCCGCACTTTCAGGCGGCGGCGCATGGTATCGAGGAATGCAACCAGTTCCGGCGCACGGCCGCTTGTGCCCACGCCGCCGATAAACAGCAGCGGCTTCCATCCGGCCTCGCCCGTATCGGTGAAATGAACCGTGCGGCCCGTGCCGGTCTTGACCGATTGCACCGGGGTGCCGATCGGATCGAACCGGTCAGGGAACACGATCGGCGCATCGGCAGTGGGCTTGGCCAATACCGGAGCGGGGGCCAGCGCGAGAGCGATCAGAGCGGCAGCGCGGGCGATCAACGCACCGGCTCCGTTTCAAGGTTGCGGTCCAGCACGGCGATCTGCTCCTGTTCGGCTTGCAAGTTAAGGTTTCGGCAGAGGTACAGGTAAACGCCGGCAGATACCGGCAATCCCACCAGCATTGAAATGTCCGCTCTCCCCAGCGCCGTGGCCACCGGTCCGGTGTAGAGCCCGGTCTTGAAGAACGGGATCATGGCCGCAAAGCCTACGGCATAAGATACCAATCCGCGCCAATTCCACTTGCCATATAGCCCATCGGCCATGAACATCGCCCGGATCGAATAACGCCCCTTCCGCACAAAGAAGAAGTCCACCAGGTTGATCGCGGTCCACGGGGTGAACAGATAGCCCAGCACGCCCAGGAACGCTTCGAACCCGTGCAACACGTTACCGCTGACCACCAGCGAAAGCGAGACTGCCGCCGTGAACACCGTGAACAGCGAAAGCACCCGCGCCTTTACACCCAGCTGCACCGAGGTCAGGCTGTCCATCACGCTCAGCAGGGTCAGCGAAGCGCCGTAGAAATTGAGCGAGGTGATCGTGATCAGGCCAAGGAAGCTGGTGACCAGCATGACCACGCCAAACCCGGGGAAGATCGCGTCCGAACTGTCCCGCAGCGCGGCGATGATTCCATCTGGCGTGGCGAAAGCGGCATAAGCGAAAGTGCCGACCAGCATCATCCAGGCCCCGCCCACGAAGGCCCCCCAGAACGTCCAGAAGAAGCTTTCGCGGATCCCGACGTCTTTCGGCAGGTAGCGCGAATAGTCCGAGACATAGATCGACCAGCTAAGCTGATAGGCGGCGGCAGCGAAGAATTGGACCAGGAAGGGAGTGGCCCGGAACTCACCGGGGGCGAGCAATTTGCCCAGATCGACAATCCCGAACGCGCCAACCGTATAGACCGCCAGCACCGCCAGCATGGCATAGGCCAGCCAGCGCTGGGCCAGGTGGATCAGATCATAGCCGATCACCGCCACAGCGACCGCCACCAGCGAGAACACGATCACGGTTGGCCCATGCGGGAACCCGGCCAGCTCCTTCAGCGTATCGGCGGCCAGCGTCTGATTGAGCGCGTTGAAGCCGATGTAGGTGACCAGCGCCACCACCCAGACCAGCAAGGCCCCCAGATAGCCGAACTGAGGGCGCGACTGGATCATCTGCGGCAAGCCCAGATGCGGCCCCTGGGTGCAATGGAAGGCCATCAGCACCGTACCCAGCGCGCAGCCGCCCAGGACCGCGATCGCCGACCAGAACAAGCTGAGCCCCGCCGCAACGCTGATCGCCCCGGTGGCCAGGGTCGCCAGATGAGCATCGCCGGTGAACCACACCGGCCAGAGGTGCCAGACCTTGCCATGGCGTTCTCTCAGGGGAACGTAATCGATCGAGCGGGTTTCTACCAAGGCCATCCGATATGCTCTCCCCTGCGCCGCGCCTGTCTGGCTTATCCCGGCATCCTGATCTGTCGTCCAAGCCCTTCCGGCAAGGGCAAATGTTCCTGCCCTTGGGCAAAGCCGCGCGCTTTTTCCTGCATGGCCTGCGGGGCCGGGGTCGATTTCTCGGCCTGGGCATCGACGTGGACCAGCATGTGTTCGGCCGTGGCAATCACCACCTTCTGCTTGAGGCTGGCCATTTCGTGGAACAGGTGCAAGCGTTTCCCATCGCAGGCCAGCACCCGGCTGCGAACTTCGACCGGCTCGCCCAGCCGCGCCTGGCCCAAATGCCGCAAATGACTTTCCACCGTGTACCACGAATGGCCACCCGCGACATATTCCGCTCCCGCACCGATCCGCGCCAGCACGACGTCGGTCGCATCGCCGAACAGCTTGAGATAGGCCCATTCCGTCAGATGTTCGTTATAGTCGATCCATTCGGGCTGGACCGGGGTGGCGATGGTCTGCAACCGCCCGTTGCCATCAACGGCGCCATCCGCCGCCACCTGACCGCCCAGCCGCTGCCGATGCGCCTTGGCCACTGCACCCGATGCGAAATCGTTGCGTTCCAGCGCGTGGGTCAGATCGACCAGGCAGTTGTCACGCAGCCGTTCATAGGTGCGCAGATCGACATTGCCGGCCTGCTCGTCGCTCTGCTGCGCCACCGTATCGATCAGCTCGTCAGTCAGTTTGGGGCCGATCAGTTTGGTCCAGGGCCATTCCATCGACGGGCCGAACTGATGCAGGAAATGCCGCATCCCGGCCTCCCCACCAGCCAGGCGATAAGTCAGGAAGGTGCCCATGAACGACCAGCGCATCCCCGCGCCAAACCGGATCGCGTCGTCGATCTCGCTCGCCGTGGCGATCCCGTCGTTGATCAGCCAGAGTGCCTCGCGCCAGACGGCCTCCAGCAGGCGGTCAGCGATGAACCCGTCGATTTCCTTGCGGACATGCAGCACTTTCATGCCGATCCGTTCATAGACGGCAGCCGCAATATCCTTGGTCGATTGGCTGGTCTGATCGCCGCCACAGACCTCGACCAAGGGGAGCAGATAGACCGGGTTGAACGGGTGCCCCACCACCAGCCGGTCAGGGCGGGCCATGCCAGACTGGAGCTTGGTCGGCAGCAGGCCAGAAGTTGACGAACCGATCACCGCATGGGCGGGCATCAGCCGGTCAACCTCAGCCAGTACCTTCTGCTTCAGATCCTCGCGCTCAGGCAGACTTTCCTGAATGAAGTCGGCGTCCTTGACCGCATCCTCCAGCGTCGCCGCGATGGTGAGCGTGCCTTCGGCCGGCAACGCCGCACCGAACAGACGGCCCAGCGCGCGGCGGGCATTGGCGACCACTTCCAGCGTCTTGCGCTCGATCTCCGGATCGGGGTCATAGACCGCCACGTCTATCCCATTGAGCAGGAACCGCGCGGCCCAGCCCGCCCCGATCACTCCGCCGCCGACAATCCCTGCCTTGCGAATGTCCGTCATCTGCCGCCCCTTCAGCGCTTGGTCAGCTTGAGCTTGGCGCGCACCTCGGCCGGGCCAAGCAGCCGCGCGCCCATGCCGGTCAGCACTTGCGCAGCGCGTTCGACCAACTGACCGTTACTGGCGAACTGCCCCTTGCCAAGGTAGAGGTTGTCTTCGAGGCCAACCCGGCAATTGCCCCCGGCCAGCGCCGCCATCGCCACGAACGGCAACTGGTTGCGGCTGATCGAAAACCCGCTGAACACCGAACCTGCCGGCAGCTGGTGGACCATCGCCATGGTGGTCAGCGGATCGTCCGGCGCGCCATAGGGGATGCCCATGCACAGCTGGATCATCACCGGATCGTCGAGCAGCCCGTCACGGATCATTTCCTTCACGAACACCAGATGCCCGGTATCGAACACTTCCAGTTCGGGCCGCACGCCCAGCCGCTGCACTTCGGCCGCCATGGTCCGCAGCATGCCGGGCGTGTTGGTCATCACGTAATCGGCTTCGGCGAAATTCATCGTCCCGCAATCGAGCGTGCAGATTTCCGGCAGCAGTTCCTGCACGTGGTTGAGCCGCTCCATCGGCCCGACCATGTCGGTCCCGGCGGGATCGAGTGGGAGGGGATGCTCGCCGGGACCGAACACGATGTCACCGCCCATCCCGGCGGTGAAGTTGATGATGACGTCGGTGTCGCTGGCGCGGATCCGGTCCTTCACTTCGCGGTAGAGCGCCACGTCGCGGCAGCCCTTGCCCGTTTCGGGATCGCGCACGTGGATATGTGCAATCGCCGCGCCAGCTTTCGCCGCCTCGATCGCGGCATTGGCAATCTGTTCGGGGGTGATCGGCAGATCAGGATGGATCCCCTGAGTGTTGCCCGATCCGGTTACGGCGCAAGTGATGAAGGGTTCGAAATTCATGGCGCTCTCCTTGCGGGGCAGCTTAACCGCGAATTCGCGCGATTAAATCACGTTATGCGCCAGATCATTGCATTTTACCCCGATTGATGGCTTTGTGCTGAACCATGCAGAATCTGGCTTTCCTGCTCTTGCCGGGCTTTTCCGCCATGGCCTTCTTCGCGGCGTTGGAGCCGCTGCGGATCGCGAATCGACTGGCCCTGCGCGAGCTGTATCGCTGGACGATCCATGCCCCGGGGGGTGATCATGCACTGGCTTCAAATGGGATGCAGCTTCGCGCCGAAGGCCCCCTGCCTGCAGCACCTGAGGCTCTGATCGTCTGCGCCGGGTTTGATCCCCTGGCCCAAGCCAAACCTGCCCTGCTTGGCCAGATCCGCCGCGCCTGGCGCGCGGGGTGCCAGATCGGCGCGATCGATACGGGGGCCTTCGTCCTGGCCGAAGCCGGTATCCTGGGGCGGGAGACGATCACCCTGCACTGGGAAGCCGCCGAAGAGTTCCGCCAGCGTCACCCCCACATTCCGGTTTCGGGCGAACTCTATGAACGTCACGCCCGGCTGTTCACTTGCGCAGGCGGAACCGCCGCGATGGATATGATGCTGGAAAGGATCGCCGCCAGCCATGGCATTGCCCTGGCCAACGCGGTGTCGGACCAGCTGATTCATGATCGCATCCGCCCCGCATCGGCCCCGCAGCGCCTGTCGCTGGCAGAGCAGGCTGGCCATGGAGGGCCCGATCTGCAACGCCTGATCGCGGCGATGGAACGCGGCATGCCGCAAGGACAAAGCCTAGCAATGGTCCTGGCCGAAGCAGGGGTCAGCCGCCGCAAGGCCGAACGGTTGTTCCTGGCCCGCACAGGCCGCCCGCCCGCGCGCTTTTACCGCGAACTGCGGATCCGCCAAGCTATCGGCCTGATGCGCAGCGCCCGCATGCCGGTACAGGAAGCCGCGCTGGCCGCAGGATTTTCATCGCAGCCGGTCTTTTCTCGGGCCTGCCGCCAGACTTTCGGCCAGAGCCCGCGCGAATTGCTGAATGCTTCCGGCTTGCCCGAACCGGCCTGATCGCCGGGATCAGGCGCAGTCCGCAGCAATCGCAGCGATATGTTCCGGGCCAATCCCGCAGCATCCGCCCACAATGCCCGCCCCGGCGCGCAGCCAGTTCCGCACCCACAGAAGGTATCGCTGCGGGTCCAGATCGTCGCGGATTGGTGAAATCGTCTCGTTCGCCGGTGCCGCTTCCGGTTCGCGCGGAAAGGCATTGGCATAGACCCCGATCAGCAGCTTGCCGCCTGCCCGGTCCCGCTCTGCCACCGCGCGGATCACCGCGGCTTCCATCACTTCGGGCTGGCTGCAGTTGAACAGCAAGGCCCGCGCGCCGCATTCCAGCGCCAGCGCAACCGCATCCTCAACCCGCTCACCCGATCGCAATTGCGCCAGATCGGCTGCATCATCGTCGGCGTCTTCCAGCGTGAAGGACAGCCACAGCGGCCGGCCATCGCCCGCCAGCATGTCTGCCACCACGCGGGCTTCCGCCGTGGCCGACAGGGTCTCCGCAAGCCACAGATCGACATGGCCGCTCAGCCCGTCAACCAGGGGCGCCAGCAACCGCGCGGCATCATCGCTCCGGAACAGATCGGGGCGATAGGATCCAAACAGCGGTGGCAGGCTGCCCGCCACCCGCACATGACCAGCCCCTGTCGCTGCAACCACAGCCCGCGCCATGCGCCCGGCGCGGTCGGCCAGCACCTTCGCCTCGCGCGCAAAACGCTCCTCGCCGATATGAAACGGGACCAATGCATAGCTGTTGGTGGTGATGACCCCGGCCCCCGCAGCAATATAGCTGGCGTGGACCGCCTGCACCGCCTCTGGCGCTTCGATCAGCGCCAAAGCGGACCATTCAGGCTGCCGGAACGGCGCACCGCTGCGAGCCAACTCTCGTCCCATGCCGCCATCAAGGATCAGAGGTTGCTTCATTTCAGTCCACTGGCTGGAGGGGGACACGGGCAGCAGCTCTAACGCTGCCTTGCATCCGGCATCGAGCCCGCCACGTCCTTGCGCTTCAGGATTGTCATCACCGGCCCCGAAGTGCGCCCCGGTTCGGGATGGATCACCTTTTCGACAGTCATGGACTGCAACAGCGTTTGATAGGCGCCATATTCCGCCGGGAAGCGATGCTGTTCCAGCCGATAGCGTTCCATTTCCATGATGATGGCGTAGTCTGCCCGGCAGGTGTCGCGCTTGCTTGCAGCAACGGTGCCATAATCGACATTCGATCGACTGCCGCGCGCCGCGTCCACCACCTTGTAATCGACCCGGCCCGTAATCATGCCCTTGGCATCGACGCATCCGGCATCGCCCATCGGGAACACGATCGTCCAGGGCGCATCGATCAGGTCAAACGCGAAATGCTCGATCATTACGGTGCTGCCGGGCGGTACATGCTGCCGCGCCCAATTTGTTGCAACCTGCCGCGTATCGTTCATCCGGGCCGTGGCATCGCTCCACGCGGGAATGGCCTGAACCAGCGCCACGGACATGACCATGCCGGTCGCGGCGGAACCGAAAAACGCCCCGGCGCTGCGTTGGCGAACAAGCTCTACCAGCCGCGCTGCGGCCAGACCGCCCGCAATCGCCAGCAGCGGCAGCATTGGCAGGACCCAGCGTTCCCACCGCAGCCCGTGGAGGCAGATCATCGCGCCATAGACGATCAGCACCGGCAGAATGACCCGGCCGACCCCGCGTTGCCGCGCCATCAGCACCAGACCGGCGGCGGCCATGATCAGACCGGGCAGGCCCAGGGCTTTCCACAAGGGACCAGATAAATACCACCACATGTTGCCGAACAGGCCTTCGCCGGTCGCCCCCAGATGCTGCGTGCGCGCTTCCCCGCCAAGGTTGCGCAGCACCGTGCCGAAATCGAGCACGAGATAGGGCGATACCAGCACCAGAAAGACCGGAGCGAGCAGCAGAAACAGTGCGAAGGGTTTCAATTGCTGTTTCAGCGGGCTCTGGCTCTCGCTGAAGCGAACCCATTGCGCCCCGACAACCGCGATTGCCGCGATCCCGAACGGCCATTTGCTGGCCATCGCCAGCGCCACGCCAAGTGCCGCCCAGACATAGTCCGCCCGGCGTCCGTCGCGGGCGATGCGCAGCGCCGCGGCCACTGTCATCAGCACAAACACCGTGCCGACCACATCTGACCGGATGATCTGCGAATAGTGGATATGCACCGTGCTGCAGGCCAGCAGCAGCGCCGCGAACAGACCGGCCAGATCACCCGCCAGGGATCGCGCCAGTCGCCAGGTCTGCCACACGGTTACCAGGCTGAACGCCGCCATGGCCATTCGCCCGGGCAGCATCACGATCCCCGGATCGGCATAGATCGCGTTCATGAAGGCAGCCGGTCCGGAATACTGGCCGAACAGGAAACCCAGCCCAAACGACGATGCGTTGACCAGCGCGAGCACATACATGGTGATCGTCGCCGGATGGCCGAACCACCCCGGATTAAGGGTCGGCCCGGTCAGCATCCGCGTCGCACCAAGTTCGAAAATCAGCTCATCGGGATCGTTGAGCGCAGGCAAGCCAAAGCCGATCCCGTGCAGGCGCAGCATTGCTGCAAGCAGCAGGATTACCCCGATACCGATGCCCGGCCAGCCTGGAATCCAGCGCTTCAGCTTACTGCTCCGGCAGCCAATGGCACATCTTGTCGATTTGAGGATCAGACAAGCGTTGAGCGCATTGAATCGTTGAAGGGAACCAATTCGGCACCACTGCGCATCCGGTCCGCCAGATCAGGATTGGCGATGAAAGCCCTGCCCCAGGTAATGGCATCAACCATCCCGCTGGCCAGTTCGCCTTCGGCCTGTTCCTGCGTCAGCGAGGCACCGGAAACGATCACGCCGTTGAACAGCGGGCGGATCTTGCGGACCATCCGGCCCGAGGTTTCGAAATAGTCGGACGCAGCGCAGCTGACATCCAGCGCGCCAAGGCCCAGCTGGCCCAGCGCCGGGATCAGGTGGCCCAACATATCGTCCAGATCCGGCCATTCATAGATCCCGCCCATGAAGCGCGAGGGCGAAATGCGCGCCATAACCTGACGCGCTGGCACGGCTTTGGTCACGGCCTCAACCAGTTCAAGCGTGAAGCGGCAGCGGTTTTCAACCGAACCGCCATAGCTGTCGGTGCGATCGTTGACATGCCCGTCAAGGAACTGATCGGGCAGGTAACCGTGGCCGGTGTGCAGCTCAACCGCGTCAAACCCGGCGTCGAGCGCGCGCTTGGCGGCATCGGCGAACAGGGCATAGACGCCCGGCATTTCATCCGCCGCCAGAGCGCGCGGCTCGCCATAGGGCTTGTCGTTCTGGCGGTTGTGGCCTGCGGCGGCGACCGAGGTGGAGCTGACCGGCGCGTCGCCGGTGAAATCGGCGTGCGAAATGCGTCCCATGTGCCACAACTGGCAGGCAATCGCACCGCCAGCAGCATGGACCGCATCCACCACCGGACGCCACGCTTTGGCCTGCTGATCGTTCGCGATATAGGGTGCGTTGGCCCAGCCATCGCCGCTGCGATCAATGATCGTACCTTCGGTCAGGATCAGCCCTGCACCGCCCAGTGCCCGGCGCTCGTAATACTGGACCATGGCTTCGGTTGCACAGCGGTTCTCGTCAGCGAAACTGCGGCTCATCGCCGACATGACCACGCGGTTGCGCAGCGGGATAAAGGCGGGTGCGGCCAGCGGCTGGAAAAGCTCTTGCATGGGTCAGTATCTCTCAGTTGAAGCGGTATTGTGCGAAGAAAGGGTGGCGCAGATAGGCGTGCAAAGTGGAGCGCCAGTCGCGCTGCAGATCAAGGTGTTCCGTTTTCAGTCTGGCACAGCTCAGCACGGCGCGATCCGGCCGGCGGCCTAGTTCGTTTGCAGACACGCTTGCTGCATCCACCGAAACAATCGACAGCCGGTCCTGCCAGCCCAGGGCATAGACAATCTCTTGCGCCAGTTCTGCGAAACTGGCTTCGCCGTGGCATGCCATCTGGTAGCGCCCCCGGCATCCCGCCAGCATCATCTGCAGCGAATTGAAGGCCAGATCGCGCGTCCAGGTAGGCTGCCAGACCCGGTCTCCGACGCGAAACTCTGTCTCGCCGCGCTCGATCGCCGCGCGCATAGCCGGGATGATCCGCCCGACAAAGTTCTTGTCGGCCGCTTCACCGCCAAAGAAGCCCGCCATGACGACGATCAGGGCGTCTTCGCCAAAGGCGTCCTCGATGCGGTGCTGCGCTTCCAGCTTCAGCTCACCATAGAGCGCTAAAGGCCGCTGGGCTTCTTCCTCAGGGATTGGATTCTGGCGGCCGTCGTGGGTCAGAAAGGACTGCGGATAGAACATCCGCGCGCCTGCTGCCTTGGCAAGAGCAATCGCATTCTCGGTGCCGTCGACGATGATCGCGCGCGCCGCGTCGGGATCGCGGGCGCAACCTTCGACATTGACCATCGCGGCGCAGTGCACCAGCCAACCGTCCGCCGCCTTGTCAGCCGCAGCCATCATGGCCGCCGGATCGCGCACATCGAGTTCAGTCTTGCCGGGGGCATAGACACTCAGCCCTGGAAACGCAGCGATCTCCGCCGCGAAATCTCCCCCCAACATACCCTGTCCGCCGGTAACGAGATAGCGCATGCGCCCGTGTAATCCTTATTCCGATCAAGTGCGTGGCGCACCTACAGGATTCGCCAACTAGGTGGCAAATTGATTTTCGCCAGACCCACCGGACTGAGCGTTTGTTCTGCCCGGCTTAAGCTGAACCTGGCGATGCGGCCGAATTGCACTTTACGCTTTCGGCCCCGCTTGCCTGAACCGGCGAGAAGGAAGGTGGGCATTTTCGGCCATCTCCTTCCAAAGATCGTGCAAGGTCGTCAGTGCGAGTGCCCAGGCGATAGTCATGTTGATCAGGGGCCGGACGAATGGTCCCAGCGTTACATGCCGGCTGACCAGAGCCGTGCTATCCCGGAAATATAGTTCAGTGACCGATTCCGGCAGCGTATCGATCGGGAAATCGAACGGGAATGCCATCACATAGCAGGCCACAATCGCCCACTTCCGACCAAAGCCACGCCACGGCTCCATCAGCACGAACAGCATGAAGCACACAATGGTGTAGCCGCCCGGCTCGCTGGTGAGGATCGCTGCCAGAGTGCCAAGAGCAATCGCACGCGAGCTGGTAAATGCCTCTGGCCGATACCAGATCGCCAAGGCGGCCAGCATGATCAAAACCTGGGTGAAACGGGTCAAAAGCGGGATCAGCACCATCAGCCGGTCAACCCAGACCGAACCGATGATCTGGGACATCGGGAAAGTGCCGGTTTCGAGCACTGAATAGAGCGGCTGGTAAGTCGCCGTGTACCAAACGTCGAGAATCTGGGTCGCACCAATGCCCGAGAAGTCCCGGACATTGGTGAATATCTCCATCGGCGTACCCTGTCCGAATGCGGCATAGCTGAGGAGGTAGATCACGATGGTAGCCAGCAGTGCCCCTTCGACCCAGCGCCAGCGCCGCTTGAGCAGCAGCGGGATAACCGAGGCAACGAGATAGATCTTGAAGTTGATAGCCAGCCCGGCAAACACCCACCGCAACCTTGCCGAAGCCAGCAATGGCCCGAAGGCCAGGAGAAGACAGGTGAAACCGGCCAAAATCAGATTGCCTCGCTCAAGAGCGTTCAGCATCGGCGCTCCCATGGCCACGCAGATAGTCCGCGGGAGGGCTGTTTCGGGCGCGAGTTTGCGAAAGGTTCGCCAGGTCAGGTAGATATTGGCCGCAAAGATGACCGCCATCATGACCAGGCCAAGCCAGTCGCAATCGCGCGCAACCAAGCCCGCGCTTGATTCAAGCGCCCGAGATGCGGGATAGCAGCGATCAATCCCTAGATATCTGAGGAATACGAACGACAGCGGAAGATAGACTGTCTTCCACGCGTCATAGGCACCTTCACGGCGCGACCAGAATGCCGGATTGAACCAGTCCGCAAAAGTATCCGACGGTTCATAGAAGAACGGCGGTGGCAGAAAACCGTAGCGCAGCAGATGGATGCCGGAATATAGAATCCCGCCCAGAATTATTACGGCCAGCAAGTGCTCCACCCACCGGCTCGGCAACCTGGCTGTTCCCGGCACGCTCATCCCGGATCCGTTACGCCCCGGCCGGGGCACGGAAGACCAGCCGCTTCAGTATGAAGTAATTGATCAACGAAACCGCAATGGTCGATGCCAGCCCGGCGCCATAGGGCGAGGGAATGAACTTCAACGCCAGCCACAGACCAGCGAGACCCAGAAAATACGTGCCGATATAGGATACTGCAAACGATGCCTTGCTCGATTCCTGACCAGCAAAAGCGAACCGGCTGTACGTGAAGTAATTAAACAGCACACCCAGGACGTGGCCCACCAACTGGGCGACATAGACCTGCAAACCAAGCCAAACCAGCAGCGCAAACAGGATGTATCCGAACGATACGTTGATCGCCCCGGCCGCATAGTAGCGCAAAAGCTGCCACCACTCCTCCTTGCGCCGCCAGTCAAACATCTCAGTTATCCGGCGGGAAATTGACCCGCTCCTTCTCCAGCACCAGGGCCTGATTGCGCGTTCGTTCAGAGATCAGCTTGATCTGGACGCCGATCAGCCCAAGGAACAGGAACAACAGGCAGAACTGCCCTTCCAGCGCCGCGGCCAGCAGCCAAAGCTGGACCGACCGGCCAAAGAAGGCCGCGAACAGCGCCCCGCCAAGACAGAAAGCTGTCAGCAGGCCCATGAAGAACGCGACATAAAGCGGTGCCCGTAGCAGGTTTTTTGACGAACCAGCCAGCCCGTTCAGGGCGAAATCAAGCAGAGTGAAAAAGTTGTTGTTCGATTTCCCGCCAGATCGCGGCGGCCGGCGGTAGCCGATGGTCTTGATCTCATATCCGGTTTCGACCAGTAGCCCGCGAAAGAACGGTTCCGGCTCATTCATGGCGCGGATCGCATCAACCACCTTGCGGTCATACAAGCCAAAACCGGTCGCATTCGGGATCGCCTGATAATCGCCAAAGCTCTTCTGCAGCTTGTAGGAAAGCTCGCGGAAGAACCGCAGCACAGGGCCGGTCTTTTCGCCTTCGCGCACCCCAAGGACAATCGGCACGCCTTCACGCCAGGTCTTGACGAATTCGGGCAACAGTTCAGGCGAGTCCTGAAAATCCGCGCACATTCCGACCACGGCTTCGCCGCGCGCGGAGAAAATCCCGTGGGTCGGCGATCGCATCTGGCCAAAATTGCGGCTGTTGACGATCAGGCGGATACGCGGATCTTCAGCGCACATCGCGCGCACCACTTCCACGGTGCGGTCCGAAGATTCGTTGTCGATGAAAATGATGTCGAACGAACGGGTCACCGGCTCAAGCTGAGCGATGACGGCCTTGGCAATCAGCGGGGCGTTTTCTTCTTCATTCCGGCAAGGAATGACCACCGAAATTTCGGGCAGATCCTTGCCATCTGGCAGGCGGGCATCAGGCACGATCCAGCTCCATCAGCGCTTCACCGGGGGGCGGCCGCAGGCGATATGCCTCGATCGCCACCCACATCAAAAAGATTGCGATCGCCAGCGCCAGAGCGGGAAGCCACAGTTGCCGCTGCGTATCGACATGCGGCTGTTCAAGCACGCGCAGATTGGCATCAGACGTCAGATCTTCGACCGCCGTGCCCTGCAAGTACCGCATATAGCCGCTGTACAGCGATTTGGCCACCTCCAGCTCCCGTTCAAGCCGATACAACGAGCTCGAATTCTGGACCAGTTCGCCAACGCCCTGGTTCTGGTTTGGCGTGGTTGACCGGGCCTGCGCAAGCTGCGAGCGCAAGGCGCCAAGTTCGGCAACCATTTGCTGCACGGTCAGGTTGTTGTCAGTGTAAACTTGGCGGGCGGTGGCGAGCTGAATTTCCTTCGCCCGGATCGTCCCTTCAAGCATCGGGATCCGATCACCGATAGCGAGCATCGCCGATCGAGGTTCTGCATAGCGGTTGCGCAACCGAAAGTCATCGTAGGCGGACTGGGCCAGTACCAATTTATCCGACGCCTCGGTGACAAGCTTTTGCAGCACGTCCCGTTTGTATGCGGTTTGACGGCGGCTGATCTGGGCCAGCTCTACCTGGACTGCCCGCTGATACGCTGCCACAATTTCCTTGGCCAGGTCTGCATCGGGATCCTGCATCTCAATCGTAATGATCCCGCCGCGCAGCGACCGAATGTCAACGCGTTTGGTCAGGTATCGCTGCAAGGCAATCCGACCTTCGGATTTGACCCGATCCTTGAGGCTGGTCTTGTCGATCACATCATCGCGAACGGCAACGCTGTGGCCCACTCGCAAGGCAACTTCCACGGCGGCCTGGTTGCCAAAAACGCTGCTTAGCCCGCCCAGCTGGCCAAGCGTTCCACCCAGCCCCATTGAATCCCGATCCGTCGGTGTAAACGAACTGGTCGCCAGATACCGTTCCGGGAAGAACGCCAGGGCGGCAAAGATCAGGGTCGCGACGCCGAATACCAGCGCACGCCAGCGAAACCGGGAAAAGAACTGCAGATGCGCGATCTGGCCGACAATGCTCATCCGCGGGGTCAATTGATTGAATTCACGGCCGCTGCCGTGACCCCCAGTTGGAAGATCACCGAAGTGATATCGCGAATGCGCTGCCAGATGTCGGACTTCGTTGTGCGAAGTGGTACAAAGACAACATCGCCAGGCAGGGCTCTGGTTTTCATCAAACCACCCTTGCGGGTCACCACATCGCCGTTGGCCCGAACCACGAAGATCCGCTTTGAATCGCCCACGTTCTGCAGTCCGCCAGCGCGACCGATGTAATCCTTCAGCAGCATTGGCTGGCCGTCGATCAGGAACGATCCGGGCCGGAAAACAGCGCCGAACACACCCACTGTTGTCGGACGTGTCGGCACGATCAGGTGATCATTGCGTTCAAGCAGAAGGTCGCCGGGAAGTGTTGCAGCGCCGGGTTCCATCTTCATGACCACCCGGCCGTCCGGTTCCCGCTTGCGCAGCAGCGCCAGGACTTCCTTCGCGCTGGCCATTTCCGCGGCGATGCGGCTGTCACTTACCGAATTGCTGGTCGCCAGCGGCGCCGAAGCGAGCGAGAATTCCAGTTGCTCAACCGCTTCCCCAAAACTGGCACGCTGCTGTTCGCGGACCGACTGGCGTACGAGCCTGGAACCGAACACATAGCCCCGCTCCGTAACCCCGCCCGCCATATCCAGAACGGTGCTGAGCGGCGTGTTGGGACCAACGTAGTAATTTCCGGGGCGGTTCACTTCACCTTCTACGCGCACCAGAACCGATTGCCGCACGACCGGTTGAACCAGACTTCCGCGCGAGAGAATATGAAGAATATCGCCACCTTTGGCCACATAGCTGGACGCTTCGGCGCGGGGAACCTCGATAGGACCGCGGCCGTTCAGATCACTTGTCCGATACAGCATTGTGCGATCCGGATCGCCGAGCACGTTGGGACCACCGGCCAGGGCCAGAGCCTGGGCTAAAGTTTCTCCGGGTTTCAATTCATAGATTGCTTCATCCTGCACGCTGCCCAGCACGGCAACCTGCTCACCGGCGGCGGGGATGAACAGCACGTCTTCGTTGTGCAAAACTTCATCCCCCACCCGGCTGCCGCCGCGCAACAACTTGTACAGATCGAAATCCGCAACCTCACGGCCATTGCGATACAGCTTTACCGACCGGAAGCTGCCGCCAGCAGAGGGTCCCCCGGCCTGCATGACCGCGTTGACCAAGGTTGACAGACTGCCAACGTTGAACGCCCCGGGATTGTTCGCAAATCCGGTAACGTAGACCCGAATTCCGCGCAGAGATTTGATCGCCACGCTGACATCGAAATAACGGTATTCGCGCCCGATCGCACCGATCACCTTGGTCCGCAGATCGCGATACAGCACCCCGGCCAGGCGGATCGACCCAACGCTGGGAAGGAAAATGTTCCCATTCGAATCAATCTCACGCTCAACCGTCCCGCCAACGGAGCCTGTCAGATACAGGATCACGGTATCCCCGACATTGAGCCGATACTCTGGGGGCACGGTTGCAGTTGCGGGGACAGCGAAGTCGCGACTGGCAGGTAGCAGCAAATCGGTTCCGTAACGCGGCACCGGATGATCGGCCACACCATTGACGAAGTTTTCGAACTCACCAGGCTTTGGCGGGTCGCGCAGCAGCAACTTGCGGCTCAGTACATTGTCCTGATCCCTGGCCCGCTCCTCAATCGGAGGCTGCTTGTCTCCGCCATTGGGGCCAAGCGCGGTGGGCTGAAACACGCTGGAGGCGACAGGACTGATATCACTGGCGTTTTCGGTATCGCGCGACGTTGCTTCGCCGTCAGTCGCCCCGGTCGGCAATGGCACCGGCGACCCGCTGGGGATGGACTGAGCGAAAGCGGCGTTATTGGCGATGATCCCCGTTGCCAGAAGGCAGGCGCCGCATAGGGACAGAGCTGCGCGACCGAACAGCTTGTACGTGGACATCTAGATCATTCCCATAACGAATTCAGTGTTTTGCGAGCCGTCAATTGCCGATCGTCTCACGGTTTCCTGACTGTTGTTGAAGCCACCTTACCGCACGGCATGGTGAAAGGAAACCAAATCGCCGCGCAGCTTCGCAAACCACAGCAACCGGTGATCAGGCCATTTCTGCGGCCAGCCTGATCTGCGCAAGTTCCTGGACCAATTGATCGAAATGGTCATGCGCCAGGCCGATGGTCGGCTCCCAACCGGCTTCGGCATAACCATAGGTCATGAAATGGAACGGCATCCCCGCCTGTTCCGCCACGGCGTGGTCCAGTTCGCTGTCCCCGACAAAGATGCAGTCAGTTACCGCAATGCCCAGGTCAGCCAGGGTCTTTTCGAGCAAGTCTGGTGCCGGTTTGGGGTTGAGCGGGGCCATTCCGCCCACGACGACCGAAAAATGATCAGCCAAGCCGGTGTCCGCAAGGACCTTTTCACAGAGCGCTTGCGGCTTGTTCGAGCAGATCGCCATGGTGAAGCCGCAGTCCCGCAACTTTGCCAACCCATCGAACACCCCATCGAACAGCGAGGAGTCCGGCGTCATGATCTGGGTGTAGCGGGCCCGGAATTCGGCCAGCTCCTGTGCCGGATTGCCGCAATGGTCGCCAAGCAAGGTTGCGACCATCAGTTCGCCACCGCGGCTCATCAACGGACGGGCAACATCGGGATCGATCGAGAGCGATACACCGCGATCCCTGAGCATGCCTTCAAGGATCGTGATACAGATCGCGCAGCTGTCAACCAGCGTCCCGTCCAGATCGAAGATGATCGCCTTGCTCACCGCAAGGTACCGCAGGGTGCCAAAGCCGCTTCCAGTTCCTCATCGGACAGGAACGGGATGAGGTCTTCGAGCGGCGACGAAACCATCGAACCGTCCTCAAGCCTCCGCGATGACAGCTTGGGCGCGAACTGTTGCTGCTTGTCGATCATCACTTCGCACAGGTGGGGGCCATCGCCCGCCAGGGCCGCCCGCACCGCGCCGGGCAGATCGGCATCGCGGCCCACCTGCGAAGAAGGGATCCCGAACCCGCCCGCCAGGCGCGTGAATTCAGGGAAAGTCAGCCCGCTGTCCGGCCCGCACCCGACGATATTATCAGCAAAGTGGTTCTGCTGCGCCTGCCGGATCGAATGATAGCCGTCATTGTTGAGCACAAAGATCTTAACCGGCAGCCCAAGACCAGCGATGGTCTGCAATTCCTGCAGGTTCATCATGATGCTGCCGTCGCCGGCCAGACAGATGATGCGCTTTACGTCGGCAGCAAACCAGGCCCCGATCGCTGCGGGCAAGTCATAGCCCATCGAAGCGCAGCCCGAATTGGTGTAAAGGCGCTGACCACGCTTGATTCCGGCCGCCTGGAACACGGTGACACAGGCCGTGCCATCGCCGGTCACGATGATTTCGCCCTCTTCCAGTTCGTTGAACAGAAGCTGCGCGAAGACATAGGGATTGATCGGCCCGGTTTCCGAGGCATATTCCGGCAAGACCACCGGATACTGCGCACACCGCTCCCGGCTCCGCGCCAGATAGGCGGCGCGGTGGTCAGGGCGATCGGTGGCAGGAAGATCGAGCTCTGCTGCGGTCGCAAAGAAGTCGCGCAGGTCAGCATGGATCGGCCTGTGCAAGGACAGGGTCGGCTTTTCCAGCTCGGCGCGATCGACATCGACCATCGCCACCTTGGCGTTGCGCGCAAAGCTCTGCCAGTTGTAGCTCACCTGGCGAATGTTGCAGCGGCAACCCAGGACCAGCACATAGTCGGCCGACTGGACCGCGAAATTGCCACCACGATCGCCAACCGAGCCAGGCCGCCCGACGAACAGCGGATGCTCGTTTTCCATGACGTCGTGGGCATTCCACCCCGTCACCACCGGAACTCCCAGACGCTCGACGAACGCGAGGAACTCGGCGTGCATGCCGGACAGGCGAATGCCGGATCCAGACAGCACCACAGGCCGCTCCGCAGCGCAGAGCTCCGCCAGCATGGCGGTTACTTCATCGCGCAGGGCAGTGCCGGTCAAGGTGCCCAGTTCAGCCGCTGTGTTCGGCACTTCGCCATGCCCGTCATCTTGCGCGGGGTCATAGGCTTCAAGCAGATCGGGATCGACCGGAGCCGCCTGAACATCGATCGGCACATCGATCCACACCGGACCCGGGCGACCGCGCCGGGCAAGGTGGATCGCCTTTTCAGTCACCTTGCGGACATCGGCCGGGTTATCCAGCACCACCGCATATTTGGTGATCCCGCGAACCATCGGGACAATGTCCACTTCCTGATCGCCCAGCTGCCGCAGCGGCACGTCAAAATTGAACGCGCAAGTCTCACGCTTGACCTGGCCGGAAACCACCACCATCGGAATGGAATCGACATAGGCGCCGTAAACGCCGTTCAGGGCATTGACACCGCCAGGTCCGGTTGTGACGTTGACCACCGCAGGGCGCCCCGACAGACGCCCATAGCTTTCCGCAGCGATGGCAGCGCTTTGTTCGTGATGGGTAAAGACCTTGCGCAGGTCTTTCTGCCGCCCGAACGCGTCATTAAGGTGCATTGCCCCCCCGCCCGTAAGCATGAAGCACTCAGTGACTCCATGCTGGGCGAGGATGCTGGCGATCACGTCGGCAACCCGAACCTTGGCCATGCTTAGGAAGCCTTGGCGTTCTGACGGGCTTCCATCATCGCAATGCGCGCTTCGTCTTCAGCGGCAATGGTGCGATAGTAATCGCGCTTGTTCTTGAGCCACAGCAGCTCGAACTCAATCGCGAGTTCCATGCCCTGGCGCGCTTCTTCACCGTCGAGAACGGCAGCATCGAAAATGACCTTGCGCGTTTCAAAGCGATCAAGCCGGATCGCCCGCACCCGGCGGAGCGGATCGATCGAATCCGGGCTGACCCCGCCACCGACGACCAGATCAAGATTGTGCTTCTTGGCCACTTCGGCAACGCCGCAGACATATCCGACCATTTCATCGGAATTCACGAAATCCCGCGAATGGCCCATCGAGCCGGCGAAATCGACACGGCCGAAAACCATCCCGGTCTGCCCCTTGGCCGCCAGTTCGCCAAGCTCCTGAATCTGGTCATAGGTGCCGCGCGTTTCCACATTGAAGAGGAAATCCGTGTCTTCCTTTTCATCAGCCGGATAGAACTTGTCCTTCCCGGCAATGAACTTCGACAGCGCGTAGGGCGTTTCCACCATCGGTGCGATGATGTAATTGGCACCATACTGGCGGCATTCGATCAGGTCACGGATCGCTTCGCAGCCGCCGATCTTGATCGCGACCTTCAGGTCCGCCCGATGGGCGATTTCAAGCAAGCGCAGCAATTCGTCTACGCGGGTTCCCTCTGCTTCGAACTCAGCCTTTACCGCAACAACGCCATAGTTGGCACCGGCACGCTTAAGGATTTCAAGCATCTGTTTTTCGTAAGTGTTCAACTTGTTCTCCTCTTGCAAGGGCTAGCCTTGGCCCCCCCCGCACTCCAAATTGCCATTTCTGGGCTTAATTCCGGGTCACAGAAGCGCCTTCCAACTCGCGAATCCACTCAACTGTGTCCCGTATCTGTTGTCGCATGCCGGTTGGGCTAACTGCCAACTTCATGCAAATGATGCAAGTCTCCTGCGCAATACCCAAGTAATCTGAACGACTTGAGTAGTCGATTGGCGGCCGCTCGACAGTTATCGAACCACCCACCTCTTCTGACACCACTTGCGCAATGCCGCTCATTTCCACGACTTGCGCTCCGCACAGATCAATTGGACCGGGCTCACCCAGTCCGTGGCGCGCGGCGCGCAAGATGATCCTGGACAAGTCCTCAACGTGCAGAAAGCTGCGGAACACCGGCTGCGTGGCCTTGATGGCAATGTGGCCCTGTCCCAGCGCCTGGAGCGCAAACGCTGAAACAGCATAGGCTTCAAGCTTGTTGATATGCGGTCCGGCAATGTTGAAAATCCGGCCGCACAAGGCTGGCACACCGAATTTTTCCGCCCAGGCAAGAAAGCGGGCTTCCTGCTCCAGTTTGGCCAGGCCATAGGGATGTTTGTCGAGCCCGGCTTCAGCCAGGCTTGCCGCGCCCGATGACGCAACGAACAGACTGGCCGGCGCACAGCCGGAAATCGCGTCGAGCACGGCATCGTCGATCCCGCGATTGATCCGGTGAAATTCCTCTTCACCCACAACCGCAACCTTGTCTTTCGTCAGGTAGGCAAGGTGGATGACATGGGCGTCTGCTACATCTTCCGCCGAAATCGTCGCGAGGTTCCGGATCGGCAGAGTAACCCCGTCACCGATCGCAATGGAACCATCGCTCGATCCAAACAGCCGGACTTCCTGACCGGGCGCAAGCGCATCCCGATCACCCTTGCGGTGCAACTGCGCCAGCAGCGCCCGCCCGATCCACCCGGTAGGACCCGTGATGACGATCGGTTTGGGAGAGAAAGTCGTTTCAGGCATGACGCAGGAACCCGGCCCTTAGCCCTTCTTGCCCGCAACGAATGCGGCGATGGTTTCAGCCATATAGGCCAGATGGCTTTCGCCAAGTCCGGGGAACAGGCCGATCCAGAAGGTGTGGGTCGTGGTCAGATCCGCATTGGGCAGATCGCCAACAACCTTGTAGTTCCGACCCTTCATATAGGGTTGGCGCAGCAGGTTGCCGCCGAACAGCAAGCGCGTACCGATCTTCTTGTCGTTGAGGTGCTCAAGCAGTTCCTCACGATTGATGCCGCTTTCCGGCCTGATCGTGATGGGATAGCCGAACCACGAAGGTTCGCTATTGGGCGTTGCCTGCGGCAGGATGAACACGTCTTCCAGCGGGCGCAGCAGCTCAGTCAGGCCGGCAAAGTTGCGCGCGCGGGCGGCAATGAAATCTTCCAGCCGGTCCAGCTGCCCCAGCCCGACCGCAGCCTGCATGTCGGTGATCTTCAGATTGTA
Organism: Novosphingobium sp. B 225; assembly: GCF_002198665.1. Classification (GTDB taxonomy): domain Bacteria; phylum Pseudomonadota; class Alphaproteobacteria; order Sphingomonadales; family Sphingomonadaceae; genus Novosphingobium. The sequence continues at coordinate 125,206 of NZ_MWLM01000064.1, read as the reverse complement.
GCCAAGGTGGCTGTAGGTGTACTTGTGGTCATAGCCATAAGGCAGCGAGCCAAGCTTGCGGCAGAAGCGCTTGCCGCAGGTATTGTCTTCACCCGGTGCGCACCAGCAATCACGGCCCCAATCGCGCATCGATTCCATCACGCGCTTGAGCCGCGGCTTGTCGGTGAACACTGCCCCGCCTTCACCCATCGTGATATGATGCGCCGGATAGAAGCTCAGCGTCCCCATATCCCCGAAGGTGCCGACATTGTGGCCATCATACTTCGCGCCGAGGGCATCGCAGCAATCTTCGACCACCATCAGGTCATACTTCTTGGCCACGCGCATCACTTCCGCCAGGTCAAACGGATTGCCCAGCGTGTGCGCGACCATGATCAAGCGGGTCCGGTCTGTAACCGCTGCCTCGATCATTTCGGGCCTGATATTGTAGGTTGGAATATCAACATCGACGAAAACCGGTACGATTCCATACTGTAACGCAGGATTAACCGTGGTCGGGAAGCCGGTGGCGACGGTGATCATTTCGTCACCCGGCTTCAGCGCATCCCCGCGCAGATAATGGCTGGTCAGCGTCGAGAACGCGATCAGGTTGGCCGATGAACCCGAATTGACGGTGATGGCATGCTTCACGCCAATCCGCTTGGCCAGCCGCTGTTCGAACTCTGCGTTGAAACGCCCGGTTGTCAGCCAGAAATCGAGGCAGCTTTCTGCAAGCAGCTGCATTTCCTTTTCGCCATAGACCTTGCCGGAAACCGGCACGGGGCTTTCACCAGGAATGAAGTCACGCTTGGCATGATGCAGCTTGGCATAGTCACCGACCAGATCGACGATCAGACGGCGGAATTCACCTTCAGAAAGTTGCGAGAGTTCAGCGGGGATTCCCGCGGCAGCACGGTTCATGAGGGGTCGCTTTCAGTCAGGGCCGCATCAAGCAGCGTCTTGTAGGTTTGCAGTTGCCCGCGAGTGATGGCCAGCGCATCGCCGCCCTGAGCGACCTGGCTGTGCCAGTCGACAATCCAGTCAATGGTTTGCCGCAGATCGAATGCCGGGCGCCAGCCAAGCTGTGCCCGGGCCTTGGAACAATCGAGCATGAGCAAGTTCGCTTCATGCGGCTGCGGGGCCGTGTCGAGTTCGAATGAACCGCGCCCCCAACGCTCGATCATCTTGTCAACAATCCAGCCCACCGGACGCGTATCCTGCGCCGCCGGGCCGAAATTCCAGGCCGATGCCGCCCAGTCGTGACCGGCGGCCAGATGCTGTGCGATCAGCAGATAGCCGCCCAGGGCCTCAAGCACATGCTGCCACGGCCGCACGGATCCGGGTGAACGGATATACACGCTGCGGTCATCGATGATCGCGCGGACAATGTCCGGCACCAGCCGGTCCTTGGCCCAATCCCCGCCGCCGATCACATTGCCTGCCCGCACCGACGCCAGCAGCGGCCCCTCGCCCGCGTGGAAGAAGGAATTGCGGTAGGACGAAATCACCAGCTCCGCTGCGCCCTTGCTCGCGCTGTAGGGATCATGGCCACCCATCGGATCGCTTTCGCGATAAGGCCAGACCCATTCGCGATTTTCATAGCACTTGTCGCTGGTCACCGCGACGATCGCTTCCAGGCCTTCGACCCGGCGGCAAGCGTCAAGCACGTGGGCCGTGCCCAGCACGTTGGTTGCAAAGGTTTCGCGCGGCTGATCATAAGACAGGCGCACCAGCGGCTGTGCCGCCAGGTGGAATACAGTCTGCGGGCGGACCCGCGCCACAACCTGGTCGACCAGATCGGCGTCGCGGATGTCGCCCTCAACATGATCGATCAGGCCATCAAGCCCGATCTGCGAAAACAGGCTCGGTTCTTCTGGCGCGAGCGCAAGACCGGCCACTTCGGCCCCCATCTCGCGCAGCCAGAGTGACAGCCATGCACCCTTGAAACCGGTGTGCCCGGTAACCAGAACGCGACGGCCGGCCCAATGTCCGGGATTTACCAGCATTTCCAGGGCGCACCCTTTTCCCAGAGTTCTTCCAGGTAGATCTTGTCACGCAGGGTATCCATCGGCTGCCAGAAGCCCTTGTGGTGATACCCGTGCAGTTCACCATCAACCGCCAGCCGTTCCATCGGCTCGCGCTCCCAGATCGTGGAAGGGCCTGCGACGTAATCGTCCAAAACGGAAGGATCGGCGACAAAGAAACCGCCGTTGATCAGGCCGCCATCGCCGGCCGGCTTCTCACGAAATCCAGCAATCCGGTCGCCTTCGAATTCGAGCGCGCCAAACCGGCCCGGAGGGGCAACGGCAGTAACGGTTGCCTTGCGCCCGTGGTCCTTGTGGAAGGCAACCAGTGCGCCGATGTCAATATCGGCAAGCCCGTCGCCATAGGTGAAGCAGAACGGCTCACCTTCATCCAGGTATTGACGCACCGCCTTAAGCCGTCCGCCGGTCATCGTTTCATCGCCGGTTTCCACCAGCGTGATCCGCCACCCTTCGTTCCAGTTCCGATGGACTTCCATCGAATTCCGGTCGAGGTCGATCGTCACGTCCGCGGTGTGCAGGAAGTAATTGGCGAAGTACTCTTTAATGAGGTACCCCTTGTATCCCAGGCAAATCACAAAGTCCTTGATCCCGTGCCCGGAATATATTTTCATGATATGCCAGAGAATTGGTTTTCCGCCAATTTCTACCATCGGTTTGGGGCGGACCGAAGTCTCCTCACCCAATCTCGTGCCAAGACCGCCAGCTAAGATAACAGCTTTCATTGAGACCTTCTCGACGCCGTCAAACATACAGGGAAAACGCAAGCTTCAGAATTGACAGAAATATTTCAACAACGATTCCTGAACCAGCGCCTGATCGGCTCTATGGGGGCACTCCCCGCAAGTCAAGTTGCGCGAAACCAGAAACCTCGCAGGTTTGGACCGGTTGCAAATAGCAATGAACAAAACCGTTGGTAAATAACGAATGTTAGCGTTCAACTGGCGAACATTAGCTGCAACGCAACAAAGGCGCCTTGAACTGCCGAATCCGGCATGATCGGTTCAGTGGTTGCACCGCCGGTGCTGTCGCCCGGTCCAACCTGACCTCGGTTGGTCAAGTCTGGTCCGCTTTGGCCTGCCAAGGCTGGCCATCCCGGTTGCATGCGTATTTACCCCTAGCCAGCGCTTACCCGATCGCAGGCCGCCAGCCCTATGCCCGCTGGACGGCAAACAAACAGGGTTAGCAGGCGCAACATGTTGAAAAAGATCGCTCCCTCCCAGGTTGAACTTGGCATGTTCGTGCACAAGCTGGAAGGCAGCTGGCTGAAGCATCCGTTCTGGAAATCGCGGTTTCTGCTGGAAGACAGCGAAACCCTGACCGATCTGCGTGACAGCGAAATCGATGCCGTGGTGATCGACGTTTCCAAAGGCCGTGACGTTGCACCGCGCCATTCGGGCGAGGCCGGGCAGGCTCCGGTCCGGCGCGTCTTCAGTCCCCCAACCCAGGGCCCTGCGCCGCGCCGTCGGCAACTGGTCAATCAAGAAGACAAACCCGATTTCGCTTCGACCGCGCGCACCGGCATGGCCCGCGAATTCGGCATGGCGCAGTCAGTGGCCAAACGCGGTGAGAAGCTGGTCAGCAAGGTGTTCCTGAGCAGCCGCCTGGGCAAGGCGGTGGACGCCAGCGAAGTCGAGCCAGTCATTTCAGATATCTTCGCATCGGTGCAGCGCAACCCCCATGCCTTCAACGGCCTGATGCGATGCAAGCGCGACAACCAGTTCATCTACCAGCACTCGCTGGCGGTCAGCGCCCTGATGATTTCGCTGGGCAAGGCGATGAAGCTGGGGCCGGCGATGATCCGCAATGCCGGGATGGCGGGGCTGTTGCTTGATGTGGGGATCGGCCACCTCCCGCTCAATCTGGAGGAATGCAACGGCGACTACCGCGAATTTGGTGATGCGTTGCTGCTGAACCATACCACGCTGGGCTATGACTACCTCAAGATGGGCGGCGGCATTCCGGATGATGTGGCGCTGGTCGCGCTGCAGCACCACGAGCGGATGGACGGCAGTGGCTATCCGCACGGAATCAAGGGTGAGGACATCTCCGTCCTCTCGCGCATGGCGGCGATCTGCGACACTTATGACATGCTGGTCACCGATTCCAGCCGCAAGCGCGGGCTGGACCCGGCCACCGCGGTGGTCGAACTGTCCGAAATGCACGGCAAATTCGATCCGGCGATCCTGGCGGCCTTTGTCGAAGCGGTTGGCGCCTATCCGATCGGATCGGTGGTGCGGCTCGCATCGGACCGGCTGGCGCTGGTGGTCGATCAGGACCCTGCCGATCACCGCCAGCCGCGCGTACGGACGTTCTTTTCGATCGCCCTTCGCAAGATGATCCAGCCCGAGGACATCCAGCTGGCGCACTGCTTCGGGCGCGACAGCATTTCCGGCCTGGCCGATCCGGAAGCCTATGGCATCCGCGACTTTGCCAAGCTGCGCCTGCGGCTGTTCACCGCGGCGAGCAAGGCTGCGGGGTAAGGCGCAGCCTTCCCTTCAATCCGCCACCACCGGCAGCCATACCGCACTCGCATCGCTCCCGCCCCAGCGCACGGTCTGGGTCGCTTTCTTGTAGGCAGATGCGGGCGCGTCAAAGATCGACGGCACCCAGGTCTGCGGGTTGCGATCATAGAGCGGGTAAAGGCTGGACTGCACCTGCACCATGATCCGGTGGCCGGGCTGGAACACATGGTTCACATGCGGCAGCGACCAGCCAAACCGGTATGTCTGGCCCGGGCTGAGCGGCATCGGCTTGTTGAAGCCGTGGACATAGCGGCCCCGGAATATCTCGATCCCCACCCCCAGCTGGAAACCGGCCATGGCTGGGTTTGCGCTGTTTTCTTCCGGGCCGACGTCGATCAGTTTGACCACCCAGTCACTGTCCTGCCCGCTGGTCGATGCGTGCAGATCGACCCGCGGCGCACCCTTGATATGGACCGGCTTGTCGAGCACCGGGGTGACATAGCTCAGCACGTCCGGCCGCCCATCGGTAAAGCGCTGGTCCTGCACCAGCCAGGTCCGCCACTGGTCCCCGTCCATCCGGATCGGGCGCGGCAGGAACGGCACCGGCTTGGCCGGATCGGACACATAGTCATCCGCGCCTGCCTGGGCCGGGCGGGTAAAGGACAGGCCGAACTGGTCGGTCAGATAGAGCGGCTGCTCGCTACCGGCCGGCCACTTGGCATCAACTTCCCACCGGTTTGAACCGGTCGCATAAGTAACCGCCGCAGGCATCGGCGCGCACGGTTTCGCATCGGACTTCACGCGGCAATCGATGAACGGCTTGATCCAGTTCAGACGGAATTGCAGCGCCGTATCGCCTTCGAACTTCAGCGGCCCAAGCACCGATCCTTCATAGTTCGCGCCCGAATGCCGCCACGGCCCGATCCCGAGCATGATCGGCGCGTCAGGCTGCGCGGCCTTGACCGCCTTGAACACGGCAGGCGCGCCGTAAGAGTCCTCCTGGTCCCACTGCCCCAGCATCACCAGCGTCGGCACGGTCAGCTTGCGCTTGGCCAGCAACTTGTCGACGGCCTGTTCCTGCCAGTATTCGTCATAGGCCGGGTGCTCCATCATCTTGCGCACCACCGGCAGGTTCTCGATCCCCCAGCGCCGCGCATAGCCCGCGCTCGATCCGGCTTTCAGGTAGCTGACATATTCATCCCCCGTGCCCATCGGCACCGATCCGCCGCCCTTTTCCACCATCTGGCCCAGCGCGAAATCAAAGCCAAAGGTGCGGAACGCGCCGTTGTGGAACCAGTCATCCCCCATCCAGCCATCGACCATCGGTGATTGCGGCACGGCGGCCTTCAGCGCCGGATGCGGATCGATCAGGCTCATCAGGGTGGTAAAGCCCAGATAGGATGATCCGATCGTCGCCACCCGCCCATTGCTCTCCGGCACGTTCTTCACCAGCCAGTCGATCGTGTCATAAGCATCGGTGGCGTGATCGACCTTGGTCTGGTTGAGCGGCCCGCGCAAAGGCCGGGTCATGACATAGTCCCCCTTGGACTTATGCATGCCGCGAATGTCCTGATAGACGCGGATATAGCCATCATTGACGAACGGCGCGTCCATCACCGGCAGGATCTCTTCAATCGCCTGGCTGCGATTGCGGCTGGTTGCGGCAGTGGCGTTATAGGGCGTGCGGCTGAGCAGCATCGGCCCGCCCATGGTGCCCTTGCGCATCACGATCACCGTGAACAGCTTGGTCCCGTCGCGCATCGGCACCATCACTTCACGGCGGATGTAATCGGCCTGCGGGCGCACCCAGTCATAGCTGGCAGCCTTGTCGCTCGCCATCGGATCGAGCGGGGCGGGTGCAGTCTGGCCCATCAATGGCAGGGCGGCAGCGATCAGCAGGGCGGCGGTCAGTTTACGCATAGGGGCTCCTGAAAGGGATATTTCCAAGGCTAGCAGCTTTGTTGCGCTTGAGAAGGCGGGGCGCACCGCTATTCTGCGAACAACAAGGAGAACACCATGCGCGCGACCCAGGCCTATTTCGAGCAGACCGGCGGCCCCGAAGTGATCCAGTGGCGCGAGGTGGATCTGCCTGCGCCCGGCCCCGGACAAGTGCTGATCCGGCACGAGGCGGTGGGATTGAACTTCATCGATACCTACCTGCGCACCGGGCTTTATCCCACGCCGCTCCCCGGCGGGCTCGGCTTTGAAGCGGCCGGCGTGATCGAGGCGGTGGGCGAAGGGGTGACCCACCTGACCCCCGGCATGCGCGCGGCCAGCTTTGGCGGGGCGCCCGGCGCCTATGCCACCGCGCGGCTGGTCAAGGCGGCAGACTTGCTGCCCCTGCCCGACACCATCGACAGCCAGACCGCCGCTGCCGTGCTGCTAAAAGGCGCGACCGTGGAAATGCTGGCCGAACGCTGCGCCCCGGTCGCGCCGGGCGAATGGGCGCTGGTTCCTGCGGCGGCGGGGGGCGTCGGGCAATTGCTGCTGCAATGGCTGAAAGCACGCGGGGTGCGCGTGATCGGCACGGTCGGCAGCGCAGACAAAGTGGCGACCGCGCGCGAATGCGGGGCAGAGGAAGTGTTCCTCTCCGACGATCCGGACCTCGTCGCCAAGGTCCGCGAAGCAACCGACGGCAAGAAAGTCCGCGCCAGCTATGACGGGGTCGGCGCGGCCAGCTGGCAGACCTCGCTCGACTGCGTGGGTCCGCGCGGGATCATCGCCAGCTTCGGCAATGCCAGCGGCCCGGTGACCGGGGTGGGCCTGCGCGAACTGCAGATCCGCGGCTCGCTGTTTGTCACCCGGCCCGGGGTCTATGACTATTACCGCGACCCAGCCGAAGCGGCGGCAGGCGCGGCCAAGCTGTGGCAGATGATCGCATCGGGCGCGGTCAAAGTCAGCGTCGGGCAAACCTATCCCTTGCTTCAGGCCGCACAGGCCCACCGCGATCTGGAAGCGAGGCTGACGACCGGATCGACGCTGCTGCTGCCGTGACTATTTCGCATGGCTGAATTTCCGGGCGCGGCTTGGGCTGCATAGGGTTCATTGTGCGGTTTTCGTTTTTAGTACGCTTTTCGGCTTAATTTCATTATTTTACGCTTTGAAAAGCGGACTTGCGCTACGCGCGACCTGGCAGATATGCAGCGCTTTTAACGAAAGCGCGGTTGCTTTTGGGGGCGTTGGATGGGCGCACTCTGCCAAAGGATGATTGGGGAGAACTGTCGTTCAACAAATACCCGAACGTCAAAAGCAGATCCGTCATGCTGAACTTGTTTCAGCATCCATGGTTCGGCTGCTTCCGAAGCCAAGGGGAAGGGCCGCAAAGCGGCGGCTTGCGCCATCCATAGGGCGGGACTTGGCGGCACGATGGATCCTGAAACAAGTTCAGGATGACGGTATCAGAGATGTCAGCTTTGCTTGCGCGCATGGAAGCAGCGCTGCGACCGAAATGTTGGGGAAAGCGGACATGCCTCTCGACAGCATGCTAGATTCATCGGCATTGTCGAGCATGGCCATCAACGACCAGATCGCGAACGTCGAAAGCTCGTGCCGAGCGTATCTCGACTTGCTGCGCTCTGCTCCTGCTGACCCTCGAGAACGCCAATTGCTATTGGCTACCGCGCTTGATCACCTTTGCGCGGCCTACAATCAAACTTCTGATGTCGAACCTGACTCAACAGACGTCGATGCACCCCGAACCGACATGAAACAGTTTGGAGGGCAGGCTGCTTCATCCTTTCCGGAACTTGGCTTCTACCCTCAGGTGCACCCGTTGGAGGGGTTTGAGCAAGAGATCGGGCAAGGATGGGGATTAGACGACCTAACAGACATTGCATCGGACCTGGCTGAGGTGCTTTGGTTTCTAGATCAGCGCCGAGTTAACGACGCAATTTGGCAATTCCGCTGGGGATACGAGAACCATTGGGGCCACCATTTGCACAACCTCAGACGATACCTCCACAACCTGCTCTACTGGGGCTGACGTCCGCTTTCGGAGCGGTGAGCACACAGTCGCAACGGTAAGATTGGGGTGGAAAGCTGACAAAGCCTACGAGGGCGCATCTACCTGACGTATCGGAATCACCACATTCTTTCCGACTAAATGCCGTTTCACTCTAAGCTCTCGGGACAGACAAAGAGCCCATTCACGTTGGGCTGGCTTGCCCGTCGCCGTGCATTTCACAAGTGAGCCCGCTCTGCTGACTCTGCATGTAAGACCCACGCCGTCTGTTAGATCCACGTCCGTTTGCTTTGGCGCACACGCCGCGACGGTTTCTGATGACGGGGGAGAGACCCAATCCTTGGCCTTAATGCGTATGGGTGCGTTTGACGATGCGCCGATCAAGACCAGCGCAGGCACCGTGAAGACAAGCATTTTCGACCGCAGGGTCATCATGCTGCCAATATGTCTTGATTGCCCTACGTCCGCAATCGGGTCGTGACCGGAACGGCCGGTTCAGCGGGTAGGTTGGGGATAGCTGCCGCCTGAAAGCAACATCGCCTTTTCATCCAGCCCCTTCTTTCGTCACTCGCGTAGCGACACACGTGGCTCGCCACGCGGGTGACGGGGCTGCGGCACTTTTTGCGCACCGGACCCTTGAACCTGCGGCCCGTGATCCGCATAGGGAAAGGATGAGCGACACTTCTGACAAGCCCGACAAGGGCGACAAGAACAACTGGACCGGCAAGGCCGCGCTGGCGGGTGCGGCGATCGGGTCGGCCGCGCTGGCCGCCGCGCTGCTCTATGCCTCGCGCCGCAAGGACAAGAAGGCCAGGCCAGACCCATCTTCCAGCCGGACGCCGGAGACCGATTGATGGAACCGCTGCGCGAAGTGCAAGGCCGTGCGATTCCGTTCGGCCGCAAGAACATCGATACCGATGTGATCATTCCGGCCAAGTGGCTGAAGACCATCACCCGCGAAGGGATGGGCCGGGGCGCGTTTGAAACGCTGCGCGAAGATCCCGACAACCTGTTCGATTCGGCCGAATTCAAAGGCTCGCCGATCCTGATCGCGGGTGACAATTTCGGCTGCGGGTCCAGCCGTGAACATGCCGCCTGGGCCTTGCTCGATCTGGGCATCACCGCCGTGATCGCGCCCAGCTTTTCGGACATCTTCTCGGGCAACGCCTTCAAGAACGGCATCCTCACGGTGGTCCTGCCGCAAGAAGCGGTTGACCGGCTGATGGAAGTGGCACGGACCGACCCGATTACGGTCGATCTGGAACATCAGGTGGTGACCACCCCGTTCCAGGACCGCTTTCCGTTTGAGATCGACCCATTCCGCAAGGACTGCCTGCTGGGCGGCCTTGACGAAGTGGGTCTGACCCTGGCGCGCGGCGACGCTATCGCCGCCTATGAAAACAGGAACCGGGGCGAATTGCCCTGGCTTGCCAATGGAACGGGAGTAGCCGCATGAAAGCCCTTCGCACCCACGCCCCAGGCGGCCCGGAAACGCTGACCCTGGACGAGGTTGAAAGCCCCCAGCCCGGCCCCGGTCAGGTGCGGGTCAAGGTCAAGGCCTGCTCGGTCAACTTCCCTGACGTGCTGATGATTCAGGACCTTTACCAGTTCAAGCCGCAGCGGCCCTTTTCGCCCGGCGGTGAAGCCAGCGGGATCATCGATGCCGTGGGTGATGGGGTAACCCAGTACAAGGTGGGTGACCGGGTGATCGCCAGCACCGGTAACGGCGGCATGGCCGAAGAGATCGTGGTCGATGCCGCGCGGCTGTGGTCGCTGCCCGATGGGGTCAGCTTTGAAACCGGCGCAGCGCTGATCATGACCTATGGCACCAACATGCACGGGCTGCTCGATCGCGGCAAGCTCAAGGCCGGGGAAACCATGCTGGTGCTGGGCGCGGCGGGCGGCGTCGGGCTGTCGGCGGTGGAACTGGGCAAGGCCTATGGCGCGAGGGTGATCGCGGCGGTTTCCAGTGAAGAAAAGGGCGCGGTCGCGCGGGAACACGGCGCGGACGAAGTGGTGGTCTATCCGATGGGCCCGCTCAGCAAGGACGAATCCAAGGCGCTGGCCGAAGCGTTCAAGGCCGCTTGCGGGCCGAACGGCGCCGATGTGGTCTATGACATCATCGGCGGCGACTATTCCGAACCCGCGCTGCGCTCAATCGCGTGGGAAGGCCGGTTCTGCGTGGTCGGCTTCACCGCGGGCATCCCCAAGCTGCCGCTCAACCTGACCCTGCTGAAAAGCTGTGACGTCTGCGGCGTGTTCTGGGGGGCCTGGGTGGCGCGTGAACCGGCGGCCAATGCCGCGCATATCGCGACCTTGTTCGACCTGCTCAAAGCGGGCAAGATCAACCCGCGCGTATCCGCGACGTTCCCGCTTGAACGCGGCGGCGAAGCGATCGCGCTGCTTGCCAGCCGCAAGGCTGTGGGCAAGGTCGTGGTGACCATGGCCTGACCGGCATCAGGCCGGCGGCACAAACGGGAGATACGGGTATGAAGATCATGGCGATCGCGGCGCTGGCAGCGCTGGGCGCAACCGCAATTGCCGTGCAGGCCAAACCGGCCCCCGCCCCTGCCTCCGCCGGGCCCAGCGCGGCCCAACTGGTTGCCGCACGTCAGGCCGCGATGGCCATGTCGGCCACTTCGGTCAACATGCTAAAAGGGGGCAGCGCCAACGGCATGCCGCTGAAAAGCCTGGCCTTCCCCGCCAACAGTCTGGCTAAATGGGCCGTGGCCATGCCGGCCATGTTTGCCAACAGCACCAAAGGCCAGCCTAGCCGCGCCAGGCCAGAAGTTTGGACCAACAAAGCCGATTTCGCCGCCAAGGCCGATGCCATGGCCCAGGCGACCAAGGCGCTCGCCGCCGCCGCCGCTGCGGAAGACAAGGATGCCTTCGCCTCGGCCCTTGCTTCTACCGGCGCGGCGTGTAAGGGCTGCCACGATTCCTATCAGGCGCCGCCTCCGCCCAAACCGGCGGGCTGAGCGCCGCAGCACGCAAGCCAAGGGACCAACATGACCGATTTCAATGACCGCGAACGCGCCGAGGAAGCCAAGTTCGCGCATGACGAAGAAATGCACTTTCGTATCCACGCCCGCCGCAACCGGCTGCTGGGCCAGTGGGCGGCCGAACGCATGGGCCTGTCTGCGGTCGAAGCTGAATCCTATGCCAAAAGCGTGGTTCAGGCCGATTTCGAAGAAGCCGGCGACGAAGACGTGATCCGCAAGCTGCTGGGCGATCTGGTTTCGGCCGGACAGACCGTCAGCGAAGCCGATATCCGCGCGGCAATGGATGCCAAGGCGATCGAAGCCAAGCGCATGCTGATGGGCGAAGGCTGATGCCAATGCCCGCGGCAGAGATCGTGGCCCTGATCAAGGCTGGGCTGCCCGATGCCGAAGTGACGATGACCGACCTGGCCGGTGACAACAACCATTGGGCCGCGCATGTCGTGTCCAGCCTGTTTGCCGGCAAGCCGCGCGTGGCCCAGCACAAGCTGGTCTATGCCGCGATCGGTGAACGCATGGGCGGCGAACTTCATGCCTTGCAACTGACCACCGCCGTCCCCAACTGAGGGACCGAGGAGTTAACCCGACCATGTCCGACGCCCAGACCCGCATTGCCGAAATCGTCAGCACCAATCCGGTCGTGCTGTTCATGAAGGGCACGCCGCTGTTCCCGCAGTGCGGTTTTTCCAGCCGCGCGATCGCGATCCTCGATCACCTGGGGGTCCAGTACGAAAGCGTTGACGTGCTGCAGGACATGGAAGTGCGCCAGGGGATCAAGCAGTTCTCTGACTGGCCAACCATCCCGCAGCTGTACATCAAGGGCGAATTCGTTGGCGGCAGCGACATCATGATGGAAATGTTCGAAGCGGGCGAACTGCACGAACTGGTGGCCGACCTCAGCCCCGCGAATTGACCGCGCGGCGGGGCACGGCCCCGCCCAGCAAGTCGCTTTCGATTTGCGCGGCCGAAACCGGCCGGCCGATCAGATAGCCCTGGAACACCTGGCATCCGCTGGCGAGCAACTGTTTGCGCTGGCGTTCGATCTCTACCCCTTCGCCAATCACTTCCAGCCCAAAGCTGCGCGCCAGTTTGACGACCGCGTCAACCAGCCCGTCCGCCCCTTCGCTTTCGCCCAGACTGGCAACGAAGCTGCGATCGATCTTGATCTTGTCCACGGCAAAGCGCTGCAACAGGCTGAGGCTGGAATAGCCGGTGCCGAAATCGCCAATGCGAACAGCAGCAGCATGCCGCTCAACGTCATGGCGCTGATCGGCCCCGGCAAGCGGTGCTTGCGGCGGTCGCCCTGTCTGATGGCCCTGAATGGCAACGGCGCCAGCCCCCGGCTGCGCGCTTTCAACCCGGCGGCATAGCGCGTGCGATCCAAGGAAACGGAAAGCCGGCCTAGGGTCAGGACCAATTAACCGCGCCTTCGAGGCGGCAGAATGGCGAACATATCGGACGTAAGTTCCCGCCGGGAAGGCTGGTTGCCTTTCCAAGGGGATTTGTGTCCGAGATGAAAGCCATTCTGCCGTCCCGCAGGGATTTGGCCAGAATGGCCCAGCGCTTCGTCANCCTGAGCCATTCTGACTCAAACCTCGAAGGCGCGGTTAATAGGTCCTGACCCTAGGCACTTTTGCAGATGTTTGGGGAAGTTCTCGGGGAGGCGGGACCGCGGAGACCAGGAGGCGGCCCCGCCTCATTCGAGACTACTTGGGGGTACCAGAAACTATGCACCGACCGTGCCAAACTCAAAAACTGGATAAATTTCCGTCATTTGTGAAACCTGCTCACTGCGAGTTGCCGCGCAAATGTAAAAAGTTCCGACAGGGCAGCCGTGGATTGGGTCCGATTTTGCGCTTGGCAAAGCGGGCCGGCTCTCCCACTCTGTGCGCAAGATGGATGTAAAAGACATATTTGACACTGGCGGCGAAGCCCCGCCGGCCACGCCCGCCGCTACGCTGGTGATCTTTCGCAACGATCCGGCTGGCGGCGCGCCGCAGCTGCTGATGGTGGAACGCTCTGCCGCGATGTCCTTTGCCGGGGGTGCGGCGGTTTTTCCGGGCGGACGGGTCGACGATGCGGACCGCGAACTTGCCCTGGCTCTGGGGGCCTCCGATGATGAGGCCCGCGATGAACTGGCGGCGCGGATCGCGGCGGTGCGCGAAACGCTGGAGGAAACCGGACTGGTGCTGGGCATCCATCAACGCCCCACCCTGGGCGAGGCGCGCCGCGCCCGCGCACTGTTGCTGGATGGCGGTGAACTGGCCCCGGTGCTGACCGCAATGGGCTGGGAGCTTGATCTGGAAGCGCTGGTGCCGTTCGCGCGCTGGCGCCCCAAGCACCGCGAAGTGCGGGTGTTCGATACCCGCTTTTACCTTGCCAATCTGGGCACCGGCGCGGTCGATCTGCTGGTCGATGCAACCGAGAACACCCATTTGTTCTGGTCCAGTGCCCAGGGCGCGCTGGACCTGGCCGAACAGGGCAAGATCAAGGTGATCTTCCCGACCCGCCGCAACCTGGAACGGCTGGCCCTGTTCCAGTCGTTTGATGATGCGCTGGCGCATGTCTCGGTATTCCCCAGCACGATGATCACGCCTTTCATGGAAGTGCGCGATGGAGAGCCATGGCTGATGATCGCGGGCGAAACCGGTTATCCGGTACTGGGCGAGAAGCTGGAAAGCGCGGCACGCGGGTAAGAAAAGACCCCCTCATGCTCAATCGCACGAGGGGGCTGTAGGTGCCGATGGCAGAAGGGCCGCCACCGGTCGGGTCGCAATTTCTCGCTACGGGGATTCGCTGGGTAAATACTGTGACGGATGTCACATCTTTCGCCCGATGCGCTGAAAAACCTGATTTTGTTGCCGCAGAACCACAAATGCTCGGTCCGGGTGGTGCTGCTATGCGCATGCACGAGAAATAAAATTACCAGACGGAGCAGCAAAGGATTGGCGCGCCCGGCAGGATTGTCGCCGCCGCTGCGCGTCGCCGCCGTCTCCGCCCCTGCGGGGCTTCGACTCCGAATGTTCGAACCTTTGGGGACCCGCCAAAACCCGCCACCCCTGCGGGGCGGCAGGTTTTGGCGCGCCCGGCAGGATTCGAACCTGCGACCACCAGCTTAGAAGGCAGGTGCTCTATCCAGCTGAGCTACGGGCGCGCGCGGGGGCTCTCATAGGCGGGGATTGCGCGGGCTGTAAACGGGGTTAGGCTGCGCCGCCATGACCAACCCACTTTCCCGCCTTGATGGCCAGGCCGGCGCGCGGCGCCATTTCCGCTATTTTGACTATCTGATGGCGGCATTCGTTGCGATCCTGCTGCTGTCCAACCTGATCGGGGCGAGCAAGCTGGCGACGCTGGGCGGCTATACCTTTGGCGCCGGGATCCTATTTTTCCCGCTGAGCTATGTGCTGGGTGACGTGCTGACCGAGGTTTACGGCTATGCCAATGCCCGCCGCTGTGTGTGGGCCGGGTTTGCCGCGCTGATCTTCATGGCCTTCATGAGCACAATCGTCGTTGCCATGCCCCCGGCCGATGGCTGGGGCGGACAGGCCGCCTATGAAAGCGTGTTCGGCAGCACCTGGCGGATCGTCGCGGCATCGGTGCTGGCGTTCTGGGCCGGGGAATTCGTCAATTCGTTCGTGCTGGCACGGATGAAGATCCTGACCGGCGGCAAGCATCTGTGGAGCCGCACGATCGGTTCAACCGTATTCGGGCAGGCAGTGGACAGCGCGATTTTCTATCCGGTCGCGTTCCTGGGCACCTGGTCGAACGAGCAGGTGCTGACCGTAATGGTGACGAACTGGCTGCTGAAGGTCACCTGGGAAGTGGTGCTGACCCCGGTGACTTACGCAGTGGTCGGCTGGTTCAAGTCACGCGAAGGGGTGGACGTTTTTGACGAAGGCACCGATTTTTCGCCCTTTGCCAAGGCGGATGCGGTTTAGGCCCCGCCCGAAGACGGGGCCTCACCGGTTATCAGACCTCAGTCCGCGATGAGGCCAATCGCCAGGTAGATCAGCAGCAGCGAACCGAAGCCGAAGATCGTTCCGAGCGCGAAGGCGATACGGACCAAAGTGACGTCCCAGCCAAAGAACTGGGCGATGCCCGAGCAGACGCCCATGAACTTGCCGTTGGCCTTGTCGAGGCGGAAGCCGCGCTGCGAGGGGGTGTTGTTGCCACCCATGTGATCGACCGGGCTCATGCCACGACACTCACATAGGCGCCGGCGAACTGGCTGTGGGCCTGACCGGCCTGCGGGGTCTGGACGGTGGTGCCGATCGAAGCGACCGAGAGCACCAGAGCGAGGGCGGCGGCAGCGGCCTTCTGGCTGAAAGTGTTGAGAGCAAGCATGGTTGGTTCCTTTCCTGAATGTTGGTTCGCAGAGGGTTCTGCGGATGCCACAGTGATTGCAGGGACCGTGCCAGTTTCGAAAAACCCCGAAAATCCAAGCTTTCGTCGCGATGAACGGGAATTGCACCATTGGTTCATTCCCAATATTTGGTGATTTTTCCCAACTTTCAGGATTGGCCTTTCGCGTGACTTCAGCGTGCGGCGGCCCTATCGCGGTGCCATGGCGCTGACGCGGCTCACCCTCACCCACTATCGCAACCATGCGGACAGCCGCCTGGACGGCGCGCGGCAGTTCAACCTGCTGGTGGGGGAGAACGGCGCGGGCAAGACCAACGTGCTGGAGGCACTCTCGCTGCTCGCCCCCGGCCGCGGGCTGCGCCGCGCGGCGCTGACCGATATTCCCGGCCACGGCGGCGACGGCGGCTTTGCGGTGAGTGCCGAGCTGGACAGCGAAGTGCAGCTGGGCACCGGAGTCAGGGCCGACCGGCCCGGCCGCCGTGTGGTCCAGGTTAACGGAGCCGATGCCCCGGCGTTGCGGCTGGGCGAATGGCTCTCGCTCGGCTGGCTGACCCCGGCGATGGACCGCCTGTTCGCCGAAGGGGCCGGCGCGCGGCGGCGGTTTCTGGACCGGCTGGTGCTGGCGCTCGAACCGGCCCATGCCCGCAATGCCAGCCGCCTCGAAGGCGCGCTGCGCGAACGCAACCGGCTGCTGGGCGAAGCGGTGGAGCCTGACCCCACCTGGCTCGATGCGCTGGAAGGCCAGCTGGCCGAAGCTGGCGCATTGGTGGCGCAGGCGCGCGCGCGGCTGGTGGCGCGGCTGTCAGAAGCGCTGGCCGTGCTGCCCGAAGCGCCCTTTGCCCGGCCGCTGCTGGCCTATCAGCCCGGCGGGCCGCTCGATCCCGACGCGCTGGCCGCGGCCCTGCGCGAAAACCGCCGCCGTGATCGCGCCGCTCAGCGCACCCTGGCCGGCCCGCACCGCGACGAGCTCTCGGTCATCATGGCCGGGAAGGATCAGCCCGCCGCCGAATGTTCGACCGGCGAACAGAAAGCCATGCTGATCGCGATCACGCTGGCCCACGCCGGACTGCTCGATCCCGACCGCCCCGGCCTGCTGCTGCTCGATGAAGTCGCCGCGCATCTTGATCCGGTCCGCCGCGCGGCGCTGTTTGACCGGCTGCGGCGCGGCACCGCGCAAGTCTGGCTGACCGGCACCGAACTGCCTCCGTTCGAGGCGATTGCCGGGGAAGCGGCAGTGTGGCGGGTCAGTGACGGGGCGGTAGAGCGGTTGGGTTAAATTACCCCTCCGTCAGCGCTTCGCGCTGCCACCTCCCCATTTGTGCTTTGCAAAAATGGAGAGGGATAAGACGCGGCGGAAAATCCCTCTCCATTTTTCCCGCAGGGACAAATGGGGAGGTGGCANTCCGTCAGCCCTGCCACTTGCTCCACCGTCGCCGCCACCATCAGGTCGATGCCCTGCACGGTCGGGTGGATATGGTCTTGCTGGATCAGTTCGGGCTTGCCCATCACCGGCTGGAGGAAGAACGGCACCAGCGCAGCCTTGTGCTGTTTCGCCAGCGCGGGATAGATCGCATCGAACCGGGTCCGGTATTCCGGCCCCAGATTGGGCGGGGCCAGCATGCCCATCAGCACTGCGGGAATCTTGCGCTGATCCAATTTGGTCAGGATCGCGTCAAGGTTGGCGCGGGTCTGTTCGGGCGGCAGGCCGCGCAGCAGATCATTGCCGCCCAGGCTGATCAGCACCAGCGCAGGGGGCTGTTTCTGGCTGTTGAGCGTGAAGTCCAGCCGCGCGAGGCCGCCCGCGGTGGTATCGCCCGAAACCCCGGCGTTCATGATCTGCGCATTGATCCCGCGCGCCCGCAGCGCTTTTTCCAGATGCGCGGGATAGCTTTGCCCCGGTTCCAGACCATAGCCCGCGAACAGGCTGTCCCCCAGCGCCACCATCGGCACCGCGGGGCCCATCACCGGCAGTTCGGCACTGGGCGGGCCCGCGCTGTCACTGGCAGGAGCAGCCGGGGCAGACCCTTGCCCGCAGGCCGCAAGCAAGGCTGTCATCGCCAGAGCCAGACCCAGGGGGGTTGCAACTGCGGCCTTGTGCTTCCATCTCATGCCTGAAATCTCCTTGCCCTCCCAGCTAAGGCCTCTTGCCCGCGTGACAAGCCCCCTTCCGGCGATCACCGCCACCCAGCTCACCCTTTCCCTTGGCAGTGGTGACCATCAGGTCGAAATCCTGCGCGGGATCGATCTGATCGTGCCGCAAGGGCAGACGCTTGCCCTGCTCGGCCCTTCAGGCTCGGGCAAAAGCAGCCTGATGGCCGTGCTGTCCGGGCTGGAGCGCGCCAGCGGCGGCGCGCTGCAAGTGGCCGGGGCTGATTTTGCCGCGCTTACCGAAGACGAACTGGCCGCCGCGCGCCGGGGCCGGATCGGGATCGTGCTGCAGGCGTTCCACTTGCTGCCGACCATGACCGCGCTGGAAAACGTGATGACCCCGCTCGAACTGGCCGGCCTGCCCGATGCCCGCACCCGCGCCGCGGCAGAGCTGGAGGCGGTCGGGCTGGGCCACCGGCTGACCCATTATCCGGCGCAGCTTTCCGGCGGCGAGCAGCAACGCGTTGCCATCGCCCGCGCGCTGGCCGCGCGGCCCATGCTGGTCTTCGCGGATGAGCCGACCGGCAACCTTGATCACGCCACGGGTGAAACGATCATCGACCTGCTGTTTGCCCGCCGCGCTGAAACCGGGGCGACGCTGGTGATCATCACCCACGATCCGGAACTGGCCGCGCGGTGCCAGCGGGTCATCACGCTGGCGGATGGCCGGATCGTGAGCGACAACGCCGCATGACCCTTCCCTGGTCCACGGCCTGGCGCATTGCCCGGCGCGATCTGTCCGCGCGGTTCCGGGGGCTGCGGCTGTTGCTGGCCTGCCTGTTCCTGGGCGTCGGCGCGCTGGCGGCGATCGGCACTTTGACCGGGGCGATCGAACGCGAGCTGAAAGGGCGCGGACAATCGATCCTGGGCGGAGACGTGCAGATCGAAGTCTGGCAGCGGCTGGCCAGCGCCGAAGAGCGTCAGGCCTTTGCCGCGCTGGGCAAGCTGTCTGGCGGGGTCCGGCTGCAGGCCATGGCTACCCATGGCGCGCTGGCATCCCCGGTTGAACTCAAGGCGGTGGACGCCGCCTGGCCGCTGGTCGGGCGGCTTGCATTGGACGATGGCCGTCAGGTCGGTGCTCCGGCCCAGGGGCAAGCCTGGCTTTCTCCCGATGCCGCCGCGCGGCTGGGGGTAAAGCGCGGCGACAGCTTTGCAATTGGCGGCCAGCCCCTGACTGTCAGCGGGATCATCGCCAGCGAACCAGACCGCTTGTCCGAAGGCTTTGCGCTGGGCCCGCCGGTGATCGTGGCGGAAAGCTTTCCGGCCAGCGCCGGGCTGACCCAGCCGGGGGCGATGTTCCGCGCGCGCTATCGCGTGCTGCTGCCCCCGGGCGGAGAGCCGGTGGCGGCAATCGATGCGCTGAAGGCGCGCTACCCCGCCGCCGGGTTCAGCTATCGCCAGCGCGACAAGGCCGCCCCGGGGGCCGAACGCTTTGTCACGCGGATGGGCGAATTTCTGGTGCTGGTTGGCCTGGCCGCGCTGGTCATCGCCGGGATCGGGATTGGCGGCGGCGTGTCGAGCTATCTTGAAGCACGGCGCGGCAGCATTGCGACGTTCAAGGTGCTGGGCGCAACCAGCGGCGATATTGCGCGGATCTATCTGCTGCAGATCGCCAGCGCGGCCGCGCTGGGTGCGGGCCTGGGGCTGGTCGCGGGCGTGATGGTAACGCCGCTGTTCGCCATGGCGCTGGGCCAGCTGCTGCCGGTTGCACCGGGTCTGGTGCTGGACTGGGCGGCACTGGCACAGGCCAGCGCCTATGGCCTGCTGGTTGCGCTGGTCTTTGCCGCGCCGCCACTGCTGGCGGCCCGGCGGTTCCCGGCCATGGCCCTGTTCCGGGCACGAGTCAGCCCGCTGGGCGGCGCGGCGCGTGAAGCGCTGGTGCCGGTGGGACTGGGCGTGGTGGCGATTGCCGCGCTGGCCATGGCAACGGCAGCGCAGCCGATGGTCAGCGCATTGTTTCTGGCAGGCGCCGCAGCGCTGCTGGGTCTGCTGGGCGCACTAGGCTGGTCGATCCGCTGGGCGGCGCAGCGCGCACCGCGTCCGCGCAGCCCGCTGCTGCGGCTGGCATTGGCCAACCTGCACCGCCCTTCGGTGCAGACCGGGGCGCTGGTGACGGCGCTGGGGTTTGGCCTGTCCGCGTTTGTGCTGCTGGCAGCGGTGCAATCAAGCCTGGACGCCAATATCGCTGCGCGGGTGCCGCAAAAGGCGCCGGACTATTTCGTGCTCGACGTTCCCAAGGACCGCGCCGAAGCCTTCAAGCAAAGCGTCGCCGCGGCCGAACCCGGTGCGCGGATGCGGCTGGTCCCGGCCATGCGCGGGGCAATCCTGGCCTATGGACCAGAGCAGACGATGACCCGTGTGGCCGATCTGAAAGTGATCCCGGATGAAGCCTGGGCGCTGCGCGGCGAACGCGGGCTGACCTATTCCGAAGATCTGCCCGAAGGCAATTCGATCACCGCCGGAAAATGGTGGCCGCGCGGCTATGCCGGCGAACCGCTGGTTTCGATTGATGAGCGGCTGGCTACGTCGCTGGACCTCAAATTGGGGGACATGGTGACAATCGGCCTGCTGGGGGTGGAACGCACCGCCCGGATCGCTTCGCTGCGGCGGATCGATTGGGATACGATGGGCTTCAACTATGTGCTGGTCTATTCACCCAACGCCATTTCCGATGCGCCGCACAATATGGCGGCAACGATCAATTTGCGGGCGGGATCGGACAAGACTGGCTTGCTGCAAACCCTGATCCGTCAGTTCCCCTCCAGCTCGGTGATCGAGGTTGGCGGGGTGCTGAAACAGGCGCGTGAGCTGCTTGGGCAAGTCTCCACCGCGATCCTGGCTGCCGCATCGGTTGCGGTGCTGGCGGGGATAGCGGTGCTGCTGGGCGCAATCGCTGCGGCGCGGGCAAGCCGGCTTTACGACAATGTGATCTTGCGCGTGCTGGGGGCTAGCCGGCGGCAATTGCTGCTGCTGCAGCTGGCCGAATATGGCCTGCTGGCGCTGCTGCTGGCAGGCGTTTCGCTGGCCTTGGGCAGCGGGCTTGCCTGGCTGGTGGTGGTCCAGCTGTTCGAATTTGAATGGCTGCCCGCCTGGGGCACCGTGCTGGCCGTGCTGGGCGCAGGACTGGCCATGGTGATCGCTTTTGCACTGGCCGGTTCGGTGCCGCTGCTGCGGGCGAAACCGGCGCAGGCGCTGCGCGAATTGTGACGCGGCGGGGGCCCGCTGGTGCGAGCCCCCGACCGGTCAATCAGGCAAAGGTCTGATCAAGGTTGGTTGCGCTGTCCCCCGCCAGTTCGGCATGGATCGCCGCCTGCAAGGCCGCACCGAAGATCGCGAAGATGATCCCGGCCACCAGCATCAGCAAAAATGTCAGCCCCATCCCGGCGAAACTGGGCGCTCCACCGCTCTGGATCGTCTGGTTCAGCTCGGCAAACGATCCCATGGCCGGGGCAATCGCCAGCCCGGCCACAATGACCACCATGACGATCATGACAATGTTGATCAGGATGATCTTGAACACATTGCCCGCAGTAAGCGACCAGGTGCGCGAAATGACGGTAATCGGATTGCCGATCCGTTCCACCGCCGCAACCGGCAGCAGCACCACCAGACGGCTGAACATATAGATTGCGGCGGCAAGCATCGCCAGACCGACCACCAATCCTCCGGCACTGCCCAAAGCCGCAACCAATGCGGCGGAAATCAAACCGATCACCATGGCGCCGATCACATAGCCGATACCCAAAAGCACGATGACCCCCAGCATTGTCGGTGCCGAGCGCAATCCGTCCTTCAGCGCATCCCCGAACGTGGGTTGCTGCAAGGGCGATGCGGCAGAAGTCATTGCGCCGTATTGGGCCATGATCACGAGCAGATAGGCCAGGTAGAACAGGATCACCCCGATGATCATTCCTGCACCAAGCCCGGCCCCCGGCGACTGTTGCGGGTCTGCCCCGGCGAACCCGGACAGCACCGCTGACCCGATCATCAAACCGAATACCGCGAACAGCGCGAGCTGCATTCCAAAGTACACCCCCCAGATCCCGAGCAACGCGCCGAAGCGTTCCTTCACAATCCGGAATGTTTCGGAAAAAACTCTTTTGCCACTGAGCACCATAGCCACCCCCTGTCTCAATCCAACAGCGGCGAAAGGCACCACAAATGGCGCAGATTGGCAAATGAAAAGGCAGCGAGGACTTTCTGGCGATTTTCCCCCGACTTGGGGGAAGTACCGCAGCGTGGCGAGATCAGGGGCAGCCGCGATAGCGACTGTGCGCTGCTCCGCGCGATCTTGCCAGCCCGCCTCCACCATTCTGCGGACGGTCCCCCTCCCCCGCCAAGGGAGGATCAGTGTGAGGGCGGCTAACCCGTTGCTACCACTTGAACCGCACCGATCCGCCCCAGGTGCGCGGCTGGTTAGGATAGCCCGAGATCGAACCGGGCTGCGCGACCGAATCGAACAGCGACAGCAGGTAGCGGTCATTGGTCAGGTTGCGGCCCCAGACTGACAGTTCCAGCCCGCTGGCCATGGCATAGGTCAGCGAGGCGTTCACTTCGCTGACTTCGCGCTTGAACGGACGGGCGGCATCAAAGGCAGGCTGATAGCTGACCACCTGCCCCAGGGCATTGCGCTGAATGAACCCGGGCAGTCCTTCGACAATCGCGACCGGGCTTTCATAATGCCAGTCGCCGCTGACAATCACGCGCGATCCATCGGCGAAGGCATGGTTCCAGCTTGCCCCGATCGTGCTCGACAATGCGGGAATGCCGGCCGGGCGAGTGCCGGTCGCATTGCCCAGCGCGGACTGGACAAAGCTCTCATAACGCGGATCGAGATAGACCAGCGACAGGTTGAGGTTGAGCTTGCTGCCAGCCTTCATCGTGCCGTCAAATTCCACCCCGCGCGTGCTCTGCTTGCCGGCATTGGCCAGCGCAAAGCCGGTGCCGGTGAACGTGTTGGACTGGAAGCCCGCGATGGTCTGCTTGAAAAAGGTCAGGTTGGCGCTGGCGATCCCGAACTTCGTCTTGATCCCCAGTTCCAGCACCCGCGCATCTTCCGGCCCGGCAAAGCGCGAACCGGTGGTGAGGTTGTTCACCAGCAGCCCGGCCCCGGCCAGCGCGGCATAGTCCGACGCGAGCGGGCGGCTATCGCGTGACAGGTTGAACGAGCTGGCCTTGTAACCCGTGGCATAGGAGAAATAGGTATTGACGCTGTCGGTCACCTGCCAGGCCAGCCGCCCGGTCCATGACCAGTCGCCGTCGCGGGTCTGGCCGCTTTCCACCGCATTGGGGAAATTGCGGAACGGCGGCAGGAACTGCAGCGGGCGCAGCGCCAGCAGCGGATTGAGCGAGGGGTTGGTCGATCCGCCGCCCAGCGCAACCAGATTGAGGCCCGAGAAGACATCGGTGCTGGTGACGGCCGAAGTCACGTCCTTGGCATCGTGGGTATAGTTCGCGCCAATCGTCAGCGTGACGTTGTGGAGCGGCTTGAAATCGAGATTGCCGAATACCGACCACGCCTTGTCATGCATCTGGAAGCTGTCGAACAGCCCCTGCCCCGGCGCAAAGAAAGTACCCGGCGCAAGCGGCACGACCAGCGATTCCAGCGCGCCCACGCCTCCGCCTGAAAGCAGGTTCGCATAAGGCCGGAACGCCTTGCCATAAGTCAGCGCGTTGCCACTGGTGACCTTTTCGTCAAAGAAATAGGCCCCGGCCATGGCATTGAAAAAGTCCATGAACCCGGCCGAAGCGCGCAGTTCCTGGGTAAACGTACCGATGTCGAGCGTGCCCGCGTTCTGCCCGATCAGATCGGCACTGGTGAAGTCCGAATCCTGATTGGTGCGGCTCTTGCTCTTGCGGTAAGCCGTGATCGAGGTCAGCTTGAGCGGGCCGACGGTATAGTCGGCCTGACCCGAAATGCCCCAGTTCTCGATTTCATTGCTGCTGGCGAAATTGGAGTAAACCACCCCGCCGAACGGATCGCTGGCCGCGTTGACCTTGCCGCCCAGCGCTTCAACCGCGCTGGTCGCGGCAGAGCGGCGCAGGTTGACCACCGCGCAGCAGGCTTCGTCGATCTTGTCATAGTCCGCGATCAGCCGCAGCTTGAGCTGGCTGCTCGGCTCGATCCTGAGCTGCCCGCGCAAGAACCAGCGATTGCGTTCATTGGTGCGCCCGCCATAGCCCTGGTCCTGCACCATGCCATCGCGCTGGTTGATCCCGGCAGACAGGCTGGCGGCGATATTTTCCATCACCGGGCCGGTGACATAGCCCTTGAGCACTTTGGCGTCATGGTTGCCATAGCTGGCCTCGACCGAGCCGTGGAACTTGAAGGCCGGTTCCTTGGTGACCAGGCTGATCACCCCGGCGCTGGCGTTCTTGCCGAACAGCGTGCTCTGCGGGCCGCGCAGCACTTCGACGCGGGCTACATCGGGCAAATCGCCGATCTGCGCGCCGGTGCGGCTGCGATAGACCCCGTCGACGAACACCCCGACCGAAGGTTCGATCCCGGCGTTGTTGGCCCCGTTGCCAAAGCCGCGGATGATGAAATTGGTATTGGCGCTGCTTTGCAGCTGGGTCACCCGCAGCGCCGGAACCAGCGTTTGCAGATCCTTGAGATCGCGCACCGCCGCGCGTTCGATCGCATCGGCCGTGGCAACCGAAACCGCTACCGGCACGTTCTGCAGGGTCTGTTCGCGCTTGGTCGCGGTAACGACGATCTCGTTACCGTATTCCTCGGCGGGGGTCGCGCCTTCATCGGCAGGAGGCGCGGCTTCGGCCTCTTCCTCGATCGGTTGTTCGGCGATTTCCTGCGCAAACCCGGCAGTCGGAGCAGCAAAGGCAGCCAGGGCAATCCCCAGCATCAGGCGAAGGCGCAGCGATCCGGCACCCTTGGCGTCAAGCGAAGTCATCGATTGGTTCCTGCATAGATAACCATGGCGGCTTGCCCGCCTTGGCGCGCCAGATAGGGGCCTGCGCGGTGCCTAGCAATCGGCGATGACCAAAATGTGTCCGCCGGAACCAGCCTGTTGCAGTGCGGGCACAGTCAGCGCACTTGCCCCAGAGCCCCGCTTGGGCTAGGGGCGCGGCGCATATTGCGGTGCAACACGCGCCGCCCGCCCCTCTCTCTATCCGAAGGCCCCACGATGTCCGCCCCCCTTCCTTTGCGCAATATTGCGATCATTGCGCACGTTGACCACGGCAAGACCACCCTGGTCGACCAGCTGTTCCGCCAGTCCGGCACCTTCCGTGACAATCAGCGCATCGAAGAACGCGCGATGGATTCGAACGACCTGGAAAAGGAACGCGGGATCACGATTCTGGCCAAGTGCACCAGCGTCGAATGGGAAGGCACGCGGATCAACATCGTCGACACCCCCGGCCACGCCGACTTCGGCGGTGAGGTGGAGCGGATCCTGTCCATGGTCGACGGCGTGATCCTGCTGGTCGACAGCAGCGAAGGCGCGATGCCGCAGACCAAATTCGTCACTGGCAAGGCGCTGGCGCTGGGCCTTCGCCCGATCGTGGTGGTCAACAAGGTCGACCGTCCGGACGAACGCATCCAGGAAGTGCTCGACGAAGTGTTCGATCTGTTCGTCAGCCTCGATGCCAGCGATGAACAGTGCGATTTCCCCGTGCTCTACGCCTCGGGCCGCAATGGCTATGCCAACGAAGATCCCAGCATGCGCGAAGGCACGCTGACCCCGCTGTTCAAGAAGATCGTCGAACACGTCCCCGCCCCGGAAGCCGATGTCGACGGGCCGTTCAAATTCCTCGTCACCCTGCTCGATCGCGACAACTTCCTTGGCCGCATCCTGACCGGCAAGGTCCAGTCGGGCACGGTCAAGGTCAATTCGCCGATCCACGCGCTCGATAACGATGGCAAGCTGGTGGAAACCGGCCGCGCCAGCAAGCTGATGGCCTTCCGCGGGCTGGAACGCGTTCCGGTGGACGAAGCCCGCGCAGGCGACATCATCTCGATCGCCGGGATGACCGACGCGACCGTATCCAACACCATCGCCGATCCCAGCGTGACCGAACCGCTCCACGCCCAGCCGATCGACCCGCCCACGCTGTCGATGCGCTTTGCCGTGAATGACAGCCCGATGGCCGGCCGCGAAGGCACCAAGGTGACCAGCCGCATGATCCGCGACCGTCTGGAGCGCGAAGCCGAAAGCAACGTCGCGATCAAGGTGACCGAATCTGCCGACAAGGACAGCTTCGAAGTCGCCGGGCGCGGCGAATTGCAGCTGGGCGTGCTGATCGAAACCATGCGCCGCGAAGGGTTTGAACTGGGCATCAGCCGCCCCCGCGTGCTCTATGGCCAGGACGACAAGGGCGCCCGCACCGAACCCTACGAAACCGTGGTGATCGACGTGGACGACGAACACTCGGGCACCGTCATTGACAAGATGGCGCTGCGCAAGGCGGAAATGACCGACATGCGCCCCAGCGGCGGCGGCAAGACCCGGATCACCTTCACTGCCCCCAGCCGCGGCCTGATCGGCTATCACGGCGAATTCCTGTCCGACACGCGCGGCACCGGGATCATGAACCGCCTGTTTGACAAATACGGCCCCTACAAAGGCCAGATCGAAGGCCGCGCCAACGGCGTGCTGATCTCCAACTGCGCGGGCGAAGCAGTGGGCTATGCGCTCAACATGCTGGAAGAACGCGGCAGCCTGTTCGTGCGCCCGCAGGACAAGATCTATGAAGGCATGATCATCGGCGAAAACGCCAAGCCTGACGATCTGGAAGTCAACCCGGCCAAGTCCAAGCAGCTGACCAACTTCCGCTCCACCGGCAAGGACGACGCCATCCGCCTCACCCCGCCCCGGATCATGACGCTGGAACAGGCCATCGCCTATATCGACGACGACGAAATGGTCGAAGTCACGCCCAAGTCGATCCGCCTGCGCAAGGCCCTGCTCGATCCGCATGAGCGCAAGAAGGCCGGGCGCAAGAAGGAAGCGGCGTAAGCAGCACACTCCCCCTCCTCTTCAGAGGAGGGGCTTTAGTCGGCTCGCAAGTCTTCGTCCCCGCGCCCTTTGGGCACAGCCCGCTGACGCAGCGGCAGAGTTGCGCAGAAATCTGCA
Organism: Novosphingobium sp. B 225; assembly: GCF_002198665.1. Classification (GTDB taxonomy): domain Bacteria; phylum Pseudomonadota; class Alphaproteobacteria; order Sphingomonadales; family Sphingomonadaceae; genus Novosphingobium. Next base: position 98,158 of record NZ_MWLM01000064.1, on the reverse strand, counting down.
CTGCAGTGTGATGAATCACACCGCAGCGCGGTGCGCAATGTACTAGACTTCCCCGGGACCAACCCGGGGGGTGGGATGACCACGTCAAAAGTCTATCAAGACAATACGCGCCGCAACCGCGCGTTGCAGGAATTCGTCGATGCGCTCCATGGTGGACGGATGGTCGCGATAACTGGCGCGATGACCACCGGACGACTTGGTTATCCAGACTGGTCGGTGCTTATCAAGTCAATCCTCTTGATTGCAAAAGGCCTTGCACAGAATTATCGCCGTGCATTGTCCGGCAACTGCCTGGCCCCGCTGCATATTCTGGACAGCATCAGCACCGAAGCCGGGGCAATTCACCATTGGCTCACCAATCCCAAGTCGCGCGGCTATGCTCCTGACCAACGCGGCCAGATCTGGGAACTGGCCAAACGCTTCGCAGCGTTTGACCGGGCCATGCGGCGTGTCGGGATCGACACCCGGCTGCATGGTGCTCCAACTGACAATGCCGAACGTGAGTTCGAGCGTCGAATCGCCGCGATTTTCCTTCGCCGGGGGCTGACGCGTTCGGACGAAAAGGGACGCGAGATTGTAAGACTGATCATCGGGCGCCTGGGTATTCGCCGGATCGCCACGCTGAACTATGATTTTGAGCTGGAACGGGCCTTGATGCTGCTGCCGGGTGAACAGCAGCAGCTTGAAGATGCCGAGGTTGCCTCGGCCAGAACTTATCCGCGAAGCCTGACCAGCCGCTTCTTCGCAAATCGCCATCTCGCGAAAACCAACGATTTCACCAGCATGGTCGGCAAGCCCGGTTCTGGCGCAGAGATAGAAGAGCAGCCGTTTGGCCGCTGGACGCGGATCCTGCCCAATGGTTCGACTGTGATCAGCGATGTCATGGATCGCGAACGACCGGACCGGCTGTTCGAATTCGCAGTCGGCTCGGCCAAGATCCAGCGCCACATAATGCACCTGCATGGTCGCGCCGACCTGCCGCAATCAATGGTGGCGAACTTGCGCGACTATGACCAGCTCTATCGCCGCTACGATATGAATCGCGAACCGTTTGATCACGGCTTGATGACCCTGATCGCCGGCAACCCGATCCTGTTCCTTGGGCTGGGCATGACCGAGCAGGAAATCAACAACCACCTGCAGTTCTTCGTTGGCAACGCCCCGCTGCGCCAGGCGGCACCCTTGTTCGTGATCTGGAACCGCACAGCGCCACTGCAAAGCTATGATAAGTCCCACGCGGGTTGGGAAAATTACAAGCACATGATGCGTCAAGATTTCCTCGAACGGCTTGGCGTGCAAGTGCTGTTCGACGATGAACTCGACATCGAAGGCCTGTGCATCGCCGACCGGGCCAAGTTCATCAAAGCGAAAGACAAATGGGGCGCTCTCGCCCGCTCGCTTGAAACTGTCGAGCACCTGGGCGAACGGATCGATCTGGGCGATACCTATTTCAACCCAAGTCTGCGGGCACCGCAAAACGGCTTCAAAGACGCGCCAAACGGGGGTGGCAATTGGACAATGTGGGGCGTTACCGCGCGCTCCGGCGGTTCGCAGGAAGCTGATGCCAAGTTCGAAGTGGACTACAAGCCGCGGCTTGGTCACCCAGAGCAGAACCGCTCCAGCGCGCCGATCATAGCCATTACCGGCAGACGCGGCATCGGCCGCGGCCAGTTTTCGCGTGAATTGATGAAACCGGACAACTGGCAATTCGAAACCGGCAAACGGCCGCCGCAGGAAGACCGCCTGCTGATCAACGCGGCTTTCGCCTATGACAGCGACAGCGTGCTGTCCGGGATTGCCCGCTTTCTGGAAGCCCGCAAAAAGCCTTCGACCGGCTTCTGGAACAGACCCGTACCAGTTCAGCAGGATCGACGGGCAACGCTGTTCAACCAGGACGAAGGGGCGCGCGAACAGTTGTTTCGCGAGATCGGCAACAGCGAGGCCAAGTGGAAACCATGCCTGATCGTCATCAATGGCGCGGAACGGTTCTTTGGCAAGCTTGGCGAACCAATCAGTGCCGGGCTGGATTTCTTCCTGCGTGAACTCAAGCGGCGCGGCACCGATGCCGGGATCAGGGTAATTCTGCTGAGCAGCGACCGCATCCTGGCCTATTGCAAGGCACTGGATATTCCCGCTTTTCCACTCCACTGTGATGAGCCGGATGAGTTTGATGGGGCTGAAGAACCGGCAAACGTCGACAAACTGGTTCGCGGACTCAAATCGCGCCACTTGCGGCACATCCGGCTCGCGTTCTGGAAAGCGCTCGGAGACAAGGAGTACCTTGCATCTTCCGATCTGATCGATCTGATCAGAGCCTGCAAGATCGATCCGTCGCGCGTGGCGATCAAGTTCCTCGAAGCGCATCTCGATCCGGCCTGCCTGAAGCAGGTCTGCGATCATCCGCGCGCGGCGATCGAGGTCCTGCGGGTCAAGAGCTTCATCGGTCGGCCAGTCGAGGCGGTAGTCCTTGCCTATGTTCCCCGGGTAAGGCGGGCGATCGATCCGACGGGACGGCGCGGCGCAGAGTGGTCTGCCAACGCATTACGCGCGCTGGTGAAAAAGCTTTGCGATTTGGGGCTGATCCTAAGGCTCGATCCACACTATGACGATCCCGACCGGGCACTGGCGGAAGAAGACGCGCTGCGCGCGCCAATCGCCCTGCACCGCGCGATCGCCACCTACTTCCGCGACCTGCACGGGGCACCAGTCAATGATGCCAAGCTGGCATCCAGCTTCAACCTGTCGCTGTTCATGAGCGACAATGACGGGGTCAGCGCCCCGGGTCCGGAAATCCACGCCGAGCTGGGCCATCTGGTCGATCTGTTCTGCGGCGTTTGGCACGATATCGATTCGGTTCATGGCGATGCCGATTGGCCTGGGAAGTCGGAAGTCGCGCCTGACCTTGACTATCCGAAGCCTGATGACCCAATCCACCGCATTTTCATGCACTTAGATGATCGGTCTGCGGCCTCTGCGGGATCGCAATTAGTCCGGCGCGCCACGCGCGATGCTGCCGCCTGTTTGCGCGCGGCCTTCTCGCTGGTCCGCAGTTACTATTCGACCAGTGCACTATTGCGGTTTGAACATGCGCTTGAGGGAGAGGATGATAGTCGGCAGGGTGCGCTGACCGAACATGCCAAGCGGCTTGATCGCCTTGCGAAGGCATTTCGCCGCAATGCCGCAGCACGCGCATGCTTCGAAGAGCGGCAAGCCAGTTTCGTGGGACCTGCTCCCTTCTACGCAGACGAGTTGATCTGGCTGTGCAACGAACGCGCCGTGGTGGCACTGACCCAGGGAGACCTGCCGGGCGCACGGAGCGCGCTGGCCGATATTCGCCAATTGCTGGACCAGGAGCCTCCTGAAAAACAGCGTAGCCGGGGGTGGCGGCGGATTGCCATCAACCGCGTCTCCGTTCTGATCGAACGCGGCCGGCTGGGTCAGGCAAACGAACTGCTCGACCAGATTGAAGCGGACATCGATGAGGACCCGTGGGAGAACGAACGTCCGCCCGTGAATGGTGGCGGAAGCCTCCACAGTCGCGCAGCCCGGATCAGGCACGAACTGCAGAGCTTGCGGGAAACCATCGGATACGACGATCAGCCCTTCCTGGGCGATCCCGGCAAGTCGCGCGAAGAATGCTTCATTCTGGCAATGGTCACGGGTTACCGCGGAGTGGTCGCGCATTTCCGCAGCGATCCCGCGCGGGCCGAGGCCGACTATCTTATGGCTATCGCCATGTTGCAGGTCCTCGGCGAGCACCGCGCCGGGGCGCACTTCCAGCGGCACTATGCGCGCCTGCTGCAGCTGCAACGGCGGGCAGTCGAGGCGATGACGCAGATCGAGGCCAGCGCGGCGACTGCAAAGAATTCGCAGCAGTTCGACCTTTGGCACCGTTGCATGATCGTGCGGGCCAACCTGCTGCTGGAACGTCAGAATGGGCCAATTGAAACCAGAAGAGCGCTTGATCTGATCCGCAACGCCCGTGACTATGCGACCGACACTGATTGCCACAGGATCAGGATCGAAGCCAATTCCAGCATCGCACGGCACGTGCGGCATTCGGGCAATTATGGAACTGCATTGCGCCACATTGCCGACGCACTGGCAATTGCCAGCCGTTATCGCCACAGCCTGATGATGACTTCGTTGCGGATCGAACTTGGCAAGATTCTGGAAGACCGGGGGGATCCCAAATCAGGCCGCAGTTATATCAGGCAGGCCATCGAAATTGCCGCTGCCAAGGGACACAGCGAAAGCCTCGAGCGAATTGGCATGGGCCGCGAATCGCGAAGCCCCCGCTACTTCTGAAATCCATTTTCCTACATCGCCCCGGTCTGTCATCCTGACGTCTGCTCTTTGACATTGTTGGTTTCGCGTGGTGCCCCGGCGCGGGGGCGGGAAAATTGTTTGCGTGGGGGGAAAGCTTGCCCTGCGGATGTGTTTCATCAACTAACTCTGAAAATATCGTTTTATTTCAATGTCAGCAGCACGGCATAGCGGGCGAGGAAGCAGGTTCCGGGGCGCTCCAATACGCGCCAGGGTGGCAAATTGGCCGCTGGGCAGCGTCAGTGGGGCAATTTTGGTTCATGTTGATCGCCAGAAATCTGAACAAAGGCTGCAAGTGTTGCACCGAATCCGTTCAGGCAGCGGGGGGCAAAAGCAGTTCCAAGGCGGCGAATCGCAAGGGCATCGGGCCCGAGGCGCCGCACCGGAGTTTCCAGCGATGCGCATCCTCAGCCTCAAGAAGACCATGCTCGGCACTGCCCTGATCGCCACCGCGCTGGCCAGCGCCACCCCGGCCATGGCCAATGACGGCCGCTATCGCCGTGGCGGTGATGGTGACACTGCCGGAGCCGCCGTGGTTGGCGGGATCATCGGCCTCGCCATCGGCGCGCTGATCGCCTCGGGTGGCAAGAACAAGCACAACCGCTGCGACGGTGACCGCTATGACGAACGCCGTTGCTACAACCAGCGTTACGAAGGTGCCCAGAACGGCGGCGGGTATTACAACGGCTATCCGCAGCAGGGCGGCTATTACAGCAACGATGGCGGGTACTACGCCCAGAACGGCAACTACAACAATGGCGGTCGCGGCTATTACGAAGGGCGCCGCCGCCGCCATGAAGACCGCGGTTACTACGGTTACTGATCCGGGGTTTCCGGCCTCTCCCGAAGGACGCCCGGGGCAGCAATGCTCCGGGCGTCTGGCCTGTCGGGCCAGGATCGGCTAGGGCACGGCGGATGCAGACCAGCGACCTTCGCATTGCGCTCTTCAGCGGCAATTACAATTACGTCCGCGACGGGGCGAATCAGGCGCTTAACCGGCTGGTCGAATACCTGTTGCGCCAGGGCGCGCAGGTCAGGGTCTATTCCCCGACCGTGGACGAACCCGCGTTTGAGCCGCAGGGCGAACTGATCAGCATGCCAAGCTTTGCGATCCCGGGCCGGCCGGAATACCGCTTTCCCTTCGCGCTCAGCCCCCGGGTGCGGCGCGATCTGGCGGCGTTTCAGCCCAATGTGGTTCATGTCGCCTCGCCCGACATCGCTTCGCATCGCGCGGTTACCTGGGCGCGGCGGCGGGGGCTGCCGGCGTTGTCATCGGTCCACACCCGGTTCGAAACCTACTTTCGCTACTACAACCTGGCCTGGTTCGAACCGGTGATGGTAGCGATATTGCGCCGCTTCTACCGCCGGTGTGACGCGCTGGTGGTGCCAAGCGAGAGCATGGCCCAGGTGCTGCGCGAGCAGCGGATGAACTATGATATCGACATCTGGTCACGCGGGGTGGACCGCGAACTGTTCGATCCTTCCCTCCGCAGCATGGAATGGCGCCGCAGCATGGGGCTGCAGGATGACGATGTCGTGGTTGGCTTTCACAGCCGGCTGGTGATGGAAAAGGGGCTCGACGTGTTCTCCGACACGATCGACGAATTGCGCCGCCGCAATGCCCGGTTTCGGGTGCTGATCGTGGGCGATGGCCCGGCCCGGCCCTGGCTGGAAGCGCGGCTGCCCGAGGCGGTGTTCGCCGGGTTCATGGCGGGCAAGGATCTGGGCAAGGCGGTCGCCTCGATGGACGTATTGTTCTTTCCATCGACCACCGAAACCTTCGGCAATGTCAGCCTTGAAGCCATGGCGAGCGGCCTGCCGGTGGTTGCGGCGGCGGCTACGGGGAGCCAGAACCTGGTCGGCAATGGCAAGTCCGGACGGCTGATCACCCCCGGCGCGGTGCGGCAATTTGCCGAGGCGCTGCGCGGCTATATCGACGATGCCGACTTGCGCGCCCGGCACGGCGCAGCGGGCGAACTGCGCGCCCGCGATTTCAGCTGGGACCAGATCAACCAGGTCGTCGCCGATACCTATCTCCGGCTGATCCGGCAAAAGGCAGCGGCGACGAAACGCTGAACTAGCGCAGCAGACCCTGGGAAGCAGCGCGGCGGCTGTACCACCACAGGAACAGGATCACGACCAGGATCATGACCGGTTCTGCCGGGGTCAGGACCCCCGCCATCGCCTGCGCCGCATAGCTGACCAGCGCGCCCAGGATCGAAATCAGGAAAGCGGTCACCGCGTGGCGCTTGCGCAGCAGCATCAGCACCGATCCCGCGAACGAACCCCAGATACCAAAGGCCCAGCCCGCATGCGCCCAGACCGGCATGGCAGCCAAATAGGCCAGCATTTCCGGCGGCGCGCCTGCCGTGACGGAAGTGTCACCCAGATTGGCCATCGTATAGAGATAGGCACCAAAGCTGTTCCACAGCATGCCCAGAACCGCGACAACCCAATAACTGCCGGGCACAGCCCTGCCAGTCTGTCCTTCCATGCTCCCAACTCCCCTTGTTATCCGGTGGATGCCGTAGGGTTAACACGGATATGGGCAGAGACCAAATTGCGGGTTCAGGCCCAGTCGATCGCCACGGGAGCCTCGCGGAAGGCGAAGCGATCCAGGTGGCGGACCAATGCGCCTTTCAGCCCTTCCAGCTGGCCCGGCTCGCTGGCGTCAATTCGGCATAGCAGCGCGGCGGGCTCGGCAGTGAAAGTCACCACCGCGTCCCCCGCCCAGCTGCTGCCACGCGCATCACGAGGGAAAGTGACTTTGCCCTGCTGGGCGTCAAATTCGACCGCGAGGTTGTGTGACCAGTGCTTGCAGAGCTGCTGCAGGTACTTAGAGCCGTGGGCGGTGGCGAGCCGCCCTTCCGATGCCACCGCACTCACAGTCGTTCAACCTTGCGGGCCGCCTCGTCGAGGATCTCGGCGATCTGGTGCATGGTCTCGCGGTCAAATTCGCCCTCCATCGCGCGGTTGCGCACCGCAGCGGCCAGATTGCCCAGCGCACGGCGGATCGGGGGGGAGCCGTGGCGATCCTCGCGGTCGGCCATGCCTTTCAGCCGCTCGACCAGCGCCTTGAATTCGTCAATCCGCTCATCCAGTTCCTTGCGGCCCACATCGGTTGCGGCATAGGCCTTGCGGCTGCCTTCGCCGGGCGCTTCCTCGACCATGCCTTCGTCGGTCAGCAGGCTGAGCGTGGGATAGACCACCCCCGGGCTGGGCGCATAGTTGCCGCCGGTCAGTTCCTCGATCCCCTTGATCAGTTCATAGCCGTGGCGCGGCTGCTCGGCGATCAGGGCCAGCAGCACCAGCCGCAGTTCGCCCGATCCGAACACCCGGCTGCGCCCGCGCGGTCCGCGCCGGCCGCCAAAGTCTTCACCGAACGGGCCGTCAAAGCCCCGGCCCCGGCCATGCCGTCCGCCAAACATCATCGCGACCAGCGGCATCCCGCCCCGCCCGCGACCAAAGCGGCCTTCGCGGCCGCATCCGTGCATTTTCATGTGTCTTTGTCCTTTCATGATGTCTCTAAGATATATCTTTGATCGAACTTTTCAAGCCCCCTGTGCATTTTTCCGCCAGACAGCTTAGACACGCAGCCGATGTCCGACCTGTTTCCGGCCGATTCTGTCCCCTCCCCCGCGACCGAAGCCGCGCGCGCCGATGCGCCGCTGGCTGACCGGCTGCGGCCATTGCAACTGGGCGAAGTGATCGGACAGGATCACCTGACCGGACCCGAAGGCGCGATCGGGCGGATGGTGGCGGCAGGCAAACTGTCGAGCATGATCCTGTGGGGCCCGCCCGGCACCGGCAAGACCAGCATTGCCCGGCTGCTGGCCGATGCGGTGGGGATGCGGTTCATCGCGGTCAGCGCGGTGTTTTCGGGCGTGGCCGACCTCAAGAAAGCCTTTGCCGAGGCTGAGCTGGCGGCCAAGGCCGGGCAACGCACCTTGTTGTTCGTGGACGAAATTCACCGCTTCAACCGCGCCCAGCAGGACGGGTTCCTGCCGTTCGTCGAACGCGGCACGGTCACGCTGGTCGGCGCGACGACCGAGAACCCCAGCTTCGCGCTCAACGCCGCCTTACTCAGCCGGGCGGCGGTGCTGATCCTGAACCGGCTTGACGAAACGGCACTCGATACCCTGCTGACCCGGGCGGAGGAGCTGGCAGGCCCCCTTCCCCTGACCGCCGATGCCCGCGCTGCGCTGGTGGCCAGCGCGGACGGCGACGGGCGATTCCTGCTCAATCAGGCCGAAACGCTCTACAATGCGCAAATCCCGGAACCGCTTGACCCGGCGGGGCTGGGCAAATTTCTGCAGCGCCGGGTGGCCGTCTATGACAAGGACCGCGACGGGCATTACAACCTGATTTCCGCGCTGCACAAAGCGCTGCGCGGCTCCGATCCGCAGGCCGCGCTCTATTACATGGCGCGGATGCTGACAGCGGGGGAAGAGCCGCTTTATGTCCTGCGGCGGCTGGTACGCTTCGCCAGCGAGGACATCGGCCTGGCTGATCCGCAAGCGCTGGTGCAGTGCCTTGCCGCCAAGGACGCCTATCAGTTCCTGGGCAGTCCCGAAGGCGAACTGGCGATCGTTCAGGCCTGCCTCTACCTTGCCACCGCCCCCAAATCGAACGCGGCCTATGCAGCGCAGAAGGCGGCATGGAAAAGCGCCCGCGAAACCGGCAGCCTGGCCCCGCCCGCCAATATCCTCAACGCGCCAACCAAGCTGATGAAGGACATCGGTTACGGCAAGGACTATGCCTATGACCACGAGGCCGAGGACGGTTTTTCCGGCGCGAATTACTGGCCCGACGGGATGGAGCCGCAAAGCTATTACCAACCAGTCGAACGCGGGTTTGAGCGCGAGGTGCTGAAGCGGCTGGAATGGTGGGACAAAAAGCGGCGGGAACGGCGCGGAGAGGAATGACGATGCGAAGCCTGTTGGTGACTTTGCCAATGCTGCTGGCTGCGTGTGGCAGCGCGGGCGAACCTGCTGCCGAAGCAAGCGGTGCAGCAGTGGCGACCGCACCAGTGGCCGCATCATCACCTACTGCCGCCCCGGCCAAACCCGCACGCCACGAACTGAGCGCCTGCCCCAAATTGGTCCGCGACGATGAAAACGGCCTGCTGGAACGCAAGGCTCCGCTGGCTGTGCCCAAGGCCCTGGCTGAACTGGTGGCGGCAGACATGAACCAGTTCGCCGTCACCACCTTGGGCGGAGGGACCGGCTGCATCGACGTGCGCTGGATGGAAGCGATCGGCACCCCCACTCTGAGCAAAGACCAGCGCTTCCTCTCGTTCGGTTGGAACGGATACGAAGCCTTTGGTTTCATCGTATTTGACCGGGCGGGCAAAGGCGCGTCGTTCGAAACTGGCGACACGCCGGTCTGGTCCGCATCGCGCCAGCATTTCGCTGCGATCGACCTGAGCGAATCGGGTTTTGGCGGGCTCAATGCCTTTGGCGTGTGGGAAGTGACGGCAGGTGCGACACAGGAATTGAGCGCCCAGTCCGATGGTCTGCCATCGGGTGACTGGCGCGTTGATGGCTGGCAGGGCGATAGCTGCGTGGCAATATCGCTGGTGCCGAGCGAGCGCATGCCATCTGATGCAGGCCGGCTGGCCAGGGCCGCGCGCGATCCGTGGTACGCCGCTGCCGCCAAAGGCTGGAAGCTGCAGCCCGGATCATGCCCCAAGGCGTGACGCGCTTTCAGCATTTCGCTGCCATTGACTGGTCCGGCGCGGCGGGGGAGCGGCATCGGGGAATCGCGGTGGCGCTATGCAGTCAGGATGGGGCAGCGCCGCAACTGGTCCGCCCCGGCCATCGCTGGTCGCGCCGCGAAGTGCTCGATTGGCTGCTGGAGGAACTGCCCGCCGATACGCTGGTCGGGTTCGATATGGGCATCTCGCTCGCTTTTGCAGATTGCGGTGCGTTCTTCCCCGGGTGGAGCGAAAGTCCGGCCAATGCCAGGGACTTGTGGGCCAAGATCGATGCTCTGTGCGAACTTGATCCGCACCTTGCTGCAACCAGCTTTGTCGACCATGCCGAAGCCGCGCGCCATTTCCGCCGTCATGGCGGGCGCGAGGGGGAACATTTTGGCGGCGGGCGCGGGCGGCTGCGGGTGACCGAGCGCGCGCAGGAAGCCATGGGGTGCAAGCCGTACTCAAATTTCAATCTGGTCGGCGCGGCGCAAGTCGGCAAATCGAGCCTGACCGGGATGCGGGTGCTGCACCGGCTGGCGGGCCACTTGCCGGTCTGGCCGGTCGATCCTTTGCCCCAAAGCGGCGCGGTGGTGGTCGAAATCTACACTACGCTGGCTGCCATGGCCGCCGGACGGTCGGCCAACAAAAGCAAGATGCGCAGCTATGATGAACTCAACGCCGCATTGCAGGTGCTGGGCGCGCCGTTGGTCCCCGGCAGCGGCCCGATTGCCGATCACGCCAGCGATGCCTTGCTCACCGCCGCCTGGCTGCGCGGCGCGGCGCATGATCTGGCGCTGTGGAACCCGCCCGCCCTGACCCGCGAAATTGCGCAAACGGAGGGCTGGACCTTTGGCGCGCAGTGAAGCAAAGGGACGCTGCACGACGGGGCCGGCTTAGCTCAGTTGGTAGAGCACCTGATTTGTAATCAGGGGGCCACGGGTTCGAATCCTGTAGCCGGCACCAGTCCTGCAGCGCACCTGCATAACAGGGCGCCCCGGATGAGGATTCCACCTGCCATGACCACCCGTTATCCGCACGTCTTCTCACCGCTGAAAGTCGGGCATACGCAGATCAAGAACCGTATCTTGATGGGTTCGATGCACACCGGGCTGGAAGACCTGCCCGACGCCGGGGAGCGCATGGCGGCCTATTTCGCGGAGCGGGCCCGCGGCGGGGTGGGGATGATCATCACCGGCGGGATTGGCCCGCACCCCACGGCGGGCATGGGCGCCAAGCTGCTGGGGCCAGACGATGTCGCGGTGCACCGGCAAGTGACCGATGCGGTCCATGCCGCCGCCAGCGATGTGAAGATCTGCATGCAGATCCTCCACACCGGATCGCTGGCGGGCACGCCGGACTGCGTCGCGCCTTCCCCGGTCAAGTCACGGATCGCGCGGTTCCAGCCCAATGAGCTGACCGAAGAAGGGATCGCCGAACAGATCGCTGCTTTCGCCAACTGCGCCGCCCTGGCCAAGCAGGCGGGCTATGACGGGGTCGAGATTATCGGTTCGGCCGGCTATCTGATTTCCACCTTCCTGGTCGAAAAGACCAACCAGCGCAGCGACCGCTGGGGCGGATCGTGGGAAAACCGGATGCGCTTTCCGGTCGAGGTGGTCCGCGCGGTGCGCACGGCTGTGGGGGCGGACTTCATCTTCGTGTTCCGCATTTCGGCGATGGACATGCTGCAGGGCGGCATGGCCTGGGACGAAGTGGTGAGCCTGGCCAAGGCACTGCAGGCCGAGGGGGTGGACGTGATTTCCACGCACTTCTGCTGGCACGAAAGCTTTGTCCCCACGATCGCCACCATGGTCCCGCGCGCGGCCTTTGCCAGGGTTACCGGGCGGCTGCGGCGCGAGTTGTCGATCCCGGTGATCACCAGCAACCGCATCAATATGCCGCAAGTGGCCGAGGACGTGTTGGCGCGCGGCGATGCCGACATCGTATCGATGGCGCGGCCGATGCTGGCCGATCCCGATCTCGTCAACAAGGCGCGCGAGGGCCGCGAGGATGAGATCAATACCTGCATCGCCTGTAATCAGGCCTGCCTTGACCACACGTTTACCGGCAAGCTGACCAGCTGCCTGGTCAATGCCCGCGCCTGCCGCGAGGTGGACGTGGTGATCGCGCCAGCTGCTGCGCCAAAGCGGATCGCAGTGGTGGGAGCGGGTCCGGCTGGCCTCGCCTATGCCACCATTGCCGCCGAGCGCGGCCATGCCGTGACGCTGTTCGACGCCGCGAGCGAGATCGGCGGGCAGTTCAACCTGGCCAAGCGGATCCCCGGCAAGGAGGAATTCTACGAAACGCTGCGCTATTTCGGGCGGATGATCGAACTGCGCGGGGTAGACTTGCGGCTGAACACGCGGGTCGATGCGGCGATGCTCAAGGACATGGGCTTTGACGAGGTGGTGGTAGCCACCGGCATCGTGCCGCGCACCCCTGCGATTCCCGGGATCGATCACGCCAAAGTCGTGCGTTATATCGATGTGATCCGGGGCGAAGCCGAAGTCGGGCAGAAGGTCGCGATCATGGGCGCGGGCGGGATCGGGTTCGACGTGGCTGAACTGATCACCCATCAGGGCACCAGCGCCGCGCTCGACATCGATACCTTTGCGCGCGAATGGGGGGTCGATTTCCAGAACCACCCGCGCGGCGGGGTAACCGGGATCGAGCCGCAAGTGGCCAGCAATGGCCGCGAAGTGACGCTGCTGCAGCGCAAGGCCACTCCGGTTGGACAGGGCCTGGGCAAGACCACCGGCTGGACCCACCGCCTGACCCTGCAGCGGCGCGGGGTGAAGATGGTCTCAGGCGTCGATTATGTGAAGATCGACGACACGGGGCTGCACTGCACGATCGGCGGGGAGCCGGTGCTGCTGGAAGTCGACACGGTGGTGGTCTGCGCCGGGCAGGAACCGCTGCGCGGGCTTTATGACGATCTGGTCGCGCTGGGCCTGCCCGCGCAGCTGATCGGCGGAGCGTTCGAAGCGAGCGAGCTGGATGCCAAGCGCGCGATCCAGCAGGCGACCGAACTGGCGGTGGCGGCCTGAGCGCCGCCGCTCACTCCACCATATAGTAATCGATCACCACGTGATCGGGCCGACGGATGCCGCGCGCAACGAAAGCGTGGCGCTGCATCCAGTCCAGTTCGGGCGCGCCGACGCGGAAGTTCGGAGTGGTGCGGAAATAGTAGAGCGAGGGATCGACATCCTCCCCCTTGGCCAGGCGTTCCACCACTTCGGCGCTGGCCGTGCGCAGGCCCGGGTTGGTCACTTCTATCACCGCGCCCTGATCGGTCTTGACGAAGTATTTGGCCTCCACCTTGGTCAGCCCGCCGGGCAGGATGGTCTGCCAATCGCCCCCGCCGTCCAGCACTTTGCCGCGCAGACGCGGGCCATAGACTTCTCCGCCAGTCACCGCGATAAACCGCCGCCGCCCGCCTTCGGACTGGCCGACCTCGACCGCCGGATCAAGCGTAGCCCGGATCGAAAAGACATAGGTCAGCGTCGGCGCAGGCGCGGCGGCTCCGTTTGGCGCGTCGGCCCCGGCCATGGCGGCAACGGCTGCAAGGCCAAGTGCGGCTGCTGCGATCAACTTGTTCATGTCCTGGCTCCTCAGATCGGGAAGTGGCCGGGCAGCGTTTCCACCGTGATCCAGCGGGTCTCGGTGAAGCTGTCGATCCCCTGCTTGCCGCCGAACCGGCCATAGCCCGAAGCGCCAACCCCGCCGAACGGCATTTGCGCTTCGTCATGCACAGTCGGGCCGTTGACGTGGCAGATGCCGGACTGGATGCGCTTGGCGATGGTCAGACCCTTGGCGATGTCGCGGGTAAAGACGGCAGCGGACAGACCGTACTGGGTGTCATTGGCCAGTTCCACCGCATGATCGGCATCACGCGCGCGGATCATCGCCACTACTGGGCCAAAGCTCTCGTCGCGGTAAAGGTTCATCGCTGCGGTCACGCCATCGACCACGGTCGCGGGCATCACGACGCTCTCACCCTTGCCGCCCGCGATCACTTTGGCACCCTTTGCCTGGGCATCGTCGATCAGCGCGTTCACGTGGCTCACGGTCTTCTGATCGACCACTGCGCCCAGCGGGGTGTTGCCCTCTCGCGGATCACCGGCGGGCATGGAAGCGGCCTTGGCGGCGAAGCGTCTGGCGAATTCGTCCGCCACGCTTTCGACCACGACGATCCGCTCGGTGCTCATGCAAATCTGGCCCTGGTTCATGAAAGCGCCAAACGCCGCCGCCTTGACCGCTTCGTCAAGATCAGCGTCTTCCAGCACGATCAGCGGGGCCTTGCCGCCCAGTTCGAGCAGGCACGGCTTAAGCTGCTGCGCCGCACGAACTGCGATGATCCGGCCGACATTGGTGCTGCCGGTGAAGTTGATCCGCTTGACCTCAGGCGCGTCGATCAGCGCACCGACCACTTCGGCAGCATCTTCGGGCGCGTTGGTGACGACATTGACCACGCCTTCGGGAAAGCCCGCCTCGGCAAAGGCCTCGATGATCAGGGCGTGGGTGCGCGGGCAGGTTTCGCTGGCTTTCAGGATCACACTGTTGCCGCAGGCCAGCGGCACGGCGATCGCGCGCACGCCCAGAATGATCGGCGCGTTCCACGGGGCGATCCCCAGAATCACGCCAACCGGTTCCTTCAGCGCCATGGCCAGACAGCCGGGCTTGTCGCTGGGGATCACTTCGCCGGTGATCTGGGTGGTGATCGCCGCAGCTTCCCGTACCATCCCGGCAGCGAGCCCCAGGTTGAACATCGCCCAACCCGCGGTCGAGCCGGTTTCCGCCATCATCGCCGCGACGAAAGCATCCTGCTTGGCTTCGAGCGCAGCGGCAGCCTTCATCAGCACTGCGCGGCGGGCATTGGGCCCCTGCGCGGACCAGGCCGGAAACGCGGCGGCAGCGCGGGCCGCAATCGCGGGAATATTGCCCGCCTTCATCGCCTGCGCGGTCGAGGCAGCTTCGCCGGTAATCGGATTGATGCGCGTGAATTCCATATCGACTCTCCCGAATTGCTATAGAACATAGCAATGTGCAGTGCGGCGTCAATATGCGCGAGGCGTCATCCGTTTGCATGATGCGGCGCGGTCCGGTCCGTGCGAACTATCGGCCAAAGGAGAGAACCGCATGACCGATCTTGCTACCCAGCTGGCCGCCAATCCGCAAAGCTTCGTCCAGTGCGACTATGCCGCAGGTTTTGCCGTGAGCGCGCCGGAGCGAGACCAGGCCCAGCTTGAAGCAGCGCGCCAGCGTTTCGCCGCGCTGTCCCCCCGGATCGCACCACTGGGGCGGATGGCCGCGGAAAACGGGATCACCGAAATCAACTGCTGGCAGGACCTTGCTCCGCTGCTGTTCCCGCACACGGTGTACAAAAGCTATCCTTTGAGCTTCATCGAACAGGGCCGATTTGACCGGATGACCAAATGGCTCGGCTCGCTCACCACCACCGATCTGTCACGCGTGATCCTGGACGGCGTGGACACTATCGACGATTGGCTGCGCGCGCTGGAGGCAGGGAGTGACCTCGCCCCGATCCACACCTTTGGCACCAGCGGCAAATTGTCGATCCTGCCGCGCACCAAGGCGCAATTGGACCTGACCGTGCGGATCAACGCCAACTGCATCCGCGATTTTGCACCCGAATCAGGCGGCCAGAAGCGCGATCTTCTGGTCGATCACCTGCCGCTGATCTCACCTTCCTACCGCATGGGCGCCAGCTCGATCGCGCGGGGGATGAACCGGCAGGCGGAACTTTACGCCGGGGGGCAGGACAATGCCTTGTTCCTCTATCCCGACGCCTGGTTCAGCGCCGACGTGCTCTCACTCGCCGGGCGGCTACGCGCGGCCGAGGCGCGGGGCGAGGCCGGGAACCTGGCCCTCCCCGCCAGCCTGATCGCCCGCCGAAACGAATTCGCTGCGCGCGAGGCCAGTCGCGGTGCGGACATGGACCGGTTCTTTGACGAAGCGCTGCACCGCTTTGGCGGGCAGGACGTATTCCTGTTCGCGGTCTGGCCGATCCTGTTCGAATGGGCCGAGGAAGGGCTGAAGCGGGGGCTGAAAAACGTGTTCGGTCCCGGATCGATCCTGACCAGCGGCGGCGGCTCCAAGGGCAAGGTCATGCCCGCCGATTACAAGCAGCAGATCTTTGAATTCCTGGGGTTTGACCGCTGCCTCGAATTTTTCGGCATGACTGAACTGATGGCCAATGCCCCCAAGTGCGAACATGGCAACTTCCACTTCCCGCCGGTGGTGGTGCCGTTCCTGCTCGATCCCGATAGCGGCGCGATGCTGCCGCGCGACGGGCGGCGTACGGGGCGGCTGGCACTGCTGGATCTGCTGCCCGAAAGCTATTGGGGCGGGCTGGTTTCGGGTGACCGGGTTACCATGGCCGGGTTCGATGCGCCCTGCGCCTGCGGGCGGCACGGCCCTTATCTGGAACCCGACATCGCCCGGTTCAGCGACATCAAGGACGGCGATGACAAGATCAATTGCGCCGGCGCGCCCGAAGCGCATGACAAGGCGATTGACTTCCTGCTGGAGCAAAGCCGGTGAGCGCCGCGTTCAAGGTGCCGCTGCTGCTGCGCGGCGAAGTGATCGAGGCTGACTGGGTCGATTTCGGCGGACGGCGCGGCGGAGCGCAGTTTTCCGCGCCCGATCTCGCCGCCTACTTGCCGCGGCTGCCACTCACCAACCCCGCGTCGCTGGGTGAGCTTTATGCGCTGTCGCTGGATGAGATCATCGCCTTTCTGGGCCAGCTGGGTGAGCGGCTGGTGCTGGCCGAGAACCCCTATTTGCAGGAAGCCTTTGAACTGTCGCGGCAGACTTCGGGCCTGTCGGACCCGATCCTGCGCTATCACTATGATATGATCCCGGCCTATTTCCGCCCACAATCGGTGCGCGACATTGCCGAGCGAACGATCGGGGTAGACTATCTGGAAGGCTGGGTGCGCCAGCCCACCGCTGATCGCAACGCGCCGCCGGTATCGATCCGCGCGGTCGGTTCGCGCGCTGTCCACATCATCGCCGGGAACGTGCCAGTAGTGGGGGTAACCACGGTGATCCGCAACGCCATCACCCGCAGCGATGCCGTGATCAAGACCCCGTCGAACGATCCCCTGACCACCGCGGCAATCGTGCGGACGATGATCGGCATGGCCCCCGACCATCCGCTCACGCGCCACGTCTCAGTCGCATACTGGAAGGGCGGAGACGAACGGATCGAGGCCGCGCTTTATGACCCGCGCCGGATCGAAAAGATCGTGGCCTGGGGCGGGTTTGCCGGGATCAAACATCTGACGCAGTACCTGCAGCCGGGGCTGGACCTGATTGCGCTTGATCCCAAGCATTCCGGTTCGCTGATCGGGCGCGAGGCTTTTGCGGACGAAGCGACCTTGCAACATGTCGCGCGGCGGCTGGCGGTGGACATCGGGGCGATGAACCAGGAAGGCTGCGTCAACGCGCGGGTGGTCCACGTTGAAAGCGGCACCGATGCCGAGGGGATCGCCCGCGCCCGGCGGCTGGGCGAACTGACCTTTGCCGCGCTGCAAGCCTTGCCCCAGCACCTTTCCACCCCGCACAAAGCCTTTGACCGCGAATTAAAGGACGAGATTGACGCGCTGGCGTTCGTCGACGACGAATATACCGTGTTTGGTGGACGCCATAATGAGGGCGCGGTGATCGTCTCGCATTCAGCAGGTCCGGTCGATTTCGCGCGGCAGCTGGCCTGCCGGGTGGCGAATATTGTGCCGGTTGATACGGTCGAACAGGCAGTGCGCAGTGTGAACAGTTACACGCAAACGATTGGCATCTATCCCGAAAGCCTGAAGCAGCGGCTGCGCGATCAACTCGCCTGGCACGGCGCGCAGCGGCTGGTTTCGCTGGGCGGCGCGACGACGCTCAACCAGGCACCAGGGCCGCAGGACGGGATCGAGCCGCTGCGCCGGATGGTCAAATGGATCGTCGATGAAAGCGGGGATGAGGCCGCGCTTGAGGCGCAGGCTCTGACATGACAGACGACTGGCAGGCCCTGTCGCTCGCGCTGCTCGGCGGGTTCGCCGAACGGCCGATGTGGCAGGGCCTGTTGCGCGAACTGGCCCGGCGGTTCGGGGCAGACCACGTTCATCTCACTTTCGATCCACCCACCGGCGGCGGACCGGCAATGGCGTTCTCGCACGGCACGCCGGGGCTCGACGGACAGGTTCTTGCCCTGACCCTGACCGGCGCGGAACTGGGCTTGTGGCGCGGCAACCCGGCCTTCCCGCCAGAGGCGCAGCGGCGTCTGGACGCGCTGAAGCCGCTGCTCGATGCCGGCGTCGCGCTGCTGCTGGATCAGGCCGAAGTGCTGCGCGAACAAGGCATCCTGGGCGCGGCGGCAGAGGCCGGGGATCTCGCCGTGCTGGCGCTCGATCCGGCGGGGCAGCTACTCTACGCCAACCCGCTCGCCCGTGCGTTGCTCGCGCGCCAGGATGGGCTGTCGCTGCACCACGGCCGGATCGCCTGCACCGATCCGCGCACCACAGCGCGGCTGATCGAACTGGTGCGCCACTTTGCCGGAGAGCAGCGCGCCACTTCCACCCGCGGACTGTTCGCCCCGCTCGCCCTGCCCCGCGCCGATCACGGCGCGTCGCTGACCGTGCTGGTCCGCCCCGGCCCGGCTTACGAACCGGTCAACGAACCGCTCCAGCGCAGTGCGATTCTGATCGTGCGCGATCCCGCGCGCCGGTCCAGCCTGTCGCCCGAGACCCTGGCCGAACTGTTCGAACTGACCCCAGCGGAGGCCGCGCTGGCGAGCGAGCTGGCCAAGGGCCTGACGCTCGACGATGCCGCCGCTGCACTCGACATCAGCCGCAACACCGCGCGCAGTCAGTTGCAGGCCGTGTTCCGCAAGACCGGGGTCGCCCGGCAAAGTGAACTGGCGCTGCTGCTGCTGGGTTCGGTCGCCTCGCTCAGCGGATGATTACCGCAGCGTGATTGTCACGTCCTTCAGTTCACCGCCCTCGAACTTGTAACCCGGTGCGGCATCTTCCGGATAAAAACCGGCGGCAGAGCCCGTGTCCAACCCGACATCGAAGGTCTCGTTGATCGAGAACGCCCCAGGCGAGGTCAGCGGCAGATCGTCACTCCCCATTGGCTGACCATTGGCCAGCAGGCGCAGCGTGCCGCCTTTGCCATAACCGGGGCCAGATGAATCGAAGAGCACCTCAAGCCGGTTCTCACCCGCGGCCAGCGGCTGACCGACCAGGTTGACCGTCTTCACTTCAAAATTGCGATAGGTGAACACCGGGCGGCGCTGAGCATCGATGTAGAGCGACCAGCCGCCCGAACTGCCGCCCATCGTCGCGACCACCCCGCGGGTGGCCGCCCCGGCGGCCAGATTGGCCGTCATGGTCCAGGACCGGTTGAACGTGAAGGGCATGGCCTTTTCAGGAATGCCAATCGCGCCAGCATGATAGGTCATGCTTTTCACACCGGCTGACAGGCTGGGCAGGCCGTTATTCAAATTCTGGCCGCCCAGCGGCAGAACCTGGTTTGCCTCAGCCTCACGCATGAACAATGCTTTCAGCTCTTCAAGCTTCTGGGGTTCCTTGGCAGCAAGGTCCTTGGACTGCGAAAAGTCCTTGGTCAGGTCATAGAGTTCCCATTTGTCCTGATCAAACGGCGTGTTCTTGGTTGCATAGGCTTGCCATGGCAGCCGATCGTGCATCGCGCTGGCCATCCAGCCGCGGTCATAGATGGCGCGGTGGCCATAAATCTCGAAATACTGGGTGGTATGGCGTTCGGGTGCCTTTGGGTCCTGAAAGGAATAGACCAGGCTGGTACCGTTCATCGGCTTCTGCTTGATCCCGTTCACCTCTGACGGCGCGGCAATCCCGGCAGCTTCCAGGATCGTCGGGGTGATATCGTTGACATGGCCGAACTGGCTGCGCAGCCCGCCCTTGTCCTGGATTCCCTTCGGCCAGGAGACCACCATGGCATTGCGGGTACCGCCCAGATAACTGGCAACGGTCTTGGTCCACTGGAACGGGGCATTGGTCGCCCAGGCCCAGACGGAGTTATAGTGGGCATAGGCCTTCTCGCTGCCGATCCGGTCAATCCCGGCCGCCTTGGTGGCATCGCTTTCGGGCAGGCCCATCAGCTGACCCATATAGTTGAGGCTACCCCCCAGTCCGCCTTCGGCGCTCCCCCCATTGTCACCCACGATGTAGATGAACAGCGTGTTTTCATAGAGCCCATCAGCCTTGAGCTGCTTGACCAGCCGCCCGATCTGCTCGTCGGTATGGGCCAGGAACCCCGCATAGGCTTCCATCGTTCGGCTGGCGAATTTCTTCTGATCGGGAGTAAGGCTGTCCCACGCGGGCATCTGGGCCGGGCGCGGGGTCAGCCGGGTATCCTTGGGGATCACGCCCAGCTGCTTTTCCCGGGCAAAGGTTTCTTCCCGCAGCTTGTCCCAGCCCTGATCGAACTTGCCCTTGTACCGCTCGATATAGTCCTGCGGCACTTGCAGCGGGGCATGGGTTCCCCCCGTGGCGAGGTAGAGGAAAAACGGCTTTTGCGGCGTGACCGACTTCTGTGTGCGGATCCAGCCGATCGACTGGTCAACCAGATCGTTGGTCAGATGATAACCCTTGCCGGCCGGACGCATGATCGGGGTTGTGCCATCGAACAGGCTGGGCTCGAACTGGTCAGTCTCCCCGCCCTGAAAGCCATAGAACTTCTCAAACCCCTCACCGGTCGGCCAGCGATCGAACGGTCCGCTGGGGCTGAGTTCCCAGTCAGGGGTCTGGTGCCATTTCCCGATCATTGCGGTGGAATAGCCGTTCTGGCGCAACACTTCGGCGACCGTGGCCGTATCCTTGGTATGAAAGCCGGAATAGCCGGGGCGACTATCGGCGGAATTCATCACTGCCCCAATCCCGGTGGCATGAGCATTGCGGCCAGTCAGCAAGGCGCTGCGCGTGGGAGAACAGATCGCGGTGGTGTGAAAGCGGTTGTAACGCAGTCCGTCGCGCGCAAGTTCCTCCAGCGCCGGAGTCTGCGCCGCGCCGCCAAAGGTCGACGCAGCGCCAAATCCCACATCATCCAGCAGCACCAGCACCACGTTCGGCGCGCCAGCGGGGGCCTTGCGCTGCCATTCAGGTGAGGGCGCCGGCTGGGCCGCGCTTTGCGCCATGGCCATGCCCGGCCCGGCCAAAGCCAGCACCGTCACCATTGCCGTCATCGAGCGTCGCAGAACCTTGCGCATCCATCTTCTCCATCGCCAACTTTGCTTTGGCTGCAGACTAGGCCGGTGGGGTCGCGGGGCCAAGAACACAACCGGCCACAAATTCTGTATCAATGTGTATCAGTCGCGCAAAGATCGCCTTTGTCCGGCGCTAGAATGGCTGGACTTGCCAGTTTTGCGAATAACTCGCATTCTGTTCGGCGTCCCCCCAAGGAGTATGAATCTATGCGCCCCGTAACCCTGCTGATTGCCCCTGCGTTTGCCGTGGCAGCCCTGGCCGCCCCGCTGAGCGCGGTAAAGGAAACCGCCGATCCCGCCGCCGTACTGGCCGGAACCTATCTGGTGGACAACACCCATGCCACCGTGCTGGCGAAAGTCGATCACCTGGGCTTTTCGGTCAACACCGTGCGGTTCGATACGATCAACGGCGCGGTGAGCTATGATCCCGCCAAGCCCGAGGCAAGCACCGCCGATATCACGATTGACACCACGACGCTCAATTCCGGCTTCGCCAAGCGCGATGAACACCTGAAGAGCCCGATGTTCTTCAACACCGCCGCTTTCCCGAGCGCGACCTTCAAGGCTGACAAGCTGGTCAAGACCGGCGCAGATACCGCCGACCTGCCCGGCCAGCTGACTTTGCTGGGTGTGACCAAGCCGGTGACGCTGAAAGTAAAGTTTACCGGCTTCGGCAAAGGCATGGACGGTGCGCCGCGGATCGGATTTGCAGCCAAGGCGGCGATCAAGCGCAGCGATTTCGGGATGAAGGCCTTCGTTCCGGCGGTGGGCGACGATGTCGCGCTGGAAGTCGACCTCGAACTCGCCCGCAAGCCCTGACCGCATGACCAGTCCGGCCGAGACCCCGGCGCGCTATCACCGCGCCGCGATTGCCCTGCATTGGCTGATTGCCCTGGCGCTGGTTCTGCAACTGGCGCTGGGGTTCCGGCTGGAAAGCATCCCGCGCGGGACGCTGCAGTTTGATGCGTTCCAGTGGCACAAGACGCTGGGGATCAGCATTTTGCTGCTCAGCCTGGCCCGGCTGGCGCTGCGCTTTGCCCTGCCGCGTCCGGCAGAGGTTGGTTCCGGCCTGTCCTTGCTGGCCGCCCGGGCGACGCATGCCTTGTTCTATGTCGTGATGATCGGTGCCCCGCTGAGCGGCTGGGCACTGGTTTCCACTGCCAGGATCAAGCTGCCAACCATGCTGTTTGGCGTGGCCCCCTGGCCGCACCTGCCGTTGGGACCAGGGGCGCATGAACCGGCAGAGGTGGCGCATGCCGTGCTGGGCTGGCTGCTCCCGGCCCTGATTGCACTGCATGTTGGCGCGGCGCTGTGGCATCATCTGCAAAAGGATGAAGTGCTGGCGCGGATGATGCCAGCGGGGCGCAATCTCAACGCGGCGCTGGGGATAGCGGGCGTGCTGCTCGCAGGCGCGGCCTGGCTGGGCTTTGCCGGCCCCGTGCCCAACCTGTGGCGAAGCGCGGCATCGACAGAGCCAGTGGAAGAACCGAGCCAAGCAGCCTCTGAAGATGCGATTGCGGCGACCGAAAGCGCCGCAGCGGAACCGAGCGCAGCGGCCAGTGACAGTGCCGACGCCAAGGCCGCACTCAGCCCTGACTGGGCCGTGCAAGGCGGCAAGCTTGGCTGGAGCACAAACTGGTCGGGCAGTGCGATCCAGGGCAGCTTCAAGCGTTGGACAGCCCAGATCCGGTTCGATCCTGAAAACCTGGCGGACGCCCGGATCGCCGTCGACGTGGATCTGGCATCCAGCAGCAGCGGCGATTCTAGCCGCGATGAATCGATCCAGGGGGCGCAGTTTTTCAACACCGCCGCGCATCCGCGCGCAAAATTCGTCTCCAGCAAGGTAAGCAAGGCCGGAGCAGGCTATACTGCCGACGGAACCCTTGCGCTCAACGGCGTGTCCCGCCCGGCGCGGCTGCGCTTCACCGTCAAGATCGACGGCGACCGTGCAGTCGCCAGCGGCAACGCTTCGCTCAGCCGCCTGGCCTTCAACGTCGGCACGGATGAATGGCAGGCGACCGATCAGATTCCCGATGCGGTGGGCGTGAACTTTTCCGTGCAGGCGAAGCGCAAGGCGGAGTAATAACCCAATTGGGCTATGCAAGCCCCGCAGACTCGCGTTAGCCTCTCCCGCAGCCGGCCACAGCCGGAGCACGGGAGAGCTGCGCCATGAAATTCTCGATCATCTATGAAGCACAAATGGTCGATACCAGCCGCGCTAACGAAGCGGCAGTGTTCCACCAGATCGTCGATCAGGCGAAGTATGCCGAACAAATGGGCTTCGACTGTATCTGGTGCGTCGAACATACTGCGCTGACCCAGTATGCCCACATGTCCGCGCCCGAAACCGTGCTGGCCTTCATCGCCGGGGCGACCAGCCGGATTCATGTTGGCCACGGCGTCGTCTGCCTGCCCCCGGCGATGAACCACCCGGTCAAAGTGGCCGAGCGGATCGCGACGCTGGACGTGCTGTCAAAGGGCCGCCTGCACTTTGGCATGGGCAAAGGCGGCACCCAGCAGGAAGCGGGGACTTTCGGCTATGACCTCAATGAGCTGGGGCCGATGATCGATGAGGCGATGTATCTGGTCCCCAAGATCCTGAAGGAAGGCAAGGTCGAGCACGACGGGACCTATATCAAGATCCCCGCCCGGCCGATCCACCCCGCCCCCTATCAGGACCCGCACCCACCGCTGTACATGGCCTGCACGCGCGAGGCGACCTTGCTTCAGGCTGGTGGTCGCGGGATCGGGGCCTTGGTGCTGGGCTTTTCCGGGCCGGACGAAATTGCCAAGAAGAACGCGATCTACCGTGAGGCCTTTGCCACTCGCAAGGCCGAGGATCAGGTCGGTTACCGCCCGACCGAACACCTTGCGGCGCTGTGCGCCGCGACCGTGCTGGATGACCGCGAAAAGGCCCGCAAGATCGGGCTGCGCGGGCAGCGCTTTTTCGCGGAAAGCATCGCATACTGGTATCAGGGCGGCCCGCTGCCGACCGTGGACGAAGACCTGACCGCCGAAGACCACGCCAAGGTGCTGGAACAGGGCAAGCAGGCGACCATCGCCTATCTGTCTGAAGAGGCGATCCCGGTGGGGGACGAGCATTTGTCCAACTACACCATCGCGCAGGACGCCTATGGCACGCCCGACGATTGCATCCGCTATGTCCAGCGGCTGCAGGACGCCGGGGCCGACGAGATCCTGTTCATGTTCCAGATGGGCGGCATTCCGCACGACGTGATCATGGAAACGATCCGCAACATCGGTGAAAAAGTGATCCCGCACTTCCGGGCGAAACAGGCGGTGGCGGCGGAGTAACTCCTCCCCCGCCCCCACCCCCCTCTCCGTTCGTGTCGAGCGTAGTCGAGACACCGCACGCAGCGCTGGAGTGTCTCGACTACGCTCGACACGAACGGAGGTAGGGAGTTGGACAGTTAAAGAAGGAACTAGCCGCGCATAACCCAAATGGGCTAAAGTCCGGGGATGGACCCCCGGTTTTCAGACCTGCTCGCCCACCTCTATGACGGGATCGATGCCGAACGTCCGTGGGAAGCGTTCCTGAAGGCGCTGACCGGGTGGCTGGGGACCGCTTTCGCCACGCTGATCATCACTTCGCCCGGGCGGGCGCAGCCGGGGACATTCGTGACCCCCGGCGCCGATCCCCGATTCAGCGCCAGCTACATAGAAAGCTACTTCGCCAGTGATCCGTTTCAGGGCCTGCCCGAAGGCAAAGTCACCAGCTTTGGCGAGTTCATGGCCGGGCAAGACCCACAACGCTTCGCAGCCTACCGCGAATACCTCGCGCTGACCGGCGGGGAGCAGGTGCTGGGGGTGGATCTGCGCTTTTCCGGCCAGTTCGAAGCCCGGTTCCGCACTACCCGCACCCAGGACATGTCTGAATTCACCGCCGAAGACCGCGCGCGGTTTCAGGAGCTGGTCCCACACCTGCGGATCGCGGTCTCGCTGTTCGAAAAGCAGCAGTTCGCATGGGCCGAACACGCCCTGTTGCGCAGCGCCACTGACGGGCTGGGGTTGGCCTTGCTGGTGCTTGACCGGCAATGCCGCCTGGTCAGCAGCAATGCCCTGGCCGACCGCATTCTGAGCGAAGGCGAAGGGCTGCGCCGGGCCGGGGACGAAGTCCGCTTTGCCAGCGCCGCCTTGCGCAAGAAGATCGAGCATCTGCTCCAGTCGGGCGAGGCGGCAGACAGTGTCACCCGCTTTCGTGTCCCCCGCCCCGAACGTGGCGATCTGGTCGCGACCGCCCGTGCGATCGATCTGCCCGCGATTCACAGCGGCACCGGCGCGCTGGCGCTGTTCCTCGCGCGGCCGGGCAACGATCTGGTGCTGGAACCCGATACGATCCGCGAACTGCTGGGTGTGACTCCAGCCGAGGCAAAGCTGTGCGCGGTGCTGGCACAAGGCCATTCACTGGTCGAAGCCGCGCGGCGGCTGGGCGTGGCGCACAACACCGCCAAAGCCCAGCTCCGCTCGATCTTCGCCAAGACCCAGGTCCACCGGCAGGCGCAGCTGGTGAACCTGCTGGGCGCGCTGAGCGGTTAGGCCGCCAGTTCAAACTCGCTCAGCACCGGCTTGGTCATGGCTTCGGCAAATGCATCATAGGACCACGGCCAACTGGCGGGCACGCCCTCGCCGTCGAGATACCACGAGTTGCAGCCCGATCCGAAGATCGTGGTCTTGGCCGCGGCGATGCGGCGGGTTTCATAGTCCTCAAAGGCTTCTGCCCTGGGCTCTACCTTGCGCGCCGCGCCGCTGCGCAGCTGGTCGAGCAACTGGTCGATATATTCCCACTGCCGCTCGGCGATATCGATCAGCGAGAAATTGCCGACCGGGCCGGTCGGGCCGTTGAGCATGAACAGGTTAGGAAAGCCCGGCATGGTCATGGCGTAATGCGCGCGCGGGCGCACTGCCCAGAAATCATCAAGGCTGACCCCGCCCGCCCCGGTCACCACCGCTGGGCGGATGAACCGGTCGGCGCGGAAGCCGGTGGCGAGCACCAAGGTGTCGAGTTCGTGGAACGTGCCGTCCTTCATCCGCACGCCGGCCGGCTCGATCCGCTCAATCCCGCCGGTTTCGACGTAAACCGTCGGGTCCTGCACCTGCTCGTAATAGTTCCACGAATAGATCAGCCGCTTGCACGCCGCGCGGTAATTGGGGCGCAGTTTTTCCTTAAGCTCCGGATCACGGATCGAATTTTCGAGGTTCTGCAGGCAGGCGTCCTCGATCATCTTCATTTGCGGGCCGTCAATATCGGTGATCCCGTCAGTGAAGCGTTTGATCGCCCCGATGTATTCCTCGTTGTACCGGATCGCATCGATCAGCGCCGGGTCCTGACGGAACGCCGCGCGCTCATCATCGGTATAGGGGAACTGCGGCACCGGCATGACCCATTGCGGCGAGCGCTGGAAATGGACCAGCTTGTCCACTTTGCCCGCCAGCGCAGTGACGATCTGGATCCCGGTCGAACCGCACCCGATCAGCCCGACCCGCGCGCCTGCGATCGGCGCAGTGTCGTCCCAGCGGGCGGTGTGGAACGCCGGGCCCTTGAACGTATCGAGCCCCGCAATGTCCGGCAGCCTGGGGTGGTGCAGCACGCCCGAGGCAGCGATCACCACGTCAGCTTCCGCCGTCTCGCCATTGCCAAAGGTCAGTGTCCAAACGGCAGTGTCATCGTCGAACACGGCGGCGGTCACTTCATGCCCGAACCGGATCGAGGGCATGATCTCGTACTTGTCCGCAACGTGCTCGAAATAGGTCTGGATCTGCGCCCCGGTGGAATAGTACGCGTCCCATTCCGCCCAGGGTTCGAACGAATAGGTATAGGCATGCGCCGGCACGTCGCAGGTCAGCCCCGGATAGCGGTTCTCGCGCCAGGTGCCGCCCAGCTTGGCGGCTTTTTCATAGATCGTGAACGCCTCGCCGCGCTCCTTCAGCTTGATGCCCGCCAGGATCCCGGCCATCCCCGCACCGATGATTGCGTAACGCAGCTTGCGCGGTTCATTCGCCATTGTTCAATTCCTCTGCCGGTTGTCTTGTCAGAGGCGGAACTGACACAGCCAAAAAGCATCAACATCACCCGAAAGGGTTATGGCTATCACTCCGCGCTGTGGCACCTTGCCGTCAAGCAAGAACGGGAGAGTGCGATGGGTGAACGGTTTCCGGATGGGGCCTGCATGGTATTCGGCGGCAGCGGCGGGATCGGCCAGGGCGTGGCGCTGGAATTCGGCAAGGCGGGCAGCGATGTCGCGGTGTGCTATCGCTCCAAGCAGGACGTCGCCGAACGCACCGCCGCTGCAATTCGCGCGACCGGGGCAAGAGCCTCCACCCACCAGCTTGACGTTCGTGACCGCGCGGCGGTGGAAGCCGCCGTTGCCGCCGCCGCAGCTGAACATGGCCGGATCCATTCGATGGTCTGGGGCGCCGGGCCGCTGGTCGGCCAGACCCCGCTAGCCGAATGGAGCGACGAAGCATTCCGCAACGCGATGGAGATCGAAGCCTTCGGTTTCTTCACCGCCACCCGCGCGCTGATCCCGCACATGCGCGCGCACGGTGGGGGCAGCTTTGTCCACCTCGGCTCGGCCGGGCATGACTGGTTTCCCAAGCTCGACGGGCTCTCGGTGGTGCCCAAAGCCGCCAACGAAGCGCTGATCAAGGGCATCGCCAAGGAAGAAGGCGAACACAACATCCGCGCCAATTCAGTGCTGGTCGGCGTGATCGATGCCGGCATGTTCCACGAACTGTCCGAACAGGGCGTGTTTGGTGAAGAATGGATCGCCGAAACCCACAAGCTGCTGTGCCTGCGGCGTTGGGGCCAGCCGGAAGACATCGGCGCGGCGGCCGTGTTCTTTGCCTCCAATCAGGCCAATTACGTCACCGGGCAGACTATATCGGTCTCAGGCGGGTTCGGTGTCTGACACGCTGGAGCCGCGCGCGCTGGATTTGCAGCACTTGCTGGACCAGGCAGCGCTGGAACGATTGGTGCTGAGCTATTGCCACGGCATCGACCGCAGTGATCTGAAGCTGGTGCGCAGCCTCTATCACGACGATGCGGTGGACGATCACGGCGCGATGTTCTGCGGGTCACCGGATGAATACGTCGCCTGGCTGCCCGGCATGCTGGCGAACTGGCAGGCGACCCGCCACACGGTCAGCAACATGCTGTTCCTGATCGAGGGTGACACAGCCGAGGGCGAGCACCCCACCACCGCCTGGCACCGCACCACCGACGGCACCCGCGATCTGATTGCGCACGGGCGCTACCTCGACCGCTACGAACGCCGCGACGGCGTATGGAAATTCCAACGCCGCAATCTGGTGCTGGACTGGATGGAAGAGCGCGCCAATGCCCCCACTCCTGGCGACGGTGTGAATGATGGGGTTGAGCTGGGGCGAGGCGGGGCGGATGATCCGGTCTATGCCCGGCTCGGCCTGTTCGGGACGGATCGCAAGCGGCGGAACACCTGATTTTCGTCACCCTGAACTTGTTTCAGGGTCCATTTCGCCTCAACACCGGAGCATTGACTCCGAATGAAACCGACCGGTTTGCGTCTTTCCGGCCTGCTCCGGGCTTGCTGCACGATAGACCCTGAATCAAGTTCAGGGTGACGAGGTTGGGGTGAGTTAATTGCTCTCCCCCAACAGCCTAACCCCGCAAATGCTGCGACAAGTCGCCCTGCATGTCAAACAGGCTGTAATCCCGGCTGGCAAAGCGCCACACACCGTCCACCCGCGCAAAGGTATCATGATAACGCCCCGCTGCGATTATCTGCAGCGGCAGGGTCTCGGTCTGCTGCAGCACGGTGTAATATGATCGGCAGCTGGCCGCGCCTGCCGCTTCGTCAATCTCGATGATCGGGTTGGTGACGACATGTCTGGTGCGCGGGGTGCCACAAGGATGGATCATCACGCGCTCTTTCCAGACTTCGAGCAGCCCGGCGCTGTCGGTTTCATAGCCCTGCGCCAGAATGATCCGGGCGTGATCGAACAGTGCCGCCGTCCCTGCCAGATTACCTGCATCCATCAGTTCGGCGTAGCGATAGAGCAAATTCGTGATGGCGGTCTCGGCGTTCATGCTGGCCTCTCCGGGGTTCTTGGCACAATGTGTGCCGAACGGCAGGTCTGGCCGATTGCGGGGCCCGGGCCAAGGGCATAGTCAGGTTTAGCCGATGACGGCCAGGAGAGGAGACTGCCGCCGATGACCCCGCAGCAGCGCGTGCTCTATTCGGGATCGCAGCGGCTCTTGCCGGTGCAAGACCGGCTGGCCCACGCCCGCGCCGCCGGGTTCGATGCAGTTTCGATCTGGCCCAGTGATGTGCGCGATGCAGATCTGTCCGAATTGCGCGCTGCCGTGGCCGCTGCGGGCCTGACGGTGAGCGAGATGGAGGTACTCTGCTGCTGGCTGCCCGGTCAGGCCGAAGCGCCACCGTCGATGTGGGACATGCTGAAATGGCAGACGCCGGAACGGATGCTGCCGATGGCGCAGGCGCTGGGCGCCCACACCATTTCCGCCGCCGAACTGTTCGGCCTGCCGTTTCACGGCCCGGCCATGGCCGCGACCTTCAAGGCGCTGTGCCAGCGTGCCGCCGATCACGGGCTGCGCGTGGCGCTGGAATTCGTGCCATCGGGCGGGATCTTTGGCTTGGCTGAAGCCTGGGAGATTGTCGAACGTGCCGGGGCAAACAACGGCGGGCTGATGATCGACAGCTGCCATTTCCACACCAGCCAGTCCTCGCTCGATCTGCTGGCCAGCATTCCCGGCGACCGCATCTACAGCGTGCAACTGGCCGATGTGCCCGCCGATGCCGATGCGCAGATGGTCAACCGGATGCAGGACCGGCTGATGCCCGGCGCAGGCGTGATTGATTTTGCCGCGTTCATGCAGGCCCTGGCCGCCACTGGCACCACGGCTCCGACCGGCATCGAAATGTTCTCCGCCGCGCTAGATGCGCTGCCCCCCGCCGAAAGTGCGCGGCAATGCGCCGCAGCGCTCGATTTCTGTCTGTCCCAGGGAACCCAAACATGACCAGCAACCGCTATCCGCACCTGCTCTCCCCCGGCAGGATCGGCACGATGGAGCTGAAAAACCGCATCGCCGTGACCGCGATGGGGGTCAGCCTGTCAGAAGATGATGGCACAGTGGGTGAACGGCTGATCGCCTATCACGAGGAGCAGGCCAAGGGCGGGGTCGCCCTGATCATCTCTGGAGTCACCGGGGTCGCCTGGCCGCTCGGCTGCGTCGCCATGGGGCAGACGGCAATCTCGGACGACAAGTTCCTGCCGGGGCTGAAGGCGCTGACTGAACGGGTCCACCGCCACGGCGCGAAGATCGCCGCGCAGCTCCACCACGGCGGGCTGGTGGCGGGCTATTCGCACATGCGCTGGGGCCATCCGCTGTGGGCGCCGGGCTATCCCCCTGCCCCCAAGGGCAATTTCACCGACTATTTCCTGATGGAGGAACTGGCCGGGCTGTCCGGCATGAAAATGCCCGAGATCAAGGTGCTGGAACAGGCTGACATCGCCTTGGCGGTCAGCCAGTTTGCCGCCGGGGCACGCCGCGCCAAGGAAGCCGGGTTTGACGGGATCGAGCTGCATTCCGGGCACGGCTATCTGCTCAGTTCGTTCATTTCGCCCTACACCAATCAGCGCACTGATCAGTACGGCGGCAGCCGCGAAAACCGGATGCGCTTCCCGCTGGAAGTGATCCGCGCAATCCGGGCCGAAGTTGGGCCGGATTACCCGTTCTGGGTAAAGCTCGATTCGCGCGAAATCGGCAAGGCCGGGATCACGATCGAGGATGCCAAGGCCCACGCCAAAATGGTCGAGGAAGCGGGGGCGGATGCGATCACCGTCACCACCTATCACGAGACCGGCGACGGCGCGCTGCACAGCGAATCGCACACCCCGCATGTCGAAAGTTTCAACCTGTCGGCCACGGCAGAGTTGAAGAGGGCGGTTTCAATCCCGGTGCTGGGCTCGGGCCGGGTTGAACCCGAAGCGGCGGACAGCGGGATCAGCAAGGGCGAACTCGATTTCGTCGCGATGGGCCGCAAATTGCTGGCCGATCCGCATCTGCCCAACAAGCTGCTGGCGGGCCGCCCCGACAAAGTGCGACCCTGCGTCTATTGCTACACCTGCATCAGCGCCATCTATATGGGCGGTTCAGCGCGCTGCGCGGTCAATCCGGAGCTGGGGTTCGAGGATCAGGCCCCCGCCCTGCCTGCCGCCACGCCCAAACATGTCGCGGTGATCGGCGGCGGCCCCGGCGGCATGGAAAGCGCGCGGCGATTGGCAGCGCTGGGGCACAAGGTGACACTGATCGAACAGAGCGACCGGCTGGGCGGCACGCTGCGCTTTGCCAGCCTGGCCTATCCTGCCAACGAACGCCTGCTCGACTGGTTGCGGCAGGAAGTGGAAGAAGCGCCAGTCACGGTTAAGCTCGGCACCACGGCGACCCCCGAATTGCTCCGCGCGCTGGGCGTGGACGAAGTGATCGTCGCCACTGGCGCGGTGCGCGGAATGCCCGAAATTCCGGGCGGCGAACTGCCGCACGTATTCTCGGGCGATGACATGCGCGGGATGATGCTGGGCGAAAGCAGCGACGAGATCAAACGCAAGACCGGGCTGTTCACGCGCCTTGCCACCAAAGTCGGCGCGGCGACGGGGGCGACTGCCAACCTGGCGCTGGTGCGCAAGGCGACCCACGCGTGGATGCCGCTGGGGGACAATATCGCGATCATCGGCGGCGAGCTGGTCGGGATCGAACTGGCCGAATTCCTGAGCGAGCGTGGGCGCAAAGTGCACGTGATCGAAGAAGCACCGCGACTGGGCAAAGGGCTGACGCTGGTGCGGCGGATGCGGATTTTGTCGGAACTGGCCGAGCACGGCGTCGGCCTGCACGGCGGGGCCAGGGACGTTGCCATCACCAAGGAAGCGATCAGCTTCGCCGACGCCAAGGGCGCAGTGCAGACCATCCCCGCCGACAACGTGATCGTCGCCAAGGGCGCGGTGGGCGACCTGACGCTGGCGGACAGCTTGCAGGCCGCAGGCTTTACCGTCCACCCGATCGGCGATGCCACCGGGGTCGGTTATATCGAAGGCGCGATGGCCGGGGCGCTGGCAGCGGTGAAGGCGGTGGCTGGAACGTGAGCCTGGACCTGCTGCTGGCCGAACGCGACATCGCCCGCGCGCTCATCCGGATGGCCCGGGCAATGGACGCGCGCGACTGGCCGGGGCTGCTGGCGGAACTGACCGAAGACGCCACCGGTGAACTCGGCACCGGCCCGCTGGCCAGCCCGGCAGAGATCGTCGCGCTGATCCGCCGCTATCTCGACCCCTGCGGGCCAACTCAGCACCTGCTCGGCAACCTGCTGGTCGAAGTCGACGGGAACGAGGCGACAAGCCGCTGCTACGTCAGCGACATGCACCTGGGCCCGCCGGGCAAGGAACACGTGACTTTCGCCACGCTGGGCGATTACCACGACCGCTGGCGGCGCGTGGACGGCCAGTGGAAGCTGTGCCACCGCACCAAGCTCAACCGCGCGCATGTAGGCAGTTTTGAGGTGTTCGGGGGGTAGCCCACCCGCTCCCACCATCAAACGCCGTCATCCTGAACTTGTTTCAGGATCCATCTTGCCGCAATCCCAGTTTCCCGCCGGCCAAAACTGAGCCAACCGCGAAATGGATCCTGAAACAAGTTCAGGATGACGAACAAGCGGTCGAACGGAAGCCCCTACCCTCTGAGCTCGGTCTTCAGCACCTTGCCGCTGGCGTTCCTTGGCAAATCCTCCACGAACACGACCGAACGCGGAACCTTGTAATTGGCCATATTTTCGCGCGACCAGGCGATCAGGTCCGTTTCGCTCGCCGCTGCACCGGGGCGCAGGACGACATAGGCCTTGCCCACTTCGCCCATCCGCTCATCCGGCACGCCCACCACGGCGACCATGGCAATGGCAGGATGTACCGAAAGCAGTTTCTCAACTTCGGCCGGATAGACGTTGAAACCGCCCGAAATATACAGGTCCTTCTTGCGGTCGGTGATGCGGACATAGCCGGCTTCGTCCATCGTTCCGACATCGCCGGTGTGGAGCCAGCCTGCCGTGTCGATGGCTTCGGCAGTGGCTGTGGGATCATCGAGATAGCCCAGCATTACCCCTTGCCCTCGCACCAGGATCTCACCGGTTTCACCGCGCGGCACTTCGTTGCCATTATCGTCGGCAATGATCACCTCGTTGCCGGGAATCGCCGCACCGCAGGTCTGGGCGATGGTCTCGGCGGGGTCACCCGGGCGGCAAGAGGTGATGTTGACGCATTCGGTCATGCCATAGGCGGTGATGATGTCCTTCATCCCCAGCTCGTCGCGGATCCGCTGGACCAGTACCGGCGGCACGGTGGCCGCGCCGGTGGTGCCGCCGCGCAGGCTGGAGGTGTCGATTGGCCGCTTGTCCTTTTCGGCCAGGATCATCTGGAACACGGTCGGCGGGCCGGGGAAGAAGTTGATCTTGAGCTTTTCGATCAGCGCGATCGCTTCGGCCACGTCGAACTGCGCCATCGGCACCATCACCGCGCCCGACAGCAGGCAGGCGACCCAGCCGACTTTCATCCCGAACGAGTGGAAGAACGGGTTGGCGATCAGGTAGCGTTCGCCGAATGAGAGCCCAGTGTTGCCGATCCAGACCCCGCATTGCGGCAGGACGCGGCCGTGGGTCATCAGCACGCCCTTTGGGCTGCCGGTGGTGCCGCTGGTGAACAGGATGTCACTGATCGTATCGGCGTCGATGGCCGCCAGCGCGCTATCTACCGCAGGATCGTCCGCGCCCTGGCCGCTGGCGAGGAACGCATCGAAATCGCGGTCCAGCATCACCGTTTCGCGCAGGTCCGGCAGATCCTCATCCACCAGCAGTGCCTGGTAATCGATGCCCAGAAAGTCGGTGACGGTGAACAGCAACCGCGCGTGGGTGCGGCGCAGGATGTCTCCCGCCTCACGCCCTTTGAGCCGGGTATTGAGTGTTACCACTGCTGCACCCAAGGTCATCGTCGCAATCGCAGCAACCACCCATTCGCGCCGGTTGGGCGCCCAGATAGCCACCCTGTCCCCCGGCCCCACCCCGCGCGCGATCAATGCCGCAGCGGCGGCGCGGCTGTGCTGCCACAGCTCGGCAAAGGTCCAGGTGACCTCGCCCTCGATCAGCGCCGTCGCCTCTGGCCAGCGCGCTGCGGCGGCCTGAGCAGCGTGGGGAATGGTCGGCGGGAGTCCGGTCATTTCGCGATCATGTTACCGGGGCCGAAGAAGGCCCGCATTTCGCGCACTTTGCCCTCCGCATTGAAGGCAAAAGTATCAATCACGTGGATTTCCATGTCCTTCCCGTCAAAGTGCAACGGCACGTGAAAGGCAAAGGCGGCATGCCCCTCGGCCAGGCGCACCGGGCCGTCCAGCACCAGCTTCGCGCCGGTCGCCATCGAGGCAACATAAAACGCGCGGATCTCTTCATGCCCGCGCTTGAGCGGGGTGCCGACCGGGTCCTCGACCACCGCATCCTCGGCAAAAATCGCCACGGCCATCTCAGGATCGCCTGCGTCGAACGCGGCGACATAGGCGTGGACGGCAGCGAGCATCTGTTCGGGTGTGGACATGTCAGGACTCCGGAAAATAGCGGCTGATGGTATCGACAACGCAGGCGGGCTTGTCGCTATGCTCGATCTCCACGGTCACGCGCACGACCGACTGGATCGCGCCTTTGACCTCTTCGACCGAGACGATCTCGCCCACCCCGCGAATGCGGCTGCCGACTTTCACGGGGCTGAGGAACCGTAACCGGTCCGCGCCGACGTTGACCGCGTGGGTGAACCCGCGCACTTCGATCAGGTCGGGCAGGAAGAAGTTGACCAGGCTCATTGTCAGATAGCCATGGGCGATGGTCCCGCCGAACGGGCCGTCCTTCGCGCGGTCGACATCGACGTGGATCCACTGGTGATCGCCGGTCACTTCGGCAAAGCCGTTGACGCGGTCCTGTTCAATGGCAAGCCAGTTGGTCGGGCCGAGTGCGGTGCCTTCCTGGCCGATCAAATCGCGGGGGCTCTCAAACACTTTTGTCATTCAAATTCTCCCGTTCGCATCGAGCGAAGTCGAGATGCCGCGCGCAGGTGTCTCGACTTCGCTCGACACGAACGGATGAGGAGCGTTTTCACGCCCGCTGGCTCGATACCGAAACGACCTCTCCGGTCATATAACTCGACAGGTCAGAGGCGAGGAACATCATCACGTTGGCCACTTCCCAAACTTCCGCCGGGCGGCCGAAGGCTTCCTTGCTCGACAGTTCGGCCAGAAGTTCATCCGTGGTCACTTTGGCCAGAAACGCGTGCATCGCGATCGATGGCGCGACGGCGTTGATCCGCACGCCATGTTCGGCGGCCTCAACCGCAGAGCAGCGGGTAAAGGCCATCACCCCGGCTTTGGCTGCAGCATAGTGCGCCTGTCCCTTTTGCGCGCGCCAGCCCAGCACCGAGGCGTTGTTGACCACCACGCCGCTTTGCTGCGCGTACATCGCGGGCAGGAAAGCCCGGCTCATCCGGAACACCGAATTAAGCGTGACGTCGAGCACACGGAACCACTGCTCATCGGTCATGTCGACCACATCGACTTCGCCGCCGAGGCCAGCATTGTTGATCAGCACGTCGATCCGGCCCAGCTCTTTCAGCGCGGCGGCGTGCAGCGCATCGACCTGGTCCTGACTGGTGACATCGCAAACCACGGTCGCGGGCCGGGCAAGACCGGTTTCCGCCGCGATCCGGTCCGCCGCTTCACCAAGACGGCGTTCATGGAAATCGCTGATCAGCACGGTCGCGCCTTCTTCCGCAGCGCGTTTGGCAGCGGAATAACCGATGCCCGTGCCGGCGGCGGCGGTGACCACCACGGTCTTGCCTTTCAGCAGGCCGCGGGGTTCGGGATAAGTCGGGATAAGGCTCACAAATCACCCCTCGGTTCGCGCGGCATGCCCAGACCGCGTTCGGCGATCAGGTTGCGCTGGATCTGGTTGGTGCCGCCATAGATTGTGTCGCTGCGGCTGAAGAGGAACAGGTTGGGCAGCATGCCCCACTCGTATTCGCTGCCCTCAGCCACTTCCCCGGCCTGCCCTAGCACGTCCATCGCCAGTTCGCCCAGGCTGCGCCGCCAGGTGGCCCACTGGATCTTGTAAGTCAGCGCCGCGCCGTCGATCTTGGAATGATCGGTGTTCGACAGCATCCGCAGCGCGCCGTAACGCATCAGCCGCAGGCCGATTTCTGCCTTGGCAATCCGCTGGCGGATCAGCGGATTGCTGGCCTGCCCGTTCGCCTTGGCCGCAGCGATGATCGCGTCGAGTTCATTGCGGAAGGCCATCTGCTGGCCCAGCGTGGAAACCCCCCGCTCAAACGCCAGCAGGCCCATGGCGATCTTCCAGCCATCGCCGACCGCGCCGATCAGGCTGTCCGCCGGGCAGCGCGCATCGGTGAAGAAGGTTTCGTTGAATTCGGCGTCGCCGTTGATCTGCTTGATCCCGCGGATCTCGATCCCGGGCTGCTTCACATCCATCATCAGGAACGACAGGCCCTTGGGGCCCTTCGATCCCTCTTCGGTGCGGGTGACGACGAAGATCCAGTCGGAAATGTGCGCCAGACTGGTCCAGATCTTCTGGCCATTCACCACCCACTCGCCGTCTTCCAGCCGCCCCTTGGTGCGGACCGAAGCGAGATCGGAGCCCGCGCCGGGTTCGGAAAAGCCCTGGCAGAAGATCGTCTGCCCGGCCGCGATCCCCGGCAGAAAGCGCGCCTTCTGCTGTTCGGTACCAAAGGTCAGGATGGTCGGCCCGGCCAGTTCGATGCCGATGTGATTAACCCGCCCCGGCACGCCCGCACGGGCATATTCTTCGGCAAAGATTACCTGCTGCGCGAGCGTCGCGTCGCGCCCGCCCCACTGGCTCGGCCAGCCGATGCACGACCATTTGTGCGCGGCGAGCTGTTGCTCCCATTCCTTGCGCCGTTCCGCCTTGGCGGTCAGCGTGGTGATGCCTTTGATGTCCTTGAATTCGCCGGCCATCTGGCCTTGCAGCCAGTCAGCACATTCGGCGCGGAACAGTTCTTCCTCAGGCGAGAAACCGAGCTTCATGCCGCTGCTCCCAAAATCATCGTGGCCACCTGTTCGCGGTGCCAATCGCCGTGGCCCAGCATCGACTGGAGCGCACGGGCGCGCTTGAAGTACAGGTGGGCATCGTGTTCCCAGGTAAAGCCGATCCCGCCGTGCAGCTGGATCATGTTGCCCGCGCACATGAAGGCAGTGTCGGCGGCAAAACTCTTGGCCGAATGCAAGGCAATGGCCGCTTCCTCTGCCCCCTCGTCGACTGCGCAGGCCGCCCAATAGACCGCGCTGCGGGCCTGTTCGATCTCGATCATCATGTCCGCCAGCCGGTGTTTGTAGGCCTGAAACGAACCGATCGCCCGCCCGAATTGCACCCGCTCCTTCGCATAACCGACTGTCAGGTCGAGCGAGGCCTGTGCTACGCCGAGGGCCTCGGCGGCGGTGACGATCCAGCCGGTCTGCGGCACCACGGCAAGCGCGGCGGCAGGATCGGCCAGCGCGTCGGCAGCAACGCCGTCGAACTGCAATGTTGCGAGAGGCCGGGTCTGATCCATCGTGACATGACTGGTCACAGACAGCCCAGGCGCATCGGCGCGCACCAGCCAGG
The DNA here is from genome assembly GCF_002198665.1 of Novosphingobium sp. B 225. Taxonomy (GTDB): domain Bacteria; phylum Pseudomonadota; class Alphaproteobacteria; order Sphingomonadales; family Sphingomonadaceae; genus Novosphingobium. The sequence continues at coordinate 60,153 of NZ_MWLM01000064.1, read as the reverse complement.
CCTGGCCCGGCGCAACGATCACGAACAAGTCGGCAATGCCGCCATGGGGCACGCAGTCCATTGTGCCGCTGAGCTTGCCATCGGTGCAGGTCAGGCTGTGCGAGCCCTCGCACACCGCAATGGCCTCACCCGAAAGCAGCTTGGACAACCAATCGCCCTGCTGCGCCGCGCTGCCACCGGCAGCGATCGCCCGCGCGGCCATGGCGTGGCCCAACAAAGGCAAGGCCGCCACCTGGCCGCCGGCAGCTTCGGCCACAATTGCCAGTTCGACCATACCAAGGCCCGCGCCGCCCAGTTCTTCGGCAATGCCGATGCCCGCCAGGCCGAGTTCGGCGCAGAAGCTGGCCCACAGCGCGCGGTCGATCCCGTCAGTGGCCATGGCCGCCCGGGTGCGGAGGCTGGTGGCGTTTTCCGTGAAGAACTGCTTCACGGTTTCGGCGATCATCGCCTGTTCTTCGGTGAATGCGAAATGCATCACGCGGTCCCCCACACCTTGCGCGGCTGAACCCGCGCGGCGATCAGCTGTTCAACCGCCGCGCCAACCTCTGCCGGGGCCCATTGCGCCCCCTTGTCCACCACCGGGCCTTCGCGCCAGCCGTCTTCCAGCATGATCTTGCCGCCTTCGAGTTCGAACACGCAGCCGGTAACGTCCGCGCTTTCCGCGCTGCCGAGCCAGACCACGGTCGGGGCGATATTGGCCGGGTCCATCACGTCGAACTGCTGGCCTTCGGTCGCCATCTTGTCGGCAAAGGCCTGTTCGGTCATGCGGGTGCGGGCCGAGGGAGCGAGCGCATTGGCAGTGATGCCATAGCGACCCAGTTCCGCCGCCTGAACCAGCGTCAGCGATGCGATCCCGCCCTTTGCGGTTGAATAGGCCGCCTGTGCGATGCTGCCCTGCAGCCCTGCACCGGACGAGGTGTTGATGATCCGCGCATCAGGGTTCGCACCGCCCTTCTGCTTTTCCCGCCAATAGTTCACCGCATGACGGCTGAGGCAGAAATGCCCGCGCAAGTGGACGTGCATGGTCGCGTCCCATTCCTCTAGCGTGGCGGAAACGAACATCCGGTCGCGCACGATCCCGGCGTTGTTGACCACCACATGCAGGTCGCCAAACGCATCGAGCGCGCATTGGACGATCCGCCCGGCGGCATCCCAATCGGTAATGTCTTCGTAATTGGCCACGGCCTGCCCGCCAGCGGCCTTGATTTCCGCCACAACGCCGTCCGCCGCGCTGGTATCGCGCCCTTCCCCGCTGAGCGAGGTGCCGATGTCGTTGACCACCACGTTCGCGCCTTCCGCGCCAAAAGCCAGGGCATAGGCCCGGCCCAGCCCGCGCGCGGCCCCGGTGATGATGACAGTGCGTCCTTCGCAAATACCCATTACAACCTCTCGATAATCGTGACGTTGGCCTGCCCGCCGCCTTCGCACATGGTCTGCAGGCCATAGCGGCCGCCGGTGCGTTCCAGTGCGTTCAGCATGGTGGTCATCAGCCGTGCGCCAGTGGCGCCCAGCGGATGGCCCAGCGCGATCGCGCCGCCGTGAATGTTGACCTTCTCATGCGGAATGCCGAGCTGCTTCATCCAGGCCATCGGCACGCTGGCGAACGCCTCGTTGCATTCGAACAGATCGATGTCAGCCACACTCATCCCAGCCTTTTTCAAGGCATATTCGGTCGCCGGAATCGGCGCGGTCAGCATCCACACCGGATCGTCGGCCCGGACTGAGATGTGGTGGACGCGGGCGCGCGGTTTGAGGTTGTGTTCCTTCACCGCCCGTTCGCTGGCGACCAGCATCGCCGCCGCACCATCGCAGTTCTGGCTGGAAATCCCGGCGGTGATGATCCCGCCGTCCTGCACCGTGCGCAGACCGGCGAGGCCTTCAAGCGAAGTCGCCGGACGGATCGTCTCATCCATGGCCAGTTCCGCCATCGGCGCGATTTCGGCATCGAACCAGCCGTTGTCCTGCGCTGCCTGGGCGCGCTGGTGGCTGGCGACCGCAAATGCTTCCATTTCCGCGCGGGTCAGGCCCCACTTCGCCGCGATCATTTCCGCCGAATTGATCTGGTTGAGGATCCCGTCGCCATAGCGCGCGACCCAGCCGGGCGAGGTGTTGAACGGGTTGGAAAAGCCATAGGGTTCCGCCGCCAGCATCGCCGCCGAAATTGGAATCGCGTTCATCGCCTGCGATCCGCCCGCGACGACCAGATCCTGCGTCCCGCTCATCACGCCCTGCGCGGCAAAGTGCAGCGCCTGCTGGCTCGATCCGCACTGGCGGTCAATCGTCGTCCCCGGCACGTGCTGCGGCAGGCCCGCGACCAGCCAGACGGTGCGGCCGATGTCACCCGCCTGCGGGCCGATCGTGTCGCAGCAGCCCCAAACGACATCGTCCACCAGATTGGCGTCGATCCCGGTCCGCTCCACCAGCGCCTTGATCGGGTGCGCGCCAAGATCGGCGGGGTGGACCCCGGCAAGGCTGCCCTTCTTGCGCCCGATCGGGGTGCGCACAGCGTCGATGATATAGGCTTCAGCCATTGGTTTCCTCACGCAAAAGTGTGCTGCGGGCCGATCGGCAGGGCGCCGCCGAGCACCGCATCATCGACCCGCTTCAAGTGAAAGGCCCGATCCCCCCAGGCGCCGCACAGCGCCCAGCTGCGCTTCATCCAGAAGTGCAGATCGACCTCGTAGGTATAGCCCATGGCCCCGTGGACCTGGATCGCGGTTTCGGCGGTCAGCATCGCGGCATCGGTGGCTGCGACCTTCGCATGGCTGACGTGGACCGGGGCGCTTTCCAGCCCGTGCTCCAGCGCCGAGGCCGCGCGCCAGACCACCGGCTTGGCGAACTCGATCGCGACCGAGCAATTGGCGAGCTGGTGCTTGAGCGCCTGAAACGCCCCCACCGGCTGACCGAACTGGGTGCGGATCTTGGCATATTCGACTGCCTGGTCCAGCATGGCGTCGGCCAGTCCGACCAGCTGCGCGGCGGACATCAAGGCGCCAAGGTTGAGGAGCAAATCATCCCCCTCTCCGTTCGCGTCGAGCGTAGTCGAGACGCCCGGCGCTGACGTGTCTCGACTACGCTCGACACGAACGGATAGGTTCCTGAGAGGGTCGACGCTGGTCAGCGCTGCCCCGTCACCATCGGCCTCCCACGGGTTGATCGCGTGGGCCACGGCAATCCGCCGGGAGCCGGCCACCACGTCTTCCAGCCCGCCCAGCTGACCCTGCGCCACCAGCCAGGGCACGCCGACAAAGGCGGTATCGACCAGCGGTTCGGCCAGACACGCCCGCCCGCATTCAGCAGCGATCAGCGCGGCTTCGGGCAGGCCCATGCCCAGCCCGCCTTGTGCTTCGGGTACGCACAGCCCGGTCAGGCCCATTTGGACCAGCCCTTGCCAGATCGCGGGATCGCGGTTGCCGTGCTCGTCCAGACGCCGCAGCACTTCCGGGCCGTGCGTGCCGCTCAGGTAATCACGCACCCCTTCGGCAAGGTTCAGTTGATCGTCGGAGAAACGGAAGTCCATCAGCCCGCTCCCACCCGCGGCAAGCCGAGCAGACGCTCCGCCGTGATATTGCGCTGCACCTCGTTCGACCCGGCATAGATCGGGCCGGACAGCGAAAAGATATAGCCTTCGAGCCACTGGTTGACCGAGCCATCGGCGAACCGCTTCAGCTCTGCCGCCGCGCCCAGCAGCTGCATCGCGGTGCGGTGCATCGCGCGGTCCAATTCGGACCAGAAGATCTTGTTGAGGCTCGCCTCCGCGCCGATCTTGCCCCCGGCCATGATCTTCGCCGCGACGGCATAGGTGTTGTAGGCATAGGCCTGCGTCGCCCCCCACGCCTGCACCACGGCTTCGCGCGCGGCGGGTGAGGCCTTGTCGGCGTTCTGACGGTACAGTTCCACCAGCCGCTTCGCCGTCGCCTGAAACCGCCCCGGCGAGCGCAGCATCAGCCCGCGTTCGAACCCGGCGGTGGCCATGGCGACGTTCCAGCCCTGCCCTTCGCCCGCCAGGCAATTTTCCACCGGCACCCGCACTTCGTCAAAGAACAGTTCGGCAAAGCCGGTGTCGCCGTGCAGCTGGCGGATCGGGCGGCGGGTAATGCCCGGGCTGTTCAGATCGAACAGGATGAAGGTCAGCCCCTTGTGGCGCTTGCTGTCAGGATCGGTGCGGAAGATGCCAAAGCCCCAATCGGCAAAGGCCGCGCGGCTCGACCAGGTCTTTTGCCCGGTGATGACGTAGTGATCGCCGTCGCGCACCGCCTTGGACTGAATCGCGGCCATGTCGCTGCCCGCGCCGGGTTCGGACCAGGCCTGCGCCCAGATCACCTCGCCCTTGGCCATCGGGGTCAGAAAGCGCGCCTTCTGCTCCTCGGTGCCGAATTCCATGATCGTCGGGCCGAGCAGGAAGATGCCGTTCTGGTTGGCCCGGTTGGGGCCGCCGGCGGCGAAATACTCTTCTTCGAAGATCAGCCACTGGATCAGGTCCAGCCCGCGCCCGCCGAACTGTTCGGGCCAGGTGACCATGCCCCAGTTCCCGCTGGCGAGCGTGCGTTCCCACTCAACATGCTGGTCATAGCCTTCGCGGCATTCCAGCGTGACGAGCGGTTCCTTGGGCACGTGCGCCTGCATCCAGGCGCGCACTTCGGCCCGGAATGCCTGTTGTTCGGGGGTGTAAGCGAGCTGCATCAGAACTTCGCGGCCTTGCCCGTCTCGACGAAGGCGTCGCGGCTCTTCTGGCTGTCTTCGTGCATGTACATTTCGAGCGTGAAGCCCTGTTCCCAGCGGTAGCCACGATCGACGTCGCGCGGTTCCAGCCCGTTCAATGCTTCCTTGGCGATCACCAGCGCCTTACGGCTCTTGCTGGCGATCACGGCGCAGAACGCGCGCGCTTCCTCGACCAACTGGTCACGCGGCACGACCTTTTCGACCGCGCCCAGCCGGTAGGCCTCTGCCGCAGGGATATTCCCTCCGGTGAAGAAGGCCGCGCGAACCTTGTGCAGCGGCAGCATGCGCGAGAGGTGGCTGGCCCCGCCCATCGCCCCGCGATCAACCTCGGGCAGGCTGAAGAAGGCATCGTCAGCAGCGATGATCGTGTCGGAGGCGCCGCAGATCCCGATCCCGCCGCCGATCACGAACTTGTGCGCGGCGACCACCACCGGCACTTCCGCATCGCGGATCGCCTTGAAGGTCAGGTAATTGCCGCGATTGAGTACGGTGATGCGCTCCGGGTGGGCCTGCATTTCCTTGATGTCGACCCCGCCGCAGAAGCCCCGCGCCGTTTCGGCAGCGCGGATCAGCACGCAGTTGACCTCCGGGTTGCTGGCCGCCGCCGTGATGATCGCGGGCAGCGACATCCAGGTTTCGCTGTCGAACGCGTTGACCGGGGCAACGTCGAACACGATCTCGGCGATCCGGTCCTTGATTTCGGTGGTGATAGGCATGGGTCAGTTCCCTGCACAGAGCGCGGCGATGCGGCCGCGCGCTTCGGTTTCGATGGAGGCCATCAACTCAGCACAAGTCGGCAAGTCCTTGAGCCGCCCGGCCACGACGCCAGTTGCCATCAGCCCGTGCTCCGCGTCGCCGGAAACCACCGCGCGCTGGATCATCATCGGGGCGGCGGCGGCCATCATCGCCTGGGCGAGCGGCATTTCGCCGTGGCTGGTCATCCCGCGCGCGGTAGCCAGCACCTGCCCCCACGACATGCCCGATTGCCGCTTCATTTCCAGCCCGGCCTCCATCGCGCGCAGCCACATGGACAGCTTGCCGGAGGCTTCGATCCGCCGCAGCAGAGGGTTGAGGATCATCCGCTGGGGAATGCCATCGACCTTGGTGCTGACCGCGATGTCGCCGGTTCCGGCCTTGACGTAAGCCGCCTTGGGCGCCGCCGGGACCGGGCTTTCGGCGGTCATCAAAAACCGCGTCCCCATGGCGATTCCGCAGGCGCCAAAGGCCAGCGCGGCAGCAAGGCCGCGCCCGTCGCCAAAGCCGCCCGCTGCAACCACCGGCACATCGACCGCGTCGAGCACTTGCGGCAGCAGCACCGTAGTCGGCACCGCGCCGGTATGCCCGCCGCCCTCGCCGCCCTGCACAGTGACCATTTCGCAGCCCAGCTGGACCATCTTTTCGGCATGCTTCACCGCGCCGACCGTGGGGATGCAAAGGATCCCGGCATCGTTGAACCGGCCGATCATTTTGGCGTCCGGCCCGCGCCCAAAACTGACCGCGCTGACCCGGTCCTTGTGCTGCAGGATCAGTTCAACAATCTCCGCAGCTCCCGGTTGGAAGCTGTGGAAATTAATCCCGAAATTGTGCGGGGTGAGATCGCGCAGCCGGGCCACTTCCTCGGCTGCCTCGGCCGGGGTCATCACCGCGCAGGCGAGAAAGCCAAAGGCCCCGGCGTTGCTGCTCGCAGCCACCAGTTCGGGCTTCGCCACCCAGCCCATCGCGGTCTGGATCACCGGCAGGCGGCAGCCCAGGCGCTTGGTCAGCGCTGTGGAAAGCGGGTCGATCAAGATTCAGCCCTCTCCGGCTTTTGACTTGTTCGCCGCCGCAGCCGACTTGCCCGACACCCCGGCAATCGAATTGCCATACATCAGATCGTTCTGAGCGTGGGCAAAGTGGTGCATATGGAACACCGCGTCCATCGCCGCGCGCTTGCCGCGCAGTTCCTCAACGTGATTGATCGCCTGTTTTGACAGCCAGTTGCCCAGCCGCGGCGCGCCCGCCAGCTTGGCGGCCCAGGTGGCGGCGGCTTCACGCAGTTCCTCACGCGGGACTACCTTGTTGACCATGCCGAACTGATAGGCGCGCGCGGCGGGCATCCGTTCTCCCAGCAGCAGGAATTCCTTCGCGACGCGCGGCGGCAATTCATAAGCGTGGGCGAAATATTCGACCCCCGGGATCCCCATCATCGGGCTGACCGGATCCTGGAAAAAGGCGTCCTCGCTCGCCACGATCAGATCGCAGACCCAGGCCAGCATCAGCCCGCCCGCGATGCAGGCGCCCTGGACCATCGCGATGGTCGGCTTGGGAATGTCGCGCCAGCGGCGACACATGCCAAGATACTGTTCCTGCTCGCGGGTATAGAGCAGTTCGGCGGCAGGCTTGTTGGTGTGGGGGGCAAACATCAGCCGCTTGTCGAATTCGTGATGCAAGTCGCGGCCCGGCGTGCCGATGTCGTGCCCTGCGGAAAAGTGCTTGCCCTCGCCCGCCAGCACGATCGCCCCAACGCTCTCATCTTCGACCGCGCGCTTGAAACAATCGTCCAGCGCATAGGTCATCTGCCCGTTCTGGGCATTGTTGAAGCCCGGCCGGTTCATGGTGATCCAGGCCACACCGTCGATCACTTCATAAAGCACCGGCTCGGTGGTTTCGTAGTCAGGCGTCGCCGCCTGCGGTTCGACGAGTTCGCGTCCCTTGGTCATGCTGGGATCCTTGCAAGAGGGTTGTCTTTGATTGCGCCGGCGCGAATGTTGTGCGGATCGAGGCTGGCGATGATCGCCAGTTCCTCTGCCCCCGGCAGCGCCGTTTCACCGGCGACCGCATCGATCAGATCAAAGCCGGTCGCTTCCTGCACCTGGGCAAAAGTCACGCCGGGATGGAGCGAAACGACACGCACGGCATTGTCCGGCCCGCCAAAGTCCATCACGCACAGGTTGGTCACGATGCTGCGCAGGCTGACCGCGCTGTAATTCCCGCCGGGAACGCGCTTGGCCGGGTTATAGCCCACGCCCGAAACCATATCGACTTCGCCCGCCACGAATACGCGAGTGGTGTGGCTGGGGAAGAAGAAGCTGTTGGGGTGGTAGATCGTGTTCCCCGGAAAGCCGCGCACGCCCAGCATCTGGGTCTTGGGCTGCTGGTGCGTGCCGCCCAGCTGGCTGAGGTTGATCTGGCCAAACCGGTCGATCTGGGTCGGCGTGACCATCGCGTGACGCCGCCCGGTCCACACCGCCGCATCGAAGAACCGACTGAACGGCAGGTAACCCGCCGCCTTGCGATCATCGTATTTGCGCGGCCCCAGCGGCACCGGCTGTTCGACCAGATAGCATTCGCCATCGGTCATCATCAGTTCGGGGCTGTGGGTCAGCTTGGCCAGACTGGCGGCAAGCCGCGGCACCGGGCCGACCCCGGTGGCGATGATCTCACCGTTGTTGCGGAACGCTTCCGAACAGGCGAAAATGCAGAGTTCTGCGAGAGTAACGTCAGTCATCAGAAAATCGGAAGCGGGAGAGCCGCGACCGCCTCCTTTCCGCCAAAGCCTGCAAGGTAATCGGCTTCATTCGCGCCGACGAAACGGTCCTTCACCGCGTTCCAGTCTCCCGGATCCTTGGCGGCGTCGGTGTAGGCCTTGAACGCCTTCATATCCCAGCCATAGGCCGGCGGCATCGAGCTGGGATGCGCGCCGCAGGGAATGTGGGTGACGCCCGAAATGAACGCGCGTTCGACGATGTTGGCCTGGGCCTGGTCGGCGTAGTGGTCTTCCATCTTATCGACCAGTTCCTCGCACGACACGTAGGTCTTGGCCGCAGCGCGGGCGAACCATTCGTCGTAGTAAACGTCCGGCCCGAACGCGTGGATATTGCCGCGCCAGTCAGAGCGGTTGACGTGCAGCAGCGCTGCATCAAGCTTGAGCGCGGGCATCGCGATCAGCGTTTCACCATCGGCATAGGGTGACTGCACGGTCTTGAGCCCGCCCAGCTCGGCCAGGTCGGTGCCCAGCCCCACCCGGGTCGGCAGGAACGGCAGCTGGAACGCCGCCGCTTTCAGCCCCCACTGGAACATGCCTTCGTCAAGTTCCAGCACCTCGATCTGCCCGGCTTCACGCGCCTTGCGGAACCACGGCTCCAGGGGAATCGCATCAAGGCTGACGAAAGCGAAGACCAGTTTCTTCACTTTGCCCGCCGCGCACAGCATCCCCACGTCCGCGCCGCCATAGGCAACAATGGTCAGGTCCTTGAGGTCCGAGCGCAGCACTTCGCGCACCAAGGCCATCGGCTTGCGCCGCGGGCCCCAGCCGCCGATTCCCAGCGTCATCCCGTCCGAAAGCTGCCCGACGATCTCTGCCGGGGTCATGCGTTTGTCGAGCATTGTCATTCCGCTGCCGCCGCGTTCATCTGCGCCTCTTTCATCGCTTTTTGCCAGGCCCATTCATGGCCCCACTGGCTGATCCCGATGTGCTGCGTGACTTCCCAGCTGGCCGGATCGATCACCAGGCTGTCACAGCCGATCTCCAGATCGAAACCTGCCGGGGTCTGAACATAGAAGCCAACCGTCTCGTCATTGAAATGCTGGCCCAGCGTCGCGCTTTCGGGATAGCCCATGGCCTTCATCCGATCATGCGCCTTGCCCACTTCCAGCAGATTGGGCAGCTGCAGCATGATGTGCACCGCGCCCGAGGGCGGGACCGGGCCTTCGCCCAGTGCGATCGAGTGGTGGCGGCCATTATCGGCGTGCATGAAGGCAAAGCCCATGCCCGGATCGTCCGGCCCGCCCCCGCCGAAATAGAAGCGCGGCATATCGGTGGGATGGAAACCCACCACGTCCTGATAGAACGCCACGCATTCATCGAAATTGGGTGCAGAGAACACCGCGTGGCCCATGCCCTGATCGCCGGTGACGAAATGGTCGATCCCCAGCGGCGATACGAACGGCGTGTCCGCCGCGCTGTCACCATGGTAGAATTCCAGTCCGTTGCCCGCCGGGTCGCTGGTGCGGATCAGGCCGGTCACCCCGCGCGAAGCAGCCAGATCGGCGCTACCGCGTTCAACCGGGCGGCCCGCTGCGGCAATGGCATCGGCCAGTGCATCGAGCGCCGCCGCGTCCGCCACTTCATAGCCCGCCGCAGTGAAATGATCACGCGCGCCGCGTTCGATCCGCATGCGGAACACCCGTTCGTCCACCCGGAACAGCATGGCCCCGTCCGCCCCGTCTGGCGCGCGCATCGCGCCCACCAGTTCGCACAGGAACCGATCCCACCGCGCCGGATCGACACTTTCGATCACGACATAGCCCAGCGCCTTTACGCCCATGGCCTTACTCCCCTTTCACGAGGTCGAGGAAGTACGGTCGTTCTCCCCCGCCATCGACGTTGATACGTGCACCGCTGACCCACGCGGCGGCATCGCTGCACAGCCACAGCACGGCCCCGGCTATGTCCGATCCCAGCCCCATGCGTTGCAGCGGCATGGAACGGCCGACGGCCGCCTGCGCCGCGGCGTCGCCATAAGTCGCTTCGGCATTTTCGGTCTGCATCAGCCCTGCGATGATCGCATTGACCCGCACACCCTGCGGCCCCCATTCCTGCGCCAGGCTTTGCGTCAGATTGAGCAGCCCGGCCTTGGCTGCGCCGTAGGCTGCGGTGCCGGGCGACGGGCGGATGCCGCTTACTGACGCGATGTTGATCACATTGCCCCCGCCCGCCTTGACCAGATGCGGATGTGCGGCCTGCGCCATGTACATCGGAGCCTGCAGGTTGAGCTTGAGGATCGCGTCCAGAAAGCGCGGACTGGCTGCTTCGAAAGCAGCAGCGGGCGATCCACCAGCGTTGTTGACCACAATGTCCAGCCGCCCGTGCAGCGCTGCTGCATGGTCTACCAGCGCTTTCGCCTGTTCGGCATCACGAATGTCGGCAGCGAAGAACGTGACGCCGGGCGGCAGGTCTGCCGGGGCATTGCGCCCGCAGACCACCACTTGCGCCCCGGCCCCGGCGAGCGCCGCTGCAATATGACGCCCCAGCCCCCGGGTCCCCCCGGTGACCACGGCCACTTGTCCGGCCAGATCGATGGCAAAACTGCCGCTCAAATCGCACTCTCCCCGAGAAATACCGAAATGCACGTTTATCGCGTTCGGTAGATTCGAAAACTGCCAATATCGAAAGCCAGAGTGCTTTTCAATTGACGATTTGCGTATCGCATGGCAGAAATTTTTACGAATGCTTGGCCTGAAGGCAAGTGCGATTCGACTGTTAGGGAGAAGCTCAATCATGGCTACGGCAGCCTTGTCCGATCCGGTTCATGCCGCGATCCCCACCCATGACGATCTGGTCGCCCGTGCCCGCGCGATGATCCCCGCGCTCAAGGCCCGCGCCAAGGCAACCACCGCCAATCGCGACGTTTCGGACGAGACGATCGCCGAAATGAAGCAAGCCGGGTTTTTCCGCATCCTCCAGCCGAAACGCTGGGGCGGCTATGAAATGCACCCCAACACTTTCTTCGAAGTGCAAAAGGCGCTGGCCGAAGGCTGCATGTCAACCGGGTGGATGTATGGCGTGCTGGGCTGCCACCCTTATGAAATGGCGCTGTTCCATGATCAGGCGCAGGACGAAGTCTGGGCCGATGACAACGACATGCTGGTCAGCTCGACCTATCAGCCGGTCGGGCAGGTCAAGACGGTCGAAGGCGGCTTCCGCCTGTCGGGCCACTGGGGCTTTTCGACCGGATCGGTGCATTGCGGCTGGGTGCTGCTGGGCGCGCTGGTCTGGCCGGACGATGTGCCCGGTTCTGGCCCGCCCGACATGCGCACTTTCCTGCTGCCGCGCAGTGACTATACGATTGACCGCGATGCCTGGCAGACTTTTGGCCTGCAGGGCACCGGCAGCCATGACATCCACGTCAACGATGTGTTCGTGCCCGAGTACCGCACCCACCGCGCAATCGATGGTTTCCTGTGCCAGAACCCCGGCCAGGCTGAGAATACCGGCCCGCTCTATACCCTGCCCTGGGCGCAGGTATTCGTGCGTTCGGTTTCAACTGCGGCGTTCGGCGGGGCCAAAGCGGCGCTGAATGCGGCGAAGGGCATCATGGCCAGCCGCGTGTCCACCAATACCGGCAAGGCGAGCAAGGCCGATCCGTTCCTGCAAGCCGCAATGGCCAAGGCGCATGCGCAGATCATCGAAATGGAAACGATGCAGCGTGTCACCTTTGAAGACCTGATGGGTTACGCGGAGCGCGGCGAGGCCATTCCGATGGAGAAGCGCGCGCTCTATGCCTACAATTCGTCCAACGTGGTGCGCCGCCTGGTCGAGATGATCGACGATGTGATGCAGCAGCTGGGCGGCCGCGCGATCTACATGACCAGCGAGATCATCCAGCCCTGGCTCGATCTCAACGCCGGCCGCGCGCACGTTGCCAACGATCCGAACAACCGCTTTGGCGACGTGGTCGGCTCGATGTTCGGCGAAGAGCCGACATTCACTTTCCTTTGAAGGACACAGCGTGGCCGAACTGAAACAGGCGACCTACCGGGTCGCGGGTGATTACGACATCCATCTGGCTGACACTGGCAGCGGCCCGGTGGTGGTGTTCATCCACGGCAGCGGCCCCGGCGCGTCGGGGCAATCGAACTTTCGCCAGAATATCGATGCCTTCGTGGCGGCGGGCTACCGCGTGATCCTGCCCGACATGATCGGTTATGGGGCCAGCTCAAAGCCCGAGGGGATCGACTATCCCCTGCAGCTGTTCACTGACACCTTGTACGATGCACTGCGCCAGCACGGGATCGAGCGGGCGACGCTGGTCGGCAATTCGCTGGGCGGCGGGGTCGCCTTGCAGATGACGCTCGATCATCCGGAATTCACCGACAAGCTGGTGCTGATGGCGCCGGGCTGCGTCGCCGAGCAGGCGAGCTATTTCACCATGCCCGGGATCACCAAGATGGTCTCCAACTTCGGCGGGCCGGATTTCAACCTGGCCGAACAGCGCCGCCTGATCACCAACCTGCTGCATCCCGACTGGGCCGACAAGATCCCCGACGAACTGGTGGCCGAACGCTTCGCCGTCGCCCGCACCCAGCCCAAGGATGTGCTGATGCGGATGAAGACCCCCAACCTGGGGCTGCGACTGCACGAGGTCGACAAGCCGATCTTCGTGATGTGGGGGCTGAACGACGAATTCTGCCCGGAAAGCCACGCGCGGCTGTTCCTCGACGCCTGCCGGAACGTCCGCTGCCTGACTTTCGCCCGCACCGGCCACTGGGTGCAGGTCGAACGCGCGAGCGAGTTCAACAAATATGCGATCGACTTCCTCAATGAGCAAAGCTGAGAAATACGGCGCAGAGCTGTACGCCTGCCTGCGCGAACGCCGCACCGTCCTCCCGCTGATCGCGCGCGATCCCGCGCTGACGGTGGACGATGCCTATGCGATCAGCCTCGATTTCCTGTCGCGCCGCCGCAAGGACGGCGAACGGGTGGTCGGCAAGAAGATCGGCGTCACCAGCAAGGCGGTGCAGGACATGCTGGGGGTCCACCAGCCGGACTTCGGCTTCCTCACCGACTGGATGCGGGTTGAGGGCGAGATTGATGTCGACGCCAAGGCCCTGATCGCCCCGCGCGCCGAAGCGGAAATCGCCTTTGTGCTCAAGCACAGTCTGAACGGCCCGGGCGTAACCGCCGCCGATGTGGTGGCCGCGACCGACTATATCGCCCCCTGCTTCGAGATCGTCGACAGCCGCATCCAGGACTGGAAAATCGGGATCATTGACACCGTGGCCGACAATGCCAGCTGCGGCGTGTTCGTGGTGGGTGAGGCCAGGGCCGACCCGCGCACGCTGGACCTGCCCGCGCTCCACGTCACCGTGACCAAGAACGGCGCTCCGCTGTCCGAAGGCTATGGCAGCGCGGTTCAGGGTGATCCGGCGCAGGCCGTCGCCTGGCTCGCCAACACCCTGGGCGCCTATGGCGTAACGCTGGATGCCGGGGACGTGATCCTCTCGGGCAGCCTCGTGCCGCTGGAACCGGCGATAAAGGGCGATCTGTTTGAAATGACTCTGCACGGTGTCGGCACCTGCACCGCGAAATTTGTCTAAGGAAACTGCAATGACCCGCGTAAAGGCCGCGATCATTGGTTCGGGCAATATCGGCACCGACCTGATGATGAAGATGATCAAGTATCCCCAGAACATGGAACTGGCGATCGTGGTCGGGATCGACGAAGCCTCCGAAGGCCTCGCCATGGCGCGCGAACATGGCATCGCCACCACCCATGAAGGGCTCGACGGGCTGCGCAAGCATCCGCTCTATCCCGAAATCGGCATCGCCTTCGATGCGACCAGCGCCTATGCCCACAAGGTCCATGACGAAGCCTTGCGCGCGGACGGCATCCAGGTGGTGGATCTTACCCCCGCTGCGATCGGCCCCTTCACCGTGCCCCCGGTCAACATGGCCGAGCATCTGGACCAGCCCAATGTCAACATGGTGACCTGCGGCGGGCAGGCGACGATCCCGATGGTCTATGCCGTCGCCCGCGCCACCGGCAAAGTCCACTATGCAGAGATCGTCGCCTCGGTCTCGTCACGCTCAGCCGGGCCCGGCACCCGCGCCAATATCGACGAGTTCACCCGCACCACCGCCCGCGCAATCGAAGTGGTCGGCGGCGCAGCCAAGGGCAAGGCGATCATCATCCTCAACCCCGCCGAACCGCCGATGATCATGCGCGATACGGTGTTCACGCTCAGCGAAGGCGGCGATGAAGCCGCGATCCGCGCTTCGGTGGCAGAGATGGTGGCCGAAGTGCAGAAATACGTCCCCGGCTACCGGCTCAAGCAGGAAGTGCAGTTTGAACGGTTCGGGGACAACAACAAGCTGAAGATCCCCGGCATGGGTGATTTCACCGGCATCAAATCGATGATCATGCTGGAGGTTGAAGGCGCAGGCGATTACCTGCCGCCCTATTCGGGCAACCTCGACATCATGACCGCTGCGGCCAAGGCCACCGGGGAACTGCTGGCCGCGCGGAGAATGGGTCAATGAGCGCTGGCGCGACCAACCTCCCCCTCCTCTTCAGAGGAGGGGGTCGGGGGGTGGTGGCCCCATGCGACCACATTGCAGGAACCACACCACCCCCAACCCCCTCCTCTGAAGAGGAGGGGGCTTTCGCCACCGAACACGGGAAATCCGCATGAGCAAGTTCGATGTCAACGCGGGCGACAAGCTCTATATTCAGGACGTCACCCTGCGCGACGGGATGCACGCGATCCGGCACATGTACGGGCTCGATCACGTTCAGGCGATTGCCGCCGCAATCGAGGCTGCCGGGGTTGATGCAATCGAAGTGGCGCATGGCGACGGCTTGTCCGGCACCAGCTTCAACTATGGCTTTGGCGCGCACACCGATTGGGAGTGGCTCGAGGCGGTTGCCGCGGTGCTCGACAAATGCGTGCTGACCACCCTGATCCTTCCGGGTCTGGGCACGGTTGAAGAACTGCGCCGCGCCTATGACATCGGCGTGCGCTCGGTCCGCGTGGCGACGCATTGCACCGAGGCTGACGTAAGCAAGCAGCACATCGGTATCGCCCGCGATCTGGGCATGGACGTCTCGGGCTTTCTGATGATGAGCCACATGATCGAGCCTGAACAGCTCGCGAGCCAAGCCCTGCTGATGGAAAGCTACGGCGCGCATTGCGTCTATGTCACCGACTCTGGCGGCGCGCTCGACATGGACGGGGTGCGGGCGCGGTTTGAGGCTTATGACCGGGTGCTCAAGCCCGAAACCCAGCGCGGAATGCACGCGCACCACAACCTTTCGCTCGGCGTGGCCAATTCGATTGTCGCGGCGCAATGCGGTGCGGTGCGGATCGACGCCAGCCTGACCGGCATGGGCGCGGGCGCAGGCAATGCTCCGCTGGAAGTGTTCGTCGCCGCTGCCGACCGGAAGGGCTGGAACCACGGCTGCGACGTCAACCTGCTGATGGACGCCGCCGAAGACCTTGTCCGGCCCTTGCAGGACCGCCCCGTGCGGGTGGACCGCGAAACGCTCAGCCTGGGCTATGCCGGGGTCTATTCCAGCTTCCTGCGTCACGCGGAAAAGGCCGCCGAAACCTATGGCCTCGATACCCGTGCGATCCTGGTTGAACTGGGCCGCCGCAAGATGGTGGGCGGGCAGGAAGACATGATCGTCGATGTTGCGCTTGATATTCTGAAGGCTCGCAATGGCTGAAATATCCCTCCACAAACCTCTCCCCGCCAGCGCAGTGAAGGCGTGGGACTATACCTGCGATGTCGCCGTGATCGGCTTTGGCGCAGCCGGGGCCTGCGCGGCGATCGAGGCGGCGGAGGCCGGAGCCAAGGTAATCCTGTTCGAACGCAATTCGGGCAGCGGCGGGGCCTCTGGCCTGTCCGGCGGGGAAATCTACATCGGCGGGGATGGCGGCACTGAAGTGCAGCGCGCGGCGGGGTTCGAGGATTCGACCGAGGACTTCGCGACGTACCTGAAAATGGCGGGTGGTCCCTGCGCGGATGAGGCCAAGTGCGAGCTCTATGCCAAGGAGGCGCTGAACCACTTCGCTTGGCTGAAGGCACAGGGCGTGCCCTATCGCGGCAATTACCTGCCAGGCAAACATATCGAGCCGACCGATGACAGCACCCTGATCTGGTCGGGCAGCGAAGCCGCCGCGCCGTTTTGCGATGCGGCCAAACCCGCCCCGCGCGGCCACGTGCTCCAGCATATGGGCTGGGGCGGCGGGCGTCCGCTGGTCGACATCCTCGAAGCCAGCGCCAAGGCCAAGGGCGTCGAAGTGGTGGTCGATGCCCGCGCCGTCGCGCTGGTCGAACAGCACGGCCGGATCGTTGGCGCGGTGGTGCGGATCGACAATATCAACCGCTTCGTTGAGGCAAAGAAGGGCGTGGTGCTGGCCACCGGTGGCTTCGTGTTCAACGAAGACATGCGGCGCAAGTACTGCCCTGAAACGTTCAAGCTCAACGATCCGATCGGTGACAAGGACGATGGCAGCGGGATCATGCTGGGCCTGGGCGCGGGGGGCGAGGCGATCCACATGGAGCAGTTCTTCACCACCTGCCCCTGGACCATGCCCGAAAGCCACGCCAACGGCGTATTCGTGAACGTGCAAGGCCAGCGCTTCATCAATGAGGACTGCTATCACGGCCGGGTCAGCCGCTGTGCGGTCGATCAGGGCGGCGGCAAGGTCTATCTGCTGCTCGACAATGCCAATTTCGTCCAGCCGATGGACTTTGCCCGCATGACCATCGCCGGCACCGGCGACACCTGGGAAGAGGTTGAAGGCGAACTGGGCATGCCCGCAGGCACGCTCAGCGCGACCATGGCGTTCTACAACGCCCACGCCAGGGAAGGCCGCGATCCGCTGTTCGGCAAGCGCGAACCGATCCTGAAGCCGCTGGATCAGGGGCCGTTCGTGGCGCTCGAACTCAATTTCGAGACCAGCTATTTCAGCTTCTTCACCCTCGGCGGGCTGCGCACCAGCACCCAGGCCGAAGTGCTGGACCGCGCCGGGCATCCGGTGCCGGGGCTCTATGCCGCCGGGCGCTGCACCAGCGGGCTGCCCGCCTGGGGGCACGGCTATTCATCGGGCATGAGCCTGGCCGATTGCACCTTCTTCGGGCGGCAGGCAGGCCGCACGGCTGCACAAGGGTAACGCGATGACCACCCAGCTCGATCCGCAGACCTTGATGGAACAGGCCAAGGCGGAGACCGGGCTGGCCGATTTTGGCGATCCGTGGTTCCTGGCCCCGCTTGGCAAGCTGGTGGCAGAGGTCAACCAGCATGCTGGCCTCGTCTCGCCCGAAAGCTCCGCCGGGGTCCGCATCCAGTCGGCGCTCAGCGACCGGCTCAAGCTGGTGCAATACTTCAAGGACCACCCCGAAGCCGCTGACGAACAAGTGCAACTCGCCTGCGCGATCATCGGCCTGCCGCGCACAGGTTCGACCATGGTCCACCGCCTGCTCTCCGCCGTCCCGCGGCTGACCGCACTGTGGTGGTGGGAAAGCGCCTTTCCCCTGCCTTTCCCCGGTGAGGCAGCGAATGACCCTACGCCCCGGCAGGAAGCAGCCAAGGCGATGGTCGATTGGCTGCTGACCGAATGGCCGGATTTTGAATCGATCGACCCGATGGACGCGATGGCGGTGAACGAGGAAGTCGTGCTGCTGGACCGCACGTTCCTGTCCACCACTTACGATTCGATGATGCCGATCCACGAATATGGCTACTGGCAGGCCGATCAGGATCACGCCCCGGCGTTCCGCGATCTCTATCGCTTCATGCAGGCGATCCAGCACCAGCGCGTGGCGCAGGGTGAGGCGCGGCGGCCATGGGTGTTCAAGACTCCGCATCATCTGATGGGCGGGATCGGCGGCCTGCTGTCCGTATGGCCGCAGGTCAAACTGGTGATGACTCACCGCCATGTCGGGCAAGTGCTGCCCAGCTATTGTTCGATGTGTGCCTCGCTCTCGGTCGGCAGTTCGACCACCTACCGCAAGGAGACCGAGGGCGCGCACTGGAGCAGGCGGTTCCGCGTGGGGCTGGAGCGGCTGGAAGTGCTGCGCGGTCAGCTCCCCACGGGGCAGATCATCGACGTGCGCTATGAAGACACGGTCAGCGATCCCGTTGGCACGGCTGAGCGGATCCTCAGCCAGCTTGGCCTCACCACCGATGCCGCGACCCATGCCGCGCTGGAAGAATGCGTGGCGGGCAATGTCCGCGACGCCCGTCCGCGCCACAAATACAGCGCCGATGCGTTCGGCCTGACGCCCGAGGGAATCGCGGCGGATTTTGCCTTTTACCACGACACATATCTCACAAAATAATTGAGGAGAGCGCGCCATGATCCTGAAAGACAAGGTAGTCATCATCACCGGTGCAGGCCCCGGCATGGGCCAGGCGATGTGCCGGGGCGCGGCGGCAGAAGGGGCGAAAGTGGTTGTCTCCGCGCGTTCAGTCGATGCGATCAACGCGCTGGCCGCAGAGATCAACGCGGCGGGCGGACAGGCGATTGCCGTGCCTTGCGATGTGTCGAAGGACGATCAGTGCAACGCCCTCGCCCAGGCCGCGATCGCCAAATGGGGCCGGATCGACGGCATGGTCCATTCCGCCTATTACCACCCCGACTGGGGCAGCATCATCGACCATTCGATCGATCAGGTGCTGATGGCGCTCGATGTGATCGCGGTTGGCGGGCTGCGCATGGCCAAGGCGGTGGTGCCGCAAATGAAAGCGCAAGGCAGCGGCTCAATCGTCAACATCTCCACCCTCGCCACGCGCAAGCCGATGCCCGGTGAAGGCGGCTATGCCATGGCCAAGGGCGCGATCAATCAGCTGACCCGCCAGCTGGCGGTGGAACTGGCCGGAACCGGCATCCGCGCCAACACCGCACTGATGGGCTGGATGGACGGCGTGCCGCTCGACCAGTTCTTTGCCTCGCAGGGTGAAGCGGGCGAGGCATTCCGTAAACAGCGCGCGAGCGAAGTGCCGGTGGGCCACATCCCGCCCGACAAGGACTGCGCCAAGGCGGTCTATTTCCTGCTGTCGGACTATGCCAGCGAGGTCACCGGCGCGATGCTCGACGTCAACGGCGGCGATTGGGTCGCGGCGTGATGACCGATCCCGCGCAGGCATGGCGCGATTACTGCGCCAGGCTCGCCGATGCGGGTGCAGTGATCCTGGCCGAGGACGTTCCCGCCGATCCACTGATCCGCACCGAGGGCTTCCGCTACCTCGCCCGGCTCAGCAAACTGGCGCTGGAACAGTATGTCGAAGCCAGCGATCCGGACTTTCCGTTCTTCTACCAACTGAGCCACGAGACCGGGAAAATCGGCGCGGATAACCCGGACAATGAATACTGGAACGCCTCGATTTCGGGCAGCAACGATTACCGCATCACCGGGCGGCGCGGGTCGATGTTCTATTTCTCGATCGTCGCCAACGCGATGCGCTATCACATCGATGGCAGCGCTCATGCCACCGGCAGCCTGATGAGCGATGAGATCGCATGGGGCCCGGACGGCGTAGTGGAAATCATCGCCAGCTGCACCCCCCAACCTGGCAAGAACTGGCTCAAGCTGGAACCCGACGCCAGCGTGATCATCATCCGCCAGTCCGCACTGGACCGCGCCACCGAACGCGGCGGGGAGTTTCACATCGAGCGGATCGGCGGCCCGGCGGTCCCCGCCCCGCTCAGCGCGGAGCGGCTCAGCGCGGGTCTGGCGGCATCGGCGCAGTTCGTGAACGGCGTCGCCCAGACCTTTGCCGACTGGACCCGGCTGTTCCGGCAGCACCCCAACCAGTTCCCCGACATCGACCAAGCGATGTTCCAGAAAGGCGGCGGGGCCAAGGACATCTATTACGCCCATGCCTATTGGCAGTTGGCCCCGGACGAAGCCTGGGTGATCGAAGTGACACCGCCGGACTGCTATTACTGGAACTTCCAGCTCGACAATTGGTGGATGGAAAGCCTGGACTACCGGTTCCGGCAGATCACCGTGAACAAGCATTCCGCGCGGCTGGAACCGGACGGATCGCTGCGGATCATCTGCGCCGCGCGCGATCCGGGAGTCGGCAACTGGATCGACACCTGCGACCACCGCGAAGGCACTGCCCTGCTGCGCTGGGCCGGAGCGAGCGAGCATCCACTGCCGAACGCCCGCGTGATGAAACTGGCGGAATTGGAGGAAACCCATGCTTGACTGGATGAAGGCCGCAAAGACCCTCGCCGAAGACCCCGTAATGGGTTTCGATCCCGATGCCGTCACCCGCAGCGAAACGGTGGAGATCAACGCCCCGGCCAGCGTGGTCTGGCAAGTGCTGACCGATCTGCCGCGCTACAACGAATGGAACCCGTTCTGCATCCGCGCCGTCTCCACGCTGGAAATGGGGGCGGCGATCGAGATGACCTTGATCAGCTATGCCACCGCGGGCGGACCGACCGTGCCGAACCTGGAATACATCTGCGGGTTTGAACCGGAAAAGCTGCTCAGCTGGGAATTCCCCAACCTCGATTTCTGGCCCTACCCCGCGCGGCGCGATCAGGTGATCGAGGCGACGGGCCCTGCCAGTTGCCGCTATTACAGCACCGACGCCTTCCTGGGCGCCAACGGCATCCACGTGTTCCGCTTTGCCGGCCCGTGGATCAAGCGTGCCTTCGACGACAGCGGCATTGCGCTGAAAGCCCGCGCCGAAGCGCTGCATGCCGCCGCTTGAGGCCCGCCTGCAAGCGCTGGAAGACCGCGAGGCGATCCGCGATCTGATCGCCCGCTATGGCCCGCTGGCCGACAGCGGCGATGCGGATGGGGTGGCAGGCTTGTGGGCAAAAGACGGCAGCTATGCCGTGCAAGGCTTTGCCGATGCGGCAGGGCGCGATGCGATTGCCGGGCTGATTTCCGGCCCGGTCCACCAGCAATTGCTCGCCGATGGCTGCGCCCACCTGCTCGGCCCGGTGGCGATCGAGCTGAGCGGCGATGCAGCCACGGCGCGCGGGCATTCGGTGGTGCTGCGCTGGACCGGGCAGGCGTTTGAAGTCCACCGCGTTTCCGCCAACCGCTGGCAACTGACGCGCGGTTCGCATGGGTGGCAGGTAACACTGCGCGAAAATGCCCTGTTGCAGGGTGACGCAGCGGCGCGGGCGCTGCTGGCGCGGTAGCATTTCCCGGCCAATCAATACTTTCCACGCGACACAGGCCCAGCCGCATGTCATCCTGACAACATGGATGGGGAGAAAAAGGCAACGCTGGCGGTTGTCGCGTTGATCGTATTCATCGATTCGCTGGGGGTGGGATTGATCCTGCCGGTCATGCCGCGCCTGATCGGAGAGATCACGCATTCCGGGCTGGGCCAGGCCGCGGAATTCGGCGGGCTGCTGCTGTTCAGCTATGCCGCGATGCAATTCCTGTTCGCACCGGTGATCGGCGGACTGAGCGACCGGTTCGGGCGGCGGCCGGTGCTGCTGGTCACCCTGTTCCTGCTGGGGATCGACTATCTGGTGATGGCCGCAGCCCCCACTCTGGGCTGGCTGTTTGCCGGGCGTCTGCTGTCCGGATTGATGGGTGCAACCTGGGCAGCGGCGAACAGCTGCGTGGCCGACATGATCGAAGACGATAATCGCGGCGGTGCCTTTGGCATGCTGGGCGGCGCGGGGGCGGCAGGGTTCCTGCTGGGGCCGGTGGTAGGCGGGCTGGCGGGCGAATATGGCACGCGCGTGCCGTTCCTGTGCGCCGGTGCGCTGGCATTGATCGGGTCGCTGCTGGGCCTGTTCCTGCTGAAGGAAACGCTGCCGCCCGATCGCCGCCGCCAGTTTGACCCACGCCGGGCCAATCCGCTCGGTTCGATCCTGCAGATGGCGCGCACGCCGTTCGTGCTGAAATGCCTGGTGGTGGTCTTCTTCATGCAGCTGTCCGCCCAGGCGCAGTTTTCGATCTGGGCCTATTGGGGCGAATTGCGGTTCGGCTGGACCCCGGCAATCAGCGGGCTGACCGTTGCGCTGTACGGCTTCATGCTGGGGCTGTTTCAGGCCATGCTGACCGGCAAGGCAATCGCACGGTACGGCGCAGTGCAAACGGCGCGCTGGTCGCTGCTGCTCGGGCTGCCATCCTATGCGCTGCTGGCATTTGCCGGATCGACCGCGACGGTGCTGGCGGCGATTGTGGTCGGCGCGGCGACGGGCATGACTTTCCCTGCGCTGCAGGCGCTGATGACGGCGCGGACCCAGCGCGATGCGCAAGGCGAACTGCAAGGCGCGATCGCCAGCACAGTCAGCCTGACATCGATCATCGGGCCGGTCCTGATGACCCAGATCTTCGCGCGCTTTTCGGACAGGACGGGGCTCTATCTGCCCGGTGCACCCTATGTGCTGTCATTCGCTTTGCTGAGCGTGGCAATCGTGATCCTGTGGCGAACCTTGCGCAGCAGCGCGCGCTGAACCGCGCGCCCTTGCACCGGCCCGCGCTTCGCGGCACCATCGCCGCCATGCTGCGCGCCCTGCCCCTTATCGCCCTCGCTTTTGCCGCCCCGGCCTTTGCCGATCCGGTCTATGTCCATGCCGGGCGGCTGATCGATCCCGAAACCGGCCAAGTGCTGACCGACCGGATGCTGCGCGTGGAGGCAGGCAAGGTTGCCGCCGTAACCCCCTGGGCCCCGCCCCCGCCGGGCGCTGAAGTGGTGGACTGGTCGGCCTATACCGTGTTGCCTGGTCTGATCGACATGCACGTCCATCTGGCCGATGTGGAGCAGAGCGCCAATGTGGCAGAGCCCCTGCTGCACAGCGAGGCGGATATTGCGCTGCGCGGCGCGGGCCATGCCCGCAAGACGCTGCTGGCAGGGTTCACCACGGTTCACGATGTTGGCTCGTTCCGCGCCTTTGCCAATGTTGCGCTGCGCGATGCGGTCGCCCGCGGCGATGTGCCGGGCCCCCGGATCGCGGCGGTCGGCGCCTATGTCACCGTGCCGGGCGGCGGGGGCGAAGTGACCGGGCTGTCCCCCGACATCGCCGTACCCGCCAGCTTCCGCGCCGGGGTGGCGAGCGGCCCGGCGGAAGTGACGCAGAAGGTCAACTATCTGCTGCAGAACGGCGCGGATTCGATCAAGCTGATCGCGACCGGCGCAGTGCTGGCGCAAGGGACCGAACCCGGCGCACAGGAAATGAGCGAGGAGGAAATCCGCGCCGCCGTGCAGGCCGCTGCCGCGCGGGGATCATGGGTTACTGCCCATGCCCACGGTGCAGAGGGGATCAAGGCCGCCCTGCGCGGCGGTGTGCGCGGGATCGAGCATGCCAGCCTGATCGACGATGCAGGCATCCAGCTGGCCAAGGCCAAAGGTGCCTATCTTTCGATGGATATCTACAACGGTGATTTCATTGCCGAAGTGGGCAAGCGCGACGGCTGGCCGGCCGACATCCTGCGCAAGAACGACGATACCACCGAAGCCCAGCGCCAGGGCTTTGCCAAAGCGGTCAAGGCCGGGGTCCGGATCGCCTTTGGCACCGATGCCGGGGTCTATCCCCACGGGCTCAACGCGCGGCAGTTCAAATATATGGTCCGCTTTGGGATGACGCCGCTGCAGGCGATCCAGTCTGCCACCACGGTTGCGGCGCAGATGCTGGGCAGGAACAACGAAGTCGGCGCGCTCAGCCCCGGCCACTGGGCGGATATGATCGCGGTGCGGGCCGATCCGCTGGCCGATATTTCGGCGCTGGAACGGATCGACCACGTGATGAAAGGCGGCGTGGTGGTGCGGTAAGGCTAGCACCCCCCACCCCGGTCTTCACCCGGATTTGAGGACGAGTGAGGTTTTCGAGCTGTTATAGCTGCAGTCCGTGCGGTCTGGATGAGCGTGGCTGCGTTCAAAAAAGCAGTGAACGGTGTGCGCGAAGTCCGCCAGCAGCCGGTCCCCGCGCACCTCGCACTTGCCGCGATAGTTGACGACTTGACCGTTCATGATGCCGTCAAGCTCCGCACTCTTGCTCGTCGCCCGCAAGGTAATCGTCCCTTCGAACTGCCCGGTCGAACGCGGGTGCCGTCCTTTGACTTCAATCCTGACGCTGGTCGGTCCGAAAGCGAGAAATTTGCCGCCGCCTTCCACGTCCTGATCGAAACTGAATTCGCGGCCGCTAGCAGTGCCTTCCCCGAAATAGCGCGGGAAGAAAATCTTGTCGCTTTTTGCTGCTTTGGGCATCGCATGTCTCCAGTGGTCAGTCAGGCAGATGCTGCGCGAAATCGCGGCCCGTGCAAGTGTGCAATTGTCACGTTCCGGCACCCGAATGCCGCGGCTTGCGCTAGGCCGCTTGCCAGAAAGGCAGGTGCATTCGGTTCGGATCGCAGCGGTACGGCAAGGCCGCTTCACCTGGAAAAAGTAGGGTTACCTGACATTTAACTGAATCATAAGGCAATTTCCCTATCGCTGCGGGCGAGGCTGCCCGACTGTGAAATTGATCCCTTCGTTCAAGAAATTGCTGGCTGTGCTGGCCGCCTTGCTGGCGGCGCTGGCCTTTGCCGCCCCGGCAGCGGCCGCCAATTGCAACTATGCAACTTCGCAAGGGGCCACCGGGCCTGCCAACTGGCAGACCTATTGCTGGCTCGACCTGAGCGGATACAGCGACAGTACCGCCCGTTCGGGCAGCGGCCAGAACTTCAGCTATACCCTGCCCGATGGCACGACCATGACTTTCAACATGAAAGTTTCCGGGGCCGCTGTCACCGGTGCGGCATCGCCTTCGTGGAGCGGGGCGGCGGTGGGCAATACCGCATTCCTGGGAATTGCCGGGCGCCCGGTGCTGTACCAGACCGCAGCAGGCACCACGACAGTGCAGATCACCGGCATCACGCTGACCCCGCCATCAGGTTCCAGCGCGATCACATCCTATATGTTCGTGGCGGGCGATGCGGAAAGTTCGAACGGCGGGGAATCGCTGACGTTCCAGACCAACGGTGCCAACTGGGTCCAGCTTGATCAGGTCGGGCCAACCAGCGGATCGACCTATCCCACCATCGCCGGGGTTGGCACTTCGACCGTGACCACCACCGGGGTCGGCGGGACAGTGGGTGCCTATATCTTCGGTTCGGCCACCCCCACCGCCGTGACCAGCACTTTGGTTGGCAGCGGCCTGCAAGGGGCGATGTTTGCGGTTCGCTTTGCTTCGATCCGGCTCAACCTGCAGATCGCCGGAGCGCGTGTACAGGCCGCCGATCAGTTCAAATTCGACATCAAGGCAACCAGCAGCGGCAGCGTGCTGGCCAGCGGCACTTCGACCGGCACCGGGCTTGGCCCCTTCACTGCGGCCGCCTTGTCGAGCAGTTCGGCGCTGCCGCTGACCCTGACGCAGGCCATGGCCAGCGGCAGTTCCAGCGGGCTTGGCCAGTACCAGTCAAAGCTGAGCTGCACCAATTCCGCCGTGTCCAGCACAGCGCTGCCCACGAATGTGGTGACCACCGCATACAACTTTGGCACGCTGCAATTTGGCGACAACGTGCAATGCCTGTTCACCAACACGCCCTATCCGCATCTGCAACTGACCAAGGCGCTGGGTTCGACCGGGCGGCAATATGCCTCTGACCAGTTCGTGATGTCGATCGCGCAGGGCACCACCACGCTGTCCAGCACGACCACCACCGGCTCCGGCTCAACGATTGCCACGGGTTCAACTGCGCTGCTTCAGGTCAACGCCGCAACCGCCTATCGCCTGGGCGAGGCCGGGGCGGGTGCCACCAGTCTGACGCAATATATCCCCGCGATGAGCTGCACCAACAGCTGGACGGCTTCGACCACCACCCTGCCCGGCGGGGCCGTGACCAGCGGCACGATCACGCCCCGGATGGGCGATGTCATCCGCTGCACGATCACCAACACCAAGCGCGGGACCAACGCATCGCTAAGCGTGACCAAGCTGTCTTTCCCGGTATCGGATCCGGTCAATGGCACGGCCAACCCGAAACTGATCCCGGGGGCCGTGGTCAATTACATGCTCAGCGTGGCGAACACCGGACCATCGCCGGTCGACAGCAATTCGGTTGTGCTGATCGATAGCCTGCCGGCGCAGATCGCGGTCGGCACGGCGGCTTCGCCGACTTTCACCCAGGGCAGCGTCAGTTCCTCGCTGACGTTCAACAGCGCCACCGACATTCGCTATTCGAACGCGGCGACGGCGCCTGCCTCGTTCGCGGCCTGCACCTATTCCCCCACCGGCGCCTATGACAGCGCGGTGCGGTATATCTGCATCAATCCCAAGGGAACCATGGCGGGATCCACCGGCACCCCGCCCAGCTTCAGCATCAGCTTCAATTCGCGGATCAACTGAGCGGGCGGACTGCGGCTACATCCCCGGCAGTTTGAACCCCGGCGGCAGGCCCATGCCCTGCTGCATCCGGGCCATTTCCTGCCCGGCAACATCATCCGCCTTGGCGCGGGCATCGTTGAAGGCGGCGGCGATCAGGTCTTCGAGGATGCCTTTGTCCGCAGGGACCAGCAGGCTGTCATCAATCGCCACGCCCACGATCCGCCCCTTGGCGGTGGCGCGGATGGTGACGAGGCCGCCGCCGGCCTTGCCCTCAACCTCGATCCCGTCGAGCTTGGACTGGCTTTCGGTCATCTGCTTCTGGATGGTCTCGGCGGCAGCCTGGGCGGCCTTGATCATCTCTTCCATCGACTTCACGCGCGGTTTCTCCAGCTTTGGCCATCGCGCCCGCTAAGCTGGGCTTCGGCCTGTTCATCAAGCAGTTCG
Organism: Novosphingobium sp. B 225; assembly: GCF_002198665.1. Classification (GTDB taxonomy): domain Bacteria; phylum Pseudomonadota; class Alphaproteobacteria; order Sphingomonadales; family Sphingomonadaceae; genus Novosphingobium. The sequence goes on along the minus strand of NZ_MWLM01000064.1, from coordinate 33,207 downwards.
GCCCCCGGAAAGGCCGCGAAAGTGGCTTCGACCAATGGCGAGCGGAGCAGCGCGGCCTTGGCCTCGCCTTTCGCCGCTTCAGCCTCTTCGCGCAGGGTCGGGCGGCCATCGCCTTCGCCGCGGGTTACCTGCCAGCGTTCGCCCGTGGCGCGCAGCAAGGCATCGCGCAGCTCTGCGCCCATGTCCCCGGTAAAGCCGGGGGCCACGGCATAGAACAGTTCGCCCGGCTTCAGATCGATCACCCGCACCCAATCGTGCATCAATTGCGCCACGCGCAGCTGGCCCGACTGGTCAACCCGTTCGATCAGCGCTTTCCAGTCCTGCGCCAGCGGCGGCGGAGCCATGGCGGCTGGTGCTGAGGCGGGGGTTCCGCCCGCAGGCGCGGCAAAGGCTGCCCCGCCCTGCGCCGCCAGCTCTTCCAGCTTTTTCACCAGCGCGCCGGGATCGGGCATGTCGGCGGCGTGGAGCACGCGCAGCAGCGCCATCCTGGCCGCGACCAGCGGATCGGGCGCGCTTCGGACCTCGTCATGGCCTTTCAGCAGCAATTGCCACAGCCGGTGCAGCTGGCCCGGGGTCAGGCCCTTGGCCCAGTCCTCAATCGCGGCCTTTTCCTCCGGCGCGATCGCGCTGTCATCGCCCTTGCCCAGCTGGGCAACGGTGACGCGGTGCGTCAGTTCCATCGCCCCGCGCAGCAAGGCCAGCGGCTCCACCCCCAGCGCAAACTGGTGGTCGATCAGTTCCAGCAGCCCGGCCCCGTCCCCGGCCAGCACGGCGGCGAACAGGCGGCGCTGGACCGACTTGTCCGCCAGCCCCAGCATTTCACGCACTTGCGCCGCCGAAACCCGGCCATCGCCGCCAAGGTCCGCATGGGCAATCGCCTGATCGAGGATCGACAGGCCATCGCGCACCGATCCTTCGGCAGCGGCGGCAATCATCGACAGCGCCTCGGACTCGGCCGTAACGCCTTCCTTTTCGCAGATCGCGGCAAAGTGATCCGACAGCAGCGCCGCCGGAATCCGCCGCAAGTCAAACCGCTGGCAGCGGCTGAGCACCGTGACCGGCAGCTTATCCACCTCGGTCGTCGCGAACAGGAACTTCACATGCGCGGGCGGTTCCTCAAGCGTCTTGAGCAAGGCGTTGAAAGCATTGCGCGACAGCATGTGAACTTCGTCGATGATGTAGATCTTGTAGCGCGCCGAAACGGCGGCATAGCGCACCGCCTCGATAATCTCGCGCACGTCGTCCACGCCGGTATGGCTGGCGGCGTCCATTTCGATCACGTCGATATGGCGGCCCTCGGCAATCGCGCGGCACGGTTCGCACTGGCCGCAAGGATCGATCGTCGGCCCGCCCTGCCCGTCCGGCCCGACGCAGTTGAGCGCCTTGGCAATCAGCCGCGCGGTAGAGGTTTTGCCGACCCCGCGAATGCCGGTCATCAAAAAGGCATGGGCCAGCCGGTCCCGCCGGATCGCATTGGCCAGCGTCTGGACCATCGCGTCCTGCCCGATCAGCTCGGCAAAAGTCTGCGACCGGTACTTGCGCGCCAGCACGCGGTACGGCTGGGCCGGAGCAGCGGAGGCCACAGGCGGCGGCGCGGGTGCGGGTTCCGGCGCGGCAGGCGCCCCGCCAAACATCGATTCCTGCCCCGCCGCTTCCAGCTCAGCCGCGCTGGGGCCGTCGTCGTCCTCGGGCTCATCGCCATAGATGTCGGGGGAATCGTTCATTGCGTCCCAAGTTAGGAGGTCCGAGGCCGCTTGTCGAAGCCCTTTCAGCCCGGGTCCAATTTCCTCAGCCACGAGCGCAGCGCTCCGGCACGCGCAGGCCGGTATGCCCCAAATTTTCAAAACGAAGGAAAGGAGCCGGCCGACCCGCCGCTATTCCGTTGTGGCTGCTTCCTTCCGGACCTGACCAGGTTGGCGGAGGCAAGCGTCCGACCGACTCCCGCGCGGGCCTATGGCGAGCTTGTCGCGTTTGCGCAAGTCTGTTGGCGGCGAATCGGTCTATTCAACCCCTCGACTCGTCTTTCAGGCGATTCATCCAGCCCTTCCCTACCCAGGGATGGGTGAGGCGGGCGTCGCCGGTTGCTTCACAGCGCGACCCAGGCAATCGACGCGCCCGCCTCTTTCCCGCTTTCAGTCCAGCTTGAGCCGACGCAGCTCGCCGTCCAGCGCGGCGTTGATCCGATGATTGGCCGCAGCGCGCTGTGCCATATCGCGTTGCAGCGAACCGAACATGGCCAGGCCCGCCTGGCACAATTTCCTGCCGTCCTTGGCCGCTTCGGCTTCGATCATCAGATTGATTGAACCCAGCGATTCTTCCAGTTCATCCACTCCCGGTGGCGGCTCAGTCAGGTTCCAGATCTGCTCCATGCTGAGCCCGCCTGCGGTGCGCAGCTTCCATTCCAGCCAGGTCTTCAGGCGGCTTTCAAACTCTTCCTGATCTCCCACCGGATCGCGCAGATCAAAATGGCGTTCGAGCAGAGGGCCGATTTCGCGGGAAGATTTGGTACTGGAAAAAGCCGCGACCAGATCAGGCCGCGCGCAGATCGCCGGGTCCGGCAAAGTGAATGGAGCCACCGGTGCGGCTGGCGGAACCGGACGCGGGCTGCCCGGCAGCAGATCACCATCGCGTTCGCGCGCATCGATTTCCATCAGGGCCAGATCGCCGCAACGCAACATCTGGATTCCCGACGTATCGTATTCGATGACCAGAGTGCGGTTGCCCACAGTCTTTTCGACCATCGTCTGGTCCATCGCCGAAGATGATTTCAGCTTGCGATGATCCACCGGACGCCAGCCAGCGGCCAACAGCGCCGCGTCCACACTTTCGCGCCACGCTTGATTGATCGCGTCGTCCGGGCTCGGCTTGCGCCATTCAACCGCGTAAAGCTGATCCGACCAGGCGGTGAACTGCGCCTCACCCTCACCCAGCGGGCCGTCGCTTTCCAAAGCGCGCAAGGCCGCCGCATCCTGCCCCTTGCGCTCCACGCCAAAGGCCAGCCCCGCCGGGCCGCCCACCGGGCAGAGAGCGGCAATGTCTGGCGCAGCCGGGGCCGGATTAGCCCAAGCGACCTGGGGCATCGCAGCCCCGGCCAGAACCAGCGCCGCCAGAGCGGTCCGCATCAGCTTACCGGAAATTGTCAGCGTAGCTTTGCAGCTTCAACCGGCGCGGGGGCACGGCGTGCACTTCGGCAGCGATACCGTATTTGTCGGCATAGGCCTGCGCATCTTCAGCCGAATCGAACTTCAGCGTGACCTGGCTTTGGGTATCACCCGAACCGGTCCAGCCCATCAACGGGTCCGCCGTGCGCGCCTCTGACGGCGCGAATTCGAGGATCCACTGGCCAAGCAGTGCCTTGCCGGACTGCATGGCGTTTTTCGGGCGCTGATAGATACGTGCGGTCATGCCTCGCGCTTTCGGGCGAAACGGCGCGGGAATCAAGGGGGGTTGTGGGCTTGTGCCCTGCCTGCTGGTGCGGCGATGCCGGGATAGTTCGCGCAGTTCGTCCACCTCCGCGGACGTTCTGGCACATGATAGATCAGATTAGTTCACGCAGAGGCGCAGAGGAAGAAAGGGAGGCGCGAAGATGTTGCTCCGCGCCGCAGGCGCCGCTTACACTCCCGACCATCCGTTTCGCGCGGTGCTGGAGAAGAAATGCGGCTGCGCCGCCAGCGCTACCCCTCTGCGCCTCTTTTCTTCCTCTGCGTCTCTGCGTGAACTATTCCCCCCTTGCCTCCACTGCGCCCAGTTCGAGCGCATTCTGGCTCCATTGGCCAAGCAGGGCCTGGCCAAAAAATGCCTGCTGGTGCGGCGGGCTCTGAATGGTTCACGCAGAGGCGCAGAGGAAGCAAAGAGGAGCAGAGGCTGTAGCGCTGGCGGCGAAGCCGCGTGTAACTCCCCTGTCAGCGCCAAGCGCAAGGCAAAGGGAAGAGAGCCTGCGGCGCGGCCAGAACCCTCTGCGTCTCCCCTTTCTTCTCTGCGTCTCTGCGTGAACTATTCCGCCCTTGCCGTCACCGCCGCCCCCGCTCAAACGCATTCTTGGTTTTCAGGCTGGGGTCCTCCCGCCAGGGCTCATCCGGCCAGCGGTGTTTGGGATAGCGGCCCTTCATGTCCTTCACCACATCGCGCCACGATCCGCGCCAGAAGCCGGGCAGATCGCGCGTGGTCTGGAGCGGTTTGCCGCCCGGGTCGGTCAGCTTGAGCAGTAAGGGTTGCGGCGGCTGGCCGAACATGGGGTGGCGTTCCAGCCCGAACAGTGCCTGCACCCGCAGTTCCACCGATGGCCCGCCGGGATCGTCATAATCGATCGCATGGCTGGTTCCCGCCGGGCTGGTGAACTGCGGCGGGGCCAGCTTGTCGAGCTGGGCTTGCGCAGCATAGTCCAGCCGCGCGCGCAGGGCTTCGTGCAGTTTTCCCGGTGGCAGTGCATCGATCCGGCGTTCGAGCAGCGGGGCCAGCCACTGTTCCAAATCGTCCAGCAGCGCCTGATCCGCCAGCGCCGCGACCCCGGCATAGCGCGCACGCCGCAGCAGGGCGTGGCTGGCGGGCGAGAATGGCAGCAAGTCCAGCCCATCGCCGCGCACCCGTTCGCACAGGAACAGCCGCAGCGCCTGCGGATCGGGCGCGGGATCGGGGCCGCGCGCCAGCGTGACCGCGCCGATCCGGCGTTCGAGCAAAGCCTCTACCCGGCGTTCGTCCGCCACCCAGCGCAAGGTGGAGCGCCGTTCGATCCGGTGCGCGAGCCAGCGGGTGATCTCACCCTCGGTCAGGGCAATCGCCCCGGTGATCCGCGCGCCCTTGGCCTCGCCCTGCGCTTCACCCACCGCCAGCCATTCGGCGCGGACCAGCGGGCTGGCGGGATCAAGCCGCAGCCCCCTGCCCCCGGCGGCGAGCCATTCCTCACCCGATGCCGAGCGGCGGCGGGACAAGTTGTCCGGGAAGGCTTCGGAAAGCAGGATTGCGAGCGGAGGATGGTCCGTGTCGCGCCGCTGCACCAGTCCGTCAGCCGCCCGCGCCCACCGCTCCGCCAATTTGCGCGACGCTTCCGCCCGCCCGGAACGATCCGAATTCCACCGATCGAGCCGTGCGGCCAGATCATCTCCGCGCCCGCCCAGGGCGCGTTCCTGCAGCAGCAGGGCCAATTTTGCTGCATCCGCTTGTGCCCCATGCTGCGCAGCATAGAGCAGCATGTGCGCAGGCCGCGGGTCCATCGGCAGTCTGGCCACGGCACGCCCATGATCGGTAATCCGGCCCGCTGCGTCCAGCGCACCGAGCGCCTGCAGCAGCACCTTTGCTGCAGCCAATGCTGCACCGGGCGGCGGATCGAGCCAGGGCAGCGCGGCGGGATCACCCGCGCCCCATCCGGCCAGCGTCAGCAGCAGCGGGGCCAGATCGCTGGTCAGCATTTCCGGCGGATCGAACGGCGCGCGGCCCGGATGCGCCGCCTCTTCCCACAACCGGTAAGCCACGCCCGGCCCCTGCCGCGCCGCGCGGCCCGCGCGCTGGGCAGCGGCGGCCTGACTGGCGCGGTGGGTGACGAGGCGCGTCACCCCGGCGGCCTTGTCAAACTCCGCCCGGCGCGACAGCCCGGCATCGACCACCACCGACACGCCATCCAGCGTGAGCGAGGTTTCGGCAATCGCCGTGGCCAGCACGATCCGTCGCCGCCCTTGCGGGTCACGCCGGATCGCCGTGCGCTGGGCCTGGGGTTCGCATTGCCCGTGGAGCGGCAGGACCAATGCAGCAGGCAGCTTTTCCGCCAGCCGTTCGCGCACGCGCTCAATCTCGCCCACGCCGGGCAGGAAAGCCAGCACGTCGCCCTGTTCCTCGCGCCAGGCGGTCAGCACCGCGCTGGTCATCGCGTCCTCGATTCTCAGGTCAGGCCGCGCGCCCAGCCAGCGCAGTGTCAGCGGGTGGGCCTTGCCCGCGCTTTCGATCACCGGCGCATCCCCCAGCAGGCTGGCAAAGCGGGTGCCGTCAATCGTCGCGCTCATCACCACCAGCCGCAGGTCGGGGCGCAGCACCTGCTGGCTTTCGATGGCGAGCGCGAGGCCCAGATCGCTGTCGAGATGGCGTTCGTGCGCCTCGTCAAACAGCACGGCGCTGGTGCCCGCCAGTTCGGGATCGCTGGCGATAGTCGCGACGAAAATCGCCTCGGTCATCACCAGTACGCGGGTGCGGGCTGATCGCTTGCTGTCAAGCCGGGTGAGATAGCCGATGCTCTCGCCGCAGGGTTCGCCCACCTGTTCAGCCATCCGCTCTGCCGCCGCGCGCGCCGCTACCCGGCGCGGGCTGAGCACGATTACGCTGCCGCTGCACCATGGCTGATCCAGCAGCGCGGGCGCGACCGCCGTGGTCTTGCCTGCCCCCGGCGGCGCAATCAGCACCGCGCCGCTGCCTGCGCGCAGGGCGGCAAGCAGGTCTGGCAGGACGGCGTGGATCGGCAGCGGTTCGGTCACGCCTTTGGCTCTAGCGCAGGGATTATCCCTCCGTCACGTGCTTCGCGTGTGAATTCAGGAATGGCGGGGGATTTGGCTGTCCGGCAATCCCGCTCCATTCTTGCAAAGCGCAAATGGGGCGGTAGCAGTGCAAAGCGTTGACGGAGCGGCCAATCGCGCACCCTCGGAAAACCATTTTCCTACATCGCGCCGGAATGTCAGACTCGCCGCCGCTCTTTGACATTGTTGGATTCGCACGGCCCCGGCACAGGGGCAGGCAAAAAACATCTCGCGGCGCGAAAACTCGCCGCGAGGATGTGTTTTATCAACTAACTCAAGGAATATCGTTGTTTTTCAATGCTAGTCAGCGCAGTTTGGGGCACAGAAAAACGCCCTCAACCGGCCAATTGACCACCATCCATCGTGAACAGTGAACCAGTGATCTTGCAAGCCTCGTCACTCGCCAGATAGGCGAACAGCCCGGCAATATGTTCCGGCTCGCACATGCCCTCGGTCAGCTTGGGCGCGTTGCGCATCACCAGCGCCCAGTCGACATCCCCCGGCGGCGGCGGGGCATTGCCCATCGGCGTGTTGACGTGGCCCGGACAGATCGCATTGATGCGGATGCCCTTGCTGGCCCATTCCACCGCCAGCCCCTTGGTAATCGCCGCCACGCCATGCTTCGATGCCGAATAGGCGATGGTATAGGCGATGCCCTGAAGCGCTGCGGTAGAGGCGGTGTTGACAATGCAGCCCTTGCTTTTGACCAGATGCGGATAGGCCGCCTGGCACATCGCGAAGACGCTGGTGGTGTTGATCTTCAGAATGCGTTCGAAGTCATCGAGGCTGAAATCCTGGCTCGGCCCCCATTTGAGCATGCCCGAGACGTTGCAGACCACGTCCAGCCCGTCCGCCGCCGCCGCATCGACCAGCGCTTTGCAACTGGCAAAATCGCTGGCGTCAAACGGCTGCACACGCGGGGGGCTGGCCATCATCGCAGCGGTTTCGGAAAGGCCGACCGCGTTGATATCGCCGATGGTGACCTTGGCCCCCTCAGCCGCAAAGCGGATCGCGGTCGCCCGCCCGATCCCCGATGCCGCCCCGGTGACGAGGACGTTCTTGCCTTCAAATCGGCGCATCACTGTTTCTCCCTGCCTGCAATCAGTACTTGAAGCCGATCGTCAGACCATAGGTCCGGGGATCGGGGAAATAGGCCAGGGTCAGCCCACCAAAACCGGGGCCGAAATCGATGAAGTTCTGGGCATTGCTTTCCTTGGTCACATTCTTGACCCAGGCCGCAATATCGAACTTCGCCCCGCCCACCGAAACATCCGCCAGCGCCGCGCGCAGGTTTATGATGGTGCGGCCCTTGGACTGCGTGGTGGCCGCGACCTGGGTGGTGTAGGGATCACCGACCAGCGCATAGGGGAAGGTGTAGTACTTGCCCACGTGGTTGAGATCGCCGATCAGGCTGAACTTGCCCCAATCGCCGGTCACGACATCCCAGTTGACCCCCAGGTTGGCGGTGAACTTGGGCGTATGCGGGAAGGCCCGGTTGTTGGACACATCGACGCCGCCATCAAGGTAGCTCTTGTACTTGGCGTCAAGCACCGCAATCGAACCGTTGATGGTCAGCGCCGGGATCGGCTTGAGCACGGTTTCCAGCTCCAGCCCCTGGATCCGCGCCTTGGCCGCATTGCGCACTTCGGAAGCGGCGGCTCCCTTGGCGGTGAAGACCGAAAGCTGGATGTCCTTGTGCTCGTCCCAGAAGCCCGCGAGGTTGAGGATCACCTTGCCATCGGCGAGCCGGGCCTTGATCCCGACTTCATAGCTGTCAACCAGCTCGGGCCGATAGGGATTGCACAGCTCGCTCGCCTTGCCCGGCGCGGTAGAGCACGAGAACGGGCTGCCGATCAGGCCCGAAACGTCGGTTTCCCCATTGAACCCGCCCGACTTGTAGCCACGCGCCCAGCGGGCATAGAGATTGACGTCAGGTGATGCTTCATAGGCCAGCGTCACCGCCGGGGTGAACTTGTTGAAGGTCGCATCGGGCGCGCCGCCATAGGGCAGGTTGAACAGCGGGATCACCGGCTTGCCCACCCCGAAGAAGCGGCGAATGTCCTTCTTTTCGTGGGTATAGCGTCCGCCCAGGGTCAGGGTCAGCGGATCGGCCAGCTGGTAATCGATCTGGGCATAGGCGGCATAGGCCTTGGTGTGCCCGCCATAGTCCGATTGCAGCACCGCCGCGCCGGGCGCCGCAACCTGATTGAGGAACCCGAAGAAGAACTGCGGCCCCAACGTTTCCGCCTTTTCGTTGTAGTAGAACCCGCCGAGGACGTACTTCAGCTTGTCATCCATCGCCGAACCGGTGGCCTGCAATTCCTGGCTCCAGGCCCGGAAATCCGACAGGCGCTGGGTAAAGGCCACATCAAGTGGCGAGCCATCGAGATCGAGCGAGTCTTCCCACTTGAGCTTGCGGTAGGCGGTGATCGACTTCAGAGTCACATTACCGAGATCTAGCCCGATCGTCAGCGCATGGCCCATCGAACGGGAATATTCATACAACGGGCTGGCGTTGACACTGCCGGTGGTCTGGCGGGTCTTGCTGGCATAGAGCCCCAGCGGCGCAATCGCGGCCAGGATCGCCGGATCGGTCCACAGATCGTTGAACGATGCCGGATTGTTGCCCAGTACCGAATAGAGCTGGGCAAAGTCCGGCTTCTGACGGTTGCGGCTGTAATCGAAGGTATAATCAATCGTCAGCGGCCCTTCCGGCTTCAGCCGGACCTGCGCCATAAAGCTCTGCCCGTCGACATCGTTGGTCGAGGTGACCGAATTGGGCAGAGCGAGGAAAGCGGCGGGATAGGGGTTGGGGGTGATCTTCACGAACCCGTCACGCTTGGTCAGCTGGCCCGAGAGTTTGACTGAGAGCGGGCCGATTGCGGGCAGATCGAGCACCGCCTTGGCGCGCCAGAAATCGTAATTGCCATAGCTGACTTCGCCGCTGGCGTGCAGTTCGCCGCTGGGCTTCTTGGTCACCAGGTTGATCGCCCCGGCCAGCGCATTGCGGCCATAGAGCGTCCCCTGCGGCCCGCGCAGCACTTCGACCCGCTCCAGATCGGCAATGTCAAAGATCGAACCCTGAACCTTGGCGACATAGACCCCGTCAAGATAGAGCCCCACTGCCGGTTCCCAGGTGATCGCCGGATTGATCGTCACCGAACCGCGGATCGAAATCTGCGCCGCGGTCTTGTTCGAAGGCGCACGTTCGATCTTCACGTTGGGAGAAACCGAACCGAGCCCGTCGATCGAGGTGATCCCGCGCGATTCGAGAAACTTGCTGCCCACCGCCGAAATCGCGATCGGCACGTCCTGGATGTTTTCCGCGCGTTTTTGCGCGGTCACCACGATTTCACCGATCCCGGAATTGTCGCTATTTGCAGCGGCGTCCTGCGCCAGGGCCGGGGCCGCGATCAGTGCGCCAAGCGAAGCCAGCGCGGTGGATGCAAGCAGTCGGGTCATATCCTCTCCTCCCAGAGTGGTGATCCAGCCTTTGTCGGCCAGATTTGCGTAACCGTGATGCCAATCATTTACGCGAACCCATGTTGCGATACAATTGAAAATTGGATAGCGTAGCTCAAATCAAGACAAATTACGCGAAAGGGGGGCGATGCTAACGATTGCACTGGCAGCTGCTGCGGCGTTGCCCACGGCCAGCGAATGTCAGACAGCCGCCACCGATCCCACCGCCGCTTTGGCGCAGAGCATGGGCCTGCAGGGCTATATCTATGGCTTCCCCATGGTCGACCTGCTGAAGCAGCGCTTCAACGAAACCCACCGGACCCGGGCCGATCAACCAGTGGTCGCGCCAGTCAATCAGATCGCGGTCTATCCGCACCTGCTGACCCCGGCGACGCAAGGCCAGTTGCGCGCGCCCAATTCCGACACACTGTACCTCAACGCCTGGCTCGATCTGTCGCACGGTCCCGTGCTGCTGGATGTGCCAGCGCTGGGCGCGCGCTATTACACGCTGGCCTTCATGGACCTCTACGGCAAGCCGCATCATCTTGGCACCCGCACCAACGGTGGCAAGGCGACGAAGTATGCGCTGGTCGGCCCGTCGGGTGGCGAAGTGCCGCCCGGTTATACCGCGTTCCATGTGCCGACCGACACTGCCTGGATGCTCGGCCGCGTGTTGGTAAGCGACCCCGGCGACGAGGCTGCAGCCCAGCGGATCGCGCGTTCGATTCTGATGCAGGGCGCAGCGGGCGAGCCGGTGAGCGATGCCGCGCCGCTGCAGCCGTTTGACAGTCTGGCCTTTTTCACCCTCCTCAATCAGGCGCTGCACAGCGTTCCGGCCACGCCCGGCGAGACCGCCCTGATGGCCCAGTTTGACCGCGCCGGTTTCGGTCCAACGGCCCGGTTCGATCCGGACCAGCTGAGCCCCGCGCAAAAGCTCGGCCTGTCCTGTGCGCTGCGGATCGGGCCAGAAGTGCTGAAAGCCCAGGGGTTCCGCCCCAGCCAGACCACCAACGGCTGGCTGTTGTCCCGCGCGATGGACAACCCGGGCGACGATTTCCTGCTGCGAGCCGAGGCCGCGCGCGGCGGCTATGTCAACGCGCGCGAGGAATCGATTTATCCGGCGGCAATCAAAGACAGCACGGGCCAGTGGCTGACCGGCAGCAAGCGCTATCGGATCCGCTTTGCCAAGGGTCAGCTGCCCCCGGTTAGCGCCTTCTGGTCAATCACCGCCTATACCGCGCAAGGGGTGCAGCTGAGCGAAAACGCGATCCACCGCTACACCATTGGTGACCGCACCAAGGGGCTGAAGTTCGCCGCAGACGGATCGCTCAGCCTGACCCTGTCAAACACCCGCCCGCGTGCGGGCACCTCCAACTGGCTGCCGGTCCCGGCGAGCGGCTTCACGCTTGTCGCCCGGCTGTACCTGCCCCATGCCGCTGCACTCGACGGCAGCTATGCCCTGCCTCCGGTCGAAAGGATCGATTGATGACTGATGCCGCCCTGCCAGATGCTGCTCTTCTGGCCCGGATCGACCGGCTGGAATCGCTCGATGCGATCCGGCAGCTCCCGGCCAAATATGCCCTCGCGCTCGACATGCGCGATATGGACGCGATGGTCAGCCTGTTCCCGGCGGACGTGCGGGTGGGCAAGGACGCCTCGGGCCGGCTCGCCCTGCGCGCCTACATGGACCGCACACTGCGTTCGCCCTTCACCGGCACGTCGCACCACATCGGCGGACATGTGATCGAATTCGACGATCCCGATCATGCCCACGGCGTGGTCTATTCCAAGAACGAGCATGAGACCGGCGATGAATGGGTGATCATGCAGATGATGTATGTCGATGACTATGTCAGAACCGACGGGCGTTGGTTCTTCGCGCGACGTTTGCCGCTGTACTGGTACGCCACCGATCTCAACCAGCCGCCGATTGGTGACAACAAGATGCGCTGGCCGGGAACGGACTGGGCAGAAGGCAATTTCCACAAACTGTTCCCCAGCTACGCCGAATACTGGGCGCGCGAGGGCGATCATGGCGGGCCGGTGGCGGAACCAGCGCCGCTGGACAAATACCTGGAAACCATGCGACGCGGTGCTGCTGCCCCCAAGGTAAAGGTGCGGGCAGACTGACGGGAGATGCAGATGACGCGGATGGGATGGATCGGGCTGGCGGCACTGGGCGCGGTCAGCATGGCAGTGCTGGCGGAAGAACCGGCCAAGCCGGTGTTCAAGTTTCCCCCCGGCTATATCTCCGCCGAAAACGCGCCCGATAGTGCCGCACTGATCCCGCCCGCCCCCGCTGCGAAAAGTGGTGCCGAAGCGCGTGACAAGGCCGCGAGCAAGCTGGCTCTGGCGCAGCATGGCAAGCCGCGCTGGGATGTTGCGACCAGCGACGCCGATCTGTTCAGTGCCAAGGCCACCGGGGCTTTGAGCTGCGCTGCCGGGTTCGAAATCTCGCCCGCCGCCACCCCCGCGCTGGACAAGCTGCTGCGGCGTTCAATCGTCGATTTCGGACTGGCCACCAGCAAGGCCAAAAAGCTTTACAGCCGCGACCGTCCGTTTGAACTGAACAAACAGCCGATCTGCACGCCCGAAGCAGCCAAGCCGTTGGCGGCGGACGGATCCTACCCTTCGGGCCACAGCGCGATCGGGTTCGGCTGGGGCATGGTCCTGGCCCAGCTGGTCCCGGACCGCGCCACGCAAGTGATGGCGCGCGGGCGGGCCTATGGCGAAAGCCGCCGGTTCTGCAACGTCCACTGGCAAGCCGATGTCGAGGAAGGCCGCGTAATCGCCGCCGCTGTGTTCGCCCGTCTGCAAAGCGAACCTGCCTATCAGGCGGATCTGCAAGCCGCGCGCGATGAACTGGCCAAGCCGCGTCAGGCCCCGTCACGCGATTGTGCTGCGGAGGCGGCGGCGCTGGCGGGGGGCTGACCGCCAATTGCATAATCAAGACTTATAGGATCCTCCCCCTCTGGGGGAGGGGAACCATCCGCAGGATGGTGGAAGGGGCGCAACAGATGGCGCGCGGCAGCGTGCAGCCGCGACCCACGGCTTTGCTTGTCAGCCCCCCTCCGTCTCGCTGCGCGAGCCACCTCCCCCTTTGGGGNCCCTCCGTCTCGCTGCGCGAGCCACCTCCCCCAAAGGGGGAGGATCGCTTCAGTCAGACCACGAGTGCTAAAGCTCCGCCAGGAACTCCAGCAACAGCTTATTTACCGGCCCCGGCGCTTCCATCTGCATCATGTGCCCGGCCTTGGGCACCATGGCGATCCGCCGCACGGCCCCGTGGTAGTCGTGGATCGCGGCAAGCGGGTCATCGCCGTGCCAGGCTTCGAGATCGACATCGCGGTCGCTGCCGATGAAGAAATAGGGCTGCGTGGTCTTGTGCCCGCGCCATGCGGCGCGCTGGTGCCAGCGCAGGTCCATTGCCCGGTACCAGTTGAGCCCGCCGGTGAAGCCGGATTTCTCGTAGTCGGCGACGATGGCGTCCATCACTTCTGTTGTCAGCCACGACCACGGCAGCGGCGGCGCTTCGGGCAGGGCCTCGATATAGGGCGTGCCCGGCGGATGTTCCCAGACGTTGAGATAGCGGTATTCGCCCGACAGCGCGTAATAGACCCGCTCCAGGAACTTGCGTGGCTCGGCATTCAGCGCCGCGTCAGCCACACCGGGGGTGCGGAAATAGTCAATGTGGACGAAGTGACTTTTCGCCCAGTCCGCCGCTTCGGCCAGCGGAGTGATGTCGGCGCGGTCGGCATAGAACGGGTTTTCCAGCGCGATGATCGCCCGCACCCGCTCGGGGTGCAAATGCGCAAGGTCGATCACTGCAAAGATGCCGAAGTCTAGCCCGACGAACACCGCCTGTTCCAGCCCCAGATGATCGAGCAACCCGGCCAGATCGCCCGCCGTCTGGAAGCAATCATAGGCTTCGGGCTCGCGCGGTCCCTCGGTCTGCCCCATGCCGCGCATGTCGGGTGCGATCACGCGGTAACCGGCGGCGGACAGTGCCGCGATCTGGTGGTGCCATGAAATCCAGGTGTGCGGGAAGCCGTGGCACAGCACCACCGGAGCGCCCTCCCCCGCCTCGACCCAGTGCGTGCGGATGCCGTTGATCCGGGCGGTGTGGTGGGTCAGGCCGGGCAGGTCCACCGCGCTACATCCGCTGCGATGAGATATTGCCGCCGTCCACCACCAGTTCGGCCGCCGTGATATAGCTGGCTTCGTCCGACAGCAGGAACCGCACCGCGCGCGCCACTTCTTCCGGGGTGCCAAGCCGGGACAGCAGGATGCGGCGTTCGAAGGTGCCTTCGGGCAACAGTTCGACCGTGGGCTTGAGCATCGGGGTCAGGATTTGCCCCGGCGACACCGCGTTGATCCGCACCCCGTCCGTGGCCAACCGGTCCGCCATCGATCGGATCAGGCCGAGCATTCCGCTCTTGCCCGCCGAATAGACCGGGTTGGCCATGTGGCCGAGCGTGGCGTTGATCGAGGCGATCCCGACAATCGCCGAGCCGGGATTGCCCTTGAAATCCGCCAGCAGATCGCGCGTCAGCAGCGCGAGCGGGCGCAGGTGGGTGTTGATCCCGTTCGCCCAGACCTCCTCGGTCAGCCCGTCGAGGGAGCCGGTATCGACGATCCCGGCGCTGTGAACCAAGGCCCCGATGGTCCCCATCGCGGCGCGGCTTTGGGCGATGGCGGCGGCGTAGGCGGCGGGATCACGCAAATCGACCGCCAGGCCCACGGCGGGAACGCCGAATGCGTCGGCAATCGCTTTGGCCTCAGCCCCGGCCTTGGCCGTATTCATATCCCACAGCGCCACGGGCCTGCCCACCGCCGCCAATGCGCGAGCGCAGGCAAGGCCGATGCCGGACGCGCCGCCGGTAATAATCACTCCGGTTGCGGGGGCGTGGAGCGCGGGTTCAAGAGGCTGGGTCATCAGAAGTAATAACTCGCCCCGTTCGCCACCAGCACCGACCCGTTGACGAAGCTGGCGTCATCGCTGGCAAGATAGGCCACCGCCGCCGCGATCTCGCTCGGCTGTGCCATCCGCCCCAGCGGCACGCTGGCTTCCATCGCCTTGATCCATTCATCCGGAATGCCGTGCATGATCGGGGTGTTGGTCGGCCCCGGCGCGACTGCGTTGACGCGGATCTGGCGCGGGGCCAGTTCACGGGCGAGCTGGCGAGTCAGCCCGATCACCGCCGCTTTGCTGGCGACATAGTGTGCGCTGCCCTCGCCCGATTGCGCGCTGGTCGAACTGATGTTGATGATCGCGCCCGGATTGCCGTCCTCGGCCAGCACGCGGGTAAATTCGCGGCAGACATAGAATGTGCCGTTGAGGTTGACTGCGAGCACCCCTGCCCAGCCTTCATCCCCCATGTGGATCAGGTGATCGACCACGATGTCGCTGCTGCCCTGCTCCGCCAGTTCGGCATTGCGGCGGCCCATGGCTTCGTAAAACGCGTCCGACCCGTCACCATCGGCGCGGCCGGTCCCGGCATTGTTGACCGCGATGTCGAGCCGCCCGAACGCTGCGCGCGCCGCGCGGATGCAGCGGGCAACGTCAGCGCTATCGGCGACGTTGCATTGCAGCCCAAGCTCTGCCCCGCTGGCCTTGGCGGCGGCTTCATCCATGTCGAGCGCAGCCACGCGCGCGCCGTCCTCCGTCAGCCGCTGGACAATCGCCTGCCCGATCCCGCGCCCCGCGCCAGTCACCACGGCGGCGCGGCCTGCCAGTTTCCCGCTCATGCGTTCGCTCCCGTCATGTCCTGCGCGGCGATATAGCCAAATGTCATCGCCGGGCCGATCGTTACCCCTGCCCCCGGATAGCTTTCCCCCATGGCCGATGCCGCGCTGTTGCCGATCGCATAGAGCCCGGCAATCGGCGTACCGTCCTTGCCCAGCACCCGCGCCTTGGCGTCGGTCTTCAGTCCGCCATTGGTGCCAATATCGCCGGGATAGATCGGCAGGGCATAGAACGGCCCCTTGTCCAGCGGGCGCAGGCAGGGATTGGGGGCCTGGCTGGGATCGCCGTACATCTTGTCATAGGCGGCCTCACCCCGGTGGAAATCCGGATCCTCGCCCCGGGCGGCGTGTTCATTGAACCGGGCAATGGTGGCGGACAGCGCGGTGGGATTGACCCCGATCTTGCGTGCCAGTGCCTCGACCGTGCCCGCCTTTTTCAGGATCGAACGCGTGCGCGGCCCCAGCGCAAAGTCTGGCCAGCCGGGATAGACCGGCCCCATCGGGAACTTGCCGCGATAAGTCGCGTCGAACACCATCCAACTGGGGCTCGCATCCTGATGTTCGGCATGGCGCCGCGCCATCTGCTGGCCGGTGATGTGATAGCTCGCCGCTTCGTTGAGATAGCGCTGGCCCGACTGGTTGACCATGATGCAGCCCGGCAGTGCGCGTTCGATCGTGCACAGCCGCCCGCGATCCTCGCCCGGCACATAGAATACCGGCGCGGCCCAGGTGCTCTGCATGTTCAGCGTTTCCGCCCCCGCCGCAATCCCGGCGCGGATCCCGTCGCCGGTGTTGCCGCTGGTCCCGCCCGAATAGAGCGCGGTGGGATACATCGGCGCGAATTCGTCACGCATCGCCTGGTTCTTGTCAAAGCCCCCGGCGGCCAGCACCACACCTTTGCGGGCACCGATCCGCACGGTCTTGCCCTGGTGACGGGCGATGATTCCCACCACCTTGCCCTGTTCACGCACCAGCTCCTGCATCCCGCAATCGAGCCACAGCGGCACGTTCCGGGCGTTGAGCGCCAGCCGCAGCCCGCCCGCCAGCGCATTGCCCAGGGTCAGTCGCCGATCCTTGCGCGATTTCAGACGGAAGGGCAGGTCCAGCCAATAGCGCGCCAGCGATTTGGCAAGACGCGTGACCCAGCCCTTGGCCCGATAGAGCAGGATGTAAGTTTCATCGAAATGCCAGTTGAGATAGCCGAACAGGCTGGCCGCAGGTGAAGCGAAGCGCAGCGTTTCCACGTCTTTGCCCAGCGGCTTGCCGTCCAGCGGCAAGGGCATGTGAGTGCGAAACCCGGTGGGCGATCCGCCCGGGTTTTCGGCGTGATAATCGGGATAGGGAAACGCCATGTACTGGATCGCGGTGTTGGCCATCAGCCAGCGCAGCATCGGCGCAGCATTGCTGACAAAGGCACGGATGTTTTCATCCGGCACATTGCTGGCCGAAAGACCCCGGACATAAGTGAAGGCATCGTCCAGATTGTCTTCAAACCCGGCCTCTTTCGCCACATCGCTGCCCGGGATCCAGATCCCCGCGCCGCTGGTGGCAGAGGTTCCGCCCCACAGCTGTTCCTTTTCGATCACCAGCACATCGGCGTGGCGCTCTGCCGCAGCCAGGGCGCAGAGCATCCCGCCTGCGCCAGAGCCGACCACCAGTACATCGACTTCCTTGTCCCACAGCGTGCTCATCGAATTCATTCTTCCACCAGATAGAACTGCGGCTGCCGTCGCTCGGCAATCACCGCGTTGCGGTTTGAAAAGCCCGGCTCCAGCGCTTCGGGCTGCGGAATGATCCAGTATTCGCCGCGTTCGACCGCGTCGAGCACGAGCGGCGCAAATTGATCGCCGGTCAGGCCATGCTCGTCGAGCAGCTGGGTCATCATCGTATGGAACTGCGCCGCGCTGCCCGGCGGGGGTTCGCGGAAAATGCCGGACTTGACCGGGCCGGGCGCGAGCAGCGACACTTCGATCCTGCTTTTGATCAGTTTAAGTTCGCCCGCCAGACTTTCGGTCAAGGCCACGGCGGCGAACTTGGTGCTGGTATAGGGCGCCATCAGCGGACTCGGCAGGAACCCGCCAACCGAGGCGGTGTTGATGATCCGCGCAGGCCGGTCTGCCGCCAGCAGGCGCGGCACAAAGGCGCGAATGCCGTTGACGATCCCGCCAATGTTGACATCGAGCGAACGCTGCCACGTCTCTGGACTGATTTCCCAGATGAACCCGGTGGACAGCACCCCGGCGTTGTTGAACAGCAGATCGACCTGCCCGTGCGCGGCATAGGTCGCTTCGGCCAGCGCCTCGCATGACGCCGGGTCAGTTACATCGCACGCGATCGCCATGGCAGCCGCGCCGATCCCGTCTGCCACCTCTTGCACACCAGCCAGATCACGGTCCGCCAGCACCACCTGCATCCCGCGCCGCGCGGCTTCGCGCGCCAGCCCTGCACCGATCCCGCCCGCCGCGCCGGTGATGACGGCCACGCATTTGTCAGACATGCTCGGCCATCCTCAAGCCATCGAGCCCGCGCACCGCGACGCCCAGTTCCTGCAGCAGCGGCAGGCTGCGCACCACCCGGCCCGACAGATCTTCCGCCGGACGCCAGCTAAGCTGCAGCGCAGCTTCGGCCATCGCTTCAACCGGCTCGATATGATCGCGTTCGTCCCAGCCACCAACTTTCACTGCACCTTCGCTGGCAACCGCACCCACCGGGGCCAGCGAATTGGCTGCGGTCCCGCTGCCTGCCAGTTCCACCGCCCAACCCGCGGTCAGCCGGTCAAGCGCGGCCTTGCTGGTTCCGTAGAGCGCGGCATGGCCGTTGTGCTGGAATTCAAAACTGCGCGACGAACGGTCCCACGGGGCCGGTGCGGGCAGATCGGCAGTGGCACTCGAAATGTTTACGATCCAGCCTTGTCCAGCCGCTTTCATGCCAGGATAGACCAGTTGCGACAGCCGCTGCGGGGCATAGACGTTCATCTGCATCGCCAGCTGCAAGTGCCGCAGCGGCGCATCCCAGATCGGCGGGAAGCGGGACCAGGCGGCGTTGTTGACCAGCACGGTCGGTGCGCCGAACGCAGCGGTGGATTCGGCAACGATCCGTTCCAGATCCTCGTCGCGCGACAGATCGCCTTGAACGGGCAAGCACTCGCCCCCGGCAGCCCGGATCGTCTCGGCAACCTCACGCAGCGAACCGGGCAGCTGATCCCCCGGATCAAGCGTGCGGGCAACCAGCGCTACCCGTGCCCCTTCAGCAGCAAAGCGGCGGGCAATTGCCGCGCCAATCCCCCGGCTCGCGCCGGTGATGATCGCGGCCTTTCCGTCCAGCAGGCGCTGCGCTCGATCCATCATCCGAACTGCACCGCCACATCGGCCACGGCATTGGCAACGTCATTACGTCGATAGCCGAGCAGCGCCACTTCGGCCGGATCGGGATTGACCCGCACCCAGTTGCCGCGCCCTTGCGGGATCGCGACATCGGGTAGCAGCGGCATTTCGGCGTCGCGTTCTTCCACCTGAACTTCGCTGCCCACAGCATTGAAAAACAACTGGAAATAGTCCCGGAACGAAAGATTCTCGTCGCCCACAAGATAGGCTGCGCCGGGTTCCCCGCGCAGCAGCGCGCCTTCGATTGCCTCGCTCAAGGACCGGAACGACATGAAATTGGTGCCGCCGGTGGGCGCATAGGGTTCGATCGGGATCAGTCCCTTGGCCCACTGGACATAGGGGTCAAAGATCTGGCTGGGCAGCCCCGGCACCGATCCAACCATGAACGGCGCGTTGACGCTGACCACATCGAACCCCGGTGCGCCCTGGGCGCGGGCGCCTTCGCAAGCGGCCTTGCGCGAGCGGATATAGCCGTTGTGTTCCAGCAGATCGGGGCTGGCCTGATGATAGTACGATCCCAGCTGCACCGCGCGCCTGACCCCGGCCTGACGGCAGGCGGCGAAGAAGGCCGGGACCATTTCGTGGTTGGCCCTGATCAGGAATTCCGCAAAGTCCGCCCCCTGCGGCACATGGCGCGGATCGTTACCGGCGGCGAAGACCACCCAGTCAAATCCTGCCAATTTGTCCGGCGTGTAATCGCCCGCCACGTAGTCACCCTGCACGAACGGCATCGCCGCCATCGGCGTGGCCGGGTTGGCGGGATTGCGTCCGCCGATCGACACCTCGTGCCCTTGCGCCGCCAGATGGATCGCGGCGTGGCCGCCAAGTGCGCCGGTGCCGCCTACTACCAGAACTTTCATGCTGAAACCTCCTTGCCGGCGCGCGCGGCAGCAACTGCTTTGGCACCATAAATCTGTTCGACCATGCCGGTCAGGTCCGGGCTGCGGCGCAGCGAGCTTCCGCCATCTGCGGCCAGGAATTGCCCCGTCACCCAGGCGCTTTCCGGCCCGGCCAGAAAGCGCACCGCGCCGGCCACATCTTCCGGCTCACCCAGCCGTCCCAGCGGATATTCGGGCAGAAACGGATCAAGCGCGCCCGGTGCGGCAAAGGCCGCTTCGGTGCTGTGGGCGCGGGTCATCCCGGGGCGCACCGCGTTGACACGGATTCCGGCCGAACCAAGCTCGTCCGCGGCTGAACGCACCAGTCCTTCAAGCCCTGCTTTGGCAATGTGATAGGTCGCAAGGTACGGAAAGCTCAGCTGCGCGGTGACCGAAGACGTGCATATGATCGACCCGCCCGGCCGCATCAGCGGCGCAGCATGGCGGATGACATGGAACGCGCTCAGCAGGTTGAGCTCCAGGTCAGCGCGCAACGTGTCTGCATCAAGCATCATCAAAGGCTTGAACGCCGCTCCGCCGACCGTGGTAAACGCAATATCGAGCCGGTCAGCGATCCCGTAGGCCTGCGCCAGCGCGGCCTTGACCGCCGGTTCATCGCAGCAATCGCCAGTGATGCAGTGGATTTCCGCTCCGGGCACTGCCGCCCCGATCCCGCCTGCAACTTGCATCAGCCCCTCCGCCCGCCGCGCCATCAGCACCAGCCGCGCGCCATCGCGTGCCAGTGCGGTTGCGCATGCGCTCGCAATCGCCCCGGTCGCGCCGGTGACGAATGCGGTCATGCCCGCCAGCGCGCTCATCCCACGGCCTTGGGGGTGACGGGGCAGACCTCTTCCCAATCGACGATCAATGTCCGGTGGGTAAAGCGCCATTCGCCAGCCACACGCCGCCAGCTATCCTGATAGCGGATCGCCCAGCTGAGCACGGCGTCCTGATCCTTGAGCAAGTGATCGGCAGTGCAATAGGTCTCGCCGCTCGCCTGATCGCCCGCCACTGTGGCGACCACCTGATGCACCCGGTGCTGGGTCGCGCGGAACATCTGGCCCAGCATGTCGATCGACCCCAGATTGGCCTCGCGCCCGCTGATCGAAAAGCCCGGCCCCTCGATCACGCAGTCATCGGCCAGCACGGCATTCCACAGCGCCTTGTCCTTGCGGTCAGCGCCCTGGGCATAAAGATCCGCGCAGCGGCGCAGCGCTTCGGCGTCGCTCATGACCAGGACTCCGGCATTTCGATCCCGTTGCCGCTGATCAAGGGCGTATTGGTCCACTGCCCGTCGGGCGTGCGAACCCAGCCCGCCGCTGCCAGCGCCCCGCCATCTACGTGGATCGTGGTCCCGGTGACCCAGACCGCCAGATCGCTGGCCAGATACAACGCCGCCCCGGCGCAGTCCGATGGCTTGCCGAACCGGCCGAGCGGGATCCACTTGTCTTCATTCACGCGGTTCTTGGCCGGGATCACGTAGTCAATCGCGACTTGCGGGGTATCGGTGGTTTCCGGCGCGATGCAGTTGATGCGGATGCCGTGCGGGGCCAGCTCAAGGCTCAGGCTCATGGTAAAGCCGGTCACCCCGGCTTTGCACGCGCCATACGCAACGCAGTTGGGCACCCCCCGGAATGCCTCGATCGAGGTGATCGAGATGATGCTTGATCCCGGCCCTGCTGCCTTCAGGTGCGGGATCATCGC
Organism: Novosphingobium sp. B 225; assembly: GCF_002198665.1. Taxonomy (GTDB): domain Bacteria; phylum Pseudomonadota; class Alphaproteobacteria; order Sphingomonadales; family Sphingomonadaceae; genus Novosphingobium. The sequence continues at coordinate 11,541 of NZ_MWLM01000064.1, read as the reverse complement.
CTTGGTCACGCGCATCACCTGGCCCAGGTTGGTCGCGACCACACGGTCCTCATCGGCGTCGCTCATCGTCTCGTAAGGGCCGATTACCAGGAAATCCCCGACATTGTTGACCAGCACGTCCAGCTTGCCGAATTCCGCCCCGACCCGCTGGGCGAGCGCGGCGACATCGCCAGCCACTGTCACGTCGCCATCGATCACCGTCATACTCGGCAATGCCGCGCGCAGATCAGCGGCGCGGTCAGCGCGGTGTTCGATCGTCATCACCCGTGCGCCCGCGCCGTGAAACGCCTCTATAATCGCGCGGCCAATCCCGACCCCGCCGCCGGTGACCAGAACCGTCTTGCCCGTGAAATCCAGCATCGGCCCTCTCCCAAAGGCAGTTTCACCCGGTTCAGGGCAGGTAGAGCTGCACGGCTTTTCCGCCATCCACCGGCAGCGCTGCGCCGGTGATGTAGCTCGCTTCATCTGACAGCATGAAGGCGATCGCATTGGCCACTTCGCGCGGGCGCGCGCCGCGCTTCATCGGGATTGCCTCGGTCGTCTTCTGGCCCTGCTCGCCCGCCTTATCGAGGTAATCCTCGGTCGCGGCGGTCAGGATCATGCCGGGGATCACGGTGTTGACGCGAACATTGGCCGGGGCCCCTTCCATCGCCGCCACCGCCGTAAACTGGATCAGGGCGGCCTTCGATGCCGAATAGCTCGACATATAGGGCGCGGCCTTGATCCCGTTGGTTGAGGCGATGTTGACGATCGAGCCGCTGCCTTGCTGCATCATCGTCTTCATCGCCGCGCGGGTGCCAGTGAACACGGCATCGGCGTTGACGGCAAAGTCCTTGCGCCAGTGCTCCATCGTCAGCTTGGTGATCGGCGCGTAGTGGACGCTCATCGCGTTGTTCACCAGCATGTCGATTCGCCCATGGCGCTTGACGATATCTTCAATCAGCGCAGTGAACGCCGCTTCGTCCGACACGTCGAGTTGGTGCGCTTCAAAGGCGCCAAGGCCGGACAGTGCGGCGCTGGCTTCATCCAGTTTTTCCTGACGGCGACCGCAGATCGCCACGATCGCGCCGCGTTCGAGCAGCAGCTGGGCTGTCGCAAAACCAATCCCGTCGCTGCCGCCGGTGACCAGCGCCACCTTACCTTCCATGTCCCGACTCACAATCTGCATCCTTATCCCTATGCTTCGACGCATTTTGTGGTTATAGTGGGGTCAATGTCAACGCCATGCGTAACAGTGGCGGCATCAAATTACGTGTTTTGGGAGAGAGCATGTCCGAACTGGCAGGCAAGGTAGCGGTGGTGACCGGCGCGGGACAAGGCGTTGGACAGGGCATTGCACTGGCCTTTTCCGCCGCCGGGGCCGCAGTCGTGGTGGCCGGGCGCACGCTTGAAAAAGTTGAAGCGACAGCAGCAGCGATTCGCGCGCATGGCGGGAAAGCGCTGGCCCTGGCCTGCAACGTCAAGGACGCGAGCGATCTGGCCGCACTGGTAGAACAAGCCGCGGCGCAGTTCGGCGGGATCGATATTCTGGTCAACAACGCGCAGGAAGTGCCGCTGGGCAAGCTGATGGACGTCAGCGACGAGGCGTTTGTCGCCGGGTTCGAAAGCGGCCCGCTCGCCAGCTTCCGGCTGATGAAGCTGGTCCAACCGCACATGGCCGCGCGCGGCGGCGGGACGATCATCAACCTGGCGAGCAGCGCGGGCATTCGCTGGGACATGACTGGTTACGGTGCCTATGCCGCCGTCAAACAGGCGGTGCGCGCGCTGACCCGCGCGGGTGCCGCCGAATGGGGCGCGGACAAGATCCGCGTGCTGACTGTCGCCCCCCACGCCGAATCGCCGGGCCTCAAATGGTGGGTCGAGAACAACCCGGACGAGGCCAAGGCCTTCTTCCGCACTATCCCGCTTGGCCGGATCGGCCGGCTGGAGGAAGACATCGGCCGCGCGGTGGTAGCGCTGTGCAGTGAGAGCATGGCCTATCTGACCGGCGCGACCATCCCGCTTGACGGCGGGCAGGCGAATTTTGACTGATGGAAAAGGTTATCGCCGCGCTGTGGGCCGGGCCCGATCAGGATCGTGAGGGCTTCAACGCCCGCCTCCGCGCCGAATTGCCCGTTGCACTGACCGCCGCCGGGGCCACCCGGATCCGGCTCAACCTGCGCGACGCCGATGTCGATCCCGCCGCAGCGCTGGTCCAGCGCTGGCAGGCCCCGCAGCAGGATGCGATTGTCCAGTTCTGGCTCCCCAGCGCCAATGCGATCTTCCGGGGACCCGCCGATGCCGTCCTTTCCGCGCACTGTCACCGTTTCGCCGCGTGGCTGGTGGCGGAATCGACGATCATTCCCAACACCGCCTATGTCCCCGCCGCCGGGACACGCACCTGGGGCTGGTCGCAAGCGAGCTTCATCTCGTTCCGCCTCGACTTGCCCCGGCAGGATGCGATTGCGGTCTGGCACAGCCACCACACCCGCGTGGCCATCGATACCCAGTCCAACTTTGAGTATGTCCAGAACCTGGTGGTCCGCCCGCTGACCGATGACGCCCCGGGCTATGACGCCTTTGTCGAGGAATGCTTCCCCGCCGCAGCGATGACCAATCCGCAGGCGTTTTATGACGCAGTTGGCAACGATGCGAAGTTTCAGGCCAATCTGGCAACAATGATGGACAGCTGCGGGCGCTTCATCGACTTTTCCCGGATTGACATCATCCCTACCAGCCAGTTCGATTGTTGAGGCAGCCCATGAACATGATGCAGCAGCTAACCAGTCGTGCCCCCGCCCCGGTCTATGCCGGGCCATCGCAAGTCGCCCGCGAATCGAGCTTTCCCCCGCGCGTGATCGCCCGGATAGTGACGCCCGATGCCTTGGTGCAGGTGCTGGAATGGGAATGGCCCGAGGCGGCCGAGCACACCATTGTCGAACAGGACCTGATGCTCGAGCAATTGCTTCCGCCCTTCGCCAATGGCGCGGCAGCGGCTTTTCCTACGATCGCGCCGGGGACCAATTGCCACATCGGCACGCTGTTCCTGCGCTACCCCGGGGTGGCGATCAAGACGCTGTCTCAAGGCGGCCTGACGCGGATGCTGCGCGTGACCTTCAGCGAGGCGAAGAAGGCGCAGATCCTGAAAGGGCGGCATGTCCCGTCACTCGCCATGATGCAGACGCTGATGAACCTGCGGGTCGAAGCAATCCGCACCGTGATGCGGCTGCTGCTGCGCGAGGCGGACAATGCCGAGCTTGGATCCCCCGCTGCCGCCACGGCACTGGTCAAACTGCTGGAAATCGAACTGGTCCGATTGCTCGATCAGGACCTCGAGCCCAAGGCCGGGGGGCGGCTCGCCCCCTGGCAGTTCAAGCGCGTGCGCGAACGACTTGAGGCCGGCGGCGAACGGCCGAGCGTGTCGGAGCTGGCAGCATTGTGCGGGATTTCGGTGCGGCACCTCCATCGCCAGTTCCTGAATCTGACCGGCGTGACCATATCCGACTATGTCGAAACGCATCTGGTCAATCGCGCCAAGACCATGCTCACCACTACCTCGATGACGATCAAGCAGATCGCGCTCGCCGCCGGGTTTGAACACGCCAACAGCTTTTCGCGCACATTCCGCCGGGCGAGTGGAATGACACCGATGCAGTATCGGCAACTCAAGGCCGGGAAGCGGGCAATCACGAACTAGGTATTGCTCCAGGCGCGCCAGAATGAACAAAATCGGACACGTCTGATCGTTTGCGCAGAGACATGGGGCCATGTTACCACCGCTTCGCAAGCAGATTCGGCCAATAACCGATCATTGCGTAACTGAAGCGGCTGAAACATCCGCAGATTGCATGTAAAACGCACACAAAGGTACGCTTTGTGACCTTATCCGGGAGAGAACGAATGGGTAATGGCAAGGTAGCGCTCGTCACCGGGGCAAGTCGGGGCGCCGGGGCAGGCGTTGCTCGCGGTCTGGGCGAACTGGGTTATACCGTTTACGTCACCGGCCGCACGATCACGCCGGGCGATGCCAAAGGTTGGGATGGCTCTGTCTTGCCCGGCACGGTTGCAGAAACTGCCCAGCAGGTCACACAACGTGGCGGCAAGGGGATTCCGGTCGTCTGCGACCATGCGGACGACGCGCAAGTCGCTGCGCTGTTTGAGCAGATCATGGCCGAGCAGGGTCGGCTCGATGTGCTGGTCAATAACGCCGCCTATATCCACCACCAGCTGATCGAAAAGAAGCCGTTCTGGGAAAAGGAACTGGACGCGCAGCATATCCTCGATGTCGGATTGCGCAGCGCCTATGTCGCCAGCTGGCACGCGGCGCGGATCATGGTGCCGCAAGGAAGCGGGATTATCGCCATGACCAGTTCTTTCGGTGCCAGCTGCTATATGCACGGCCCCGCCTATGGTGCGCAAAAGGCCGGGCTCGACAAGCTGGCGCATGACATGGAGCATGACCTGCGCGGCACCGGCGTAGTCGCCGTTTCCATCTGGCTCGGCCCGCAAGTGACTGAACGGGCGCTGATCGCCAAAGACGTCAACCCGGAACAGTACGAAGGCTTCATGGCCATGGCCGAGAATCCCGAATTCACCGGCCACATTATCGACGCGATCGACAAGGCCCCGAACCGTGACGAACTTTCGGGCCAGACCCTGATCGGCGCCGAAGTGGCAATCGAGCTGGGCGTGCAGGACCGCGGCAAGGACCGCCCGTCGCACCGTGAAATGCTGGGCAGCCCCCGGCCCAAGAACCCGGCGGCGGTGTACTGACGCGATGGCGCAGCAGTTCCACCTTGCCGATCTGTTCGAAACCGTCGCGGCGACCGTGCCCGACCGGCTGGCGGTGATTGGTGACAACGAGCGTTATACCTATGCCGAACTGAACGCGCGCGCTGACCGGCTGGCGGCGGGCCTTGCCGCGCACGGCGTAGGGCGCGGGGACAGTGTCGGGCTCTATATGTACAACAGCCCGGCCTATCTGGAGAGCTTCATCGCTGCCTGCAAGCTGGGTGCGGTCCCGTATAACGTCAATTACCGCTACCGCGCAGAAGAGCTGCGCTATCTGTTCACCAATGCTGACAGCGCGGCGATCATCCACGGCGCCGAATTTTCGCCAATCGTGCGCGAACTGCGCGCCGCTGTGCCGACCCTTAAGGTAACGGTCGCGGTCGATGATGGTTCGGACGAGGATGCCGCCGGTTCGGTCCCCTATGCCGATCTGTTGGCCCACGCACCCAGCGGGTCGTGGCCGCGGAGCGAGCAGGACTATCTGCTGTGCTATACCGGCGGCACCACGGGTATGCCCAAGGGCGTGATGTGGCCGCACCGGGCGTTCTTCTTCGCCTGCGCAGGCGGCGCGGGCTATTTCAATCCGCACGGCCCCGCGCAGGCCCCGCAGGATATTGAGAGCCGCGCCCGCGATGGCTATCCGCTCAAGATGTTCCCGTTGGCCCCGCTAATGCACATGGCGGCGATGTGGGCGGTCTGGGGCGGCTTGCTCAATGGTCTGACCATCCTGGTCGATCAGGGCCGCGCCTTCGATCCCGAACGGATGCTCGATACCGCCGCGCGCGAAGGGGCGAACCTGATCCAGTTCGTGGGCGATGCGATGGCCACCCCGCTCCGCGATTGCCTGCGCGCCAATCCGGGGCGCTGGAACCTGGCCAGCGTGGTCAATCTGGGTTCGGGCGGTGCGGTATTCTCGCAGCATCTCAAGGACGATCTCAAGGCTCTGGTCCCCAGTGCCGGGATCACCGATGGCATGGGCACGTCCGAAACCGGCGTATCGGGTATGGCGGAAAAGAGCGCCGACGGAATGATGCGGCTGCCGGCGAATGCCAATCAGCAGGTGGTTGTGGATGACCGGCTGGGCGCGGTGGGCGAAACCGGCTTTGTCGCGCGCACGGGCAACACCCCGATCGGCTATTACGGAGATCCGGTGAAGACCGCCGAGACCTTCGTTACGATTGATGGCACGCTGTGGGCCGTATCGGGCGATGCGGCGCGGCTTGACGATGACGGGTTCATGACCGTTTTCGGTCGCGGTTCGACCTGCATCAACACCGGCGGCGAAAAAGTGTTCCCCGAGGAAGTCGAGGAAGCGCTGCGTACCCACCCGGCGGTGTTTGATGCGGTGGTGGCAGGTCAGAAGGATGAACGCTGGGGCGAACGCGTGATCGGCGTCGTCTCGCTCCGCCCGGGCCAGAGCCAACCCGCACTGGACGAAGTCAAAACCCACCTTGCCCCGTTGCTGGCGGGCTACAAGGTACCCAAGGCGCTGGTCTGGGTCGACGAAGTCAAGCGCAGTCCGGCGGGCAAGCAGGACTATCGCTGGGCCAAGGAACTGGCGGGGCAAGCGGCATGACCGAGCAAGTCGATCCGATCTTCGCGGCGATCACCGCCCCCGGCCAGCCCTTTGCGATTCAGGAGCGTGCCGGGCTGCGCCAGTTCGTCAATATGCCGGCCGATCTCAACCAGCTGATCGATGCAGCGCGGCGGCACGGTGACAAGACTTTCATCGTCGAAGGCGATCGGCGTCTGACTTTCGAACAGGTCTTCGCCTGGCGCGATCAACTGGTCCCGCTGCTCAAGATCAAGCATGGCGACCGCGTGGCGATTTGCATGCGCAACCGCACCGAATGGATCATCGCCTTCCTGGCCACGGTCAAGGCAGGCGGGATTGCCGCGCTGATGAACAGCCGCGGCTCGCCCGCGGAACTGGTGGCGATGATCGACGACGTCACCCCCGCGCTGGTAATCGCCGACAGCGAGCGGGCCGACCTGATCCGCCAGGGCGGCTATACCGGCGCGATCTATGATCTGACCAATCCGCCAGAGCACATCCCCGAAGGGCATCTCGAAGACGTGGATCCGACGCCCTGTGCGCCGCTTGATCCCGCCGCGATCCTTTTCACCAGCGGCACTACCGGCCGGGTCAAGGGCGCGGTACTGACGCATCGCAGCCTGACTACCGGCCTGCTTTCAATGCAGCTTTCAGGCGTGATGGTGCTGCACAACTGGGCGCAGAAACTGGGGATGAGCCCCGAGGCGCTGATGGCGCAAATGCCACAGCAGGCGGTGCTGCTGGTCTATCCGCTGTTCCACATTTCCGGCCTTGGCTCCGCGTTCCTGTCGCCGCTGTTCGCCGGATCCAAGGTGGTGATCATGCGCCGCTGGGATGCGCAGGATGCTGCGCGAATCATCAAGGACGAACAGATCACGATGTTCACCGGTGTTCCCACCATGCTGTGGGACCTGCTGCACAATGCCAAGCTGGCCGACGCCGATCTGTCGACCCTGCGCAACATCGCTTCGGGTGGACAGGCGCTGCCGGTCAACCTGCTGGATGAAATTCGCGAGGTCTGCCCGCAGGCGGCAATGGGCACCGGTTATGGAATGACCGAATGCTCCGGCGCGATCGCCCAGGCCGTGGGCGAGGATTTCGTCCGCAAGAAGGCCTCGGCCGGGCGCGTGCTGCCGCTGGTCGATGTGCGGATCGAAGGGCCGGACGGCACGGTGCTGCCGCGCGGTGAAGCGGGTGAGATCGTGGTGCGCGGCGCACAGATCATGGCCGGATACTGGAACAAGCCCGAGGATACCGCAGCCGTGCTTTCCGCTGACGGCTGGCTCAAGACCGGGGATGTCGGGCTGGTGGACGAGGAAGGCTATGTCTTCATCGTTGACCGGACCAAGGACATGGTCATTTCCGGCGGCGAGAACATCTATTGCGCCGAGGTGGAGCGGGTGCTGGGTGAATTGCCCGGTGTAACCGAATGCGCCGCCTTCGGCATTCCGGACGAGCGGCTGGGCGAATTGCTGGTCACCGTGGTGGTGGCCCAGGGCCTGACCGAAGCCCAGATCAAGGACGAAGTCGGCACTCGCCTGGCCCGTTACAAGGCACCGGGCCGCGTCGCTTTCGCCACCGAAGCCCTGCCCCGCAACCACGTGGGCAAGATCGACAAACGCGCATTGCGTGAGGCCTGGCCCGCGCTGATCGGAGAGAAATGACCATGGGCTATCCCACGGATATCAAAGTAATCGACTGCATGCTGGGCATTCCCGAGGCGGAAGACCGCAGCGACTGGTTCACCAGCTTTCGCCCGCTGATCAAGGACGCGCAGACACTGCAGCAGTTCTCGATGCCTGCGCAGTACATGTTCAAGGACGTGCCGCAGACCGGACACGCCGATGATTACGTCAAGTGGACGGTCGAACAGATGGACCGTTTCAACATCGACAAGGCGCTGATCGGCTGGAACGAAAACGCCACCAGTTACCGCGCCAAGGAGATGTTCGGCGACCGGTTCTTCTTCGATCTGCCGTGCGATCCCAACAAGGGCGTCGATGAAGTGCGCCGGATCAAGCGGATCCACCAGGAAGTGGGCCTGTCCGCTATCAGCGTGTTCCCCAGCGGCACGCTGCCTCAAGTCGCGATCAACCACAAATACATGTTCCCGCTCTACACTGCGGCAGCGGAACTGGGCATTCCGATCTGCCTGAACGTCGGCATTCCGGGTCCGCGTATCCCGATGGAAACCCAGAAGGTTGAGCATCTGGACGAGATTTGCTGGTTCTTCCCGGACCTGAAGATCGTGATGCGCCACGGTGCCGAACCGTGGGAAGCGCTGGCGGTGAAGCTGATGCTGAAGTGGCCGAACCTGTATTATTCGACCAGCGCCTTTGCCCCCAAGCATTACCCCAAGGCGATCATCGATTATGCCAACACCCGCGGCAGCGACAAGATCATCTACGCGGGCTATTTCCCGATGGGTCTCAGCCTCGACCGCATCTTCGGCGACATGCCGCAGGTGCCGTTCAAGGATGAAGTATGGCCCAAGTTCCTGAGAGAAAACGCCATCAAGGTGTTCGGTCTTTAAATAGACAAGGTGAGGAGAAGGGAGCCGGGAAGTCTGCTCCCTCGTTTGATCCCGGCCCGGTGAGACAACCCCCCGGCCCGGCCCTCCCGACAAGGGAGGAGAAGCAAGGAGACTGTCCATGTCCAATGCTGAAAACCGTCCCGCCGGCGATGCCCGTACCGCGCCTGTCGCGGTTTGGGCCGTGCTTGAGAAACTGAAGGGTCAGGACCTGATTGACTGGCGCAAGGCCCCGGTAAACGACCGGTCCTCGATCGCGGAACGCAATCTCGATATCGGCTTCCCGTTTGGCTGGTATCCGGTCGATCTCTCGGTCGATCTCGAAGTCGGCGAAGTGAAACCGCTGCGCTATTTCTCGAAGGACCTTGCCATGTGGCGGGGCGAGGATGGCCAGGTCCGGATCATAGATGCCTGGTGCAAGCACATGGGCGCGCACATGGGCCATGGCGGCAAGGTGCACGGCAACTTGCTGGAATGCCCGTTCCATGCCTGGCGCTATGACGGCGAGGAAGGGATCGTGAAAGAGATCCCCTATTCCAAGTCGATCCCGCCGCAGGTCAAGCGCAAGTGCACCCGCACCTGGCACGTGACCGAGGCTAACCGCTGGATCTGGGTGTGGTATCACCCGCAGGACATTGCCCCGCTGTGGGACGTCGTCCACCTGCCCGAAGCCAGCGATCCGGAATGGACCGAATACGACGTGTTCGAATGGAACGTCTATGGCTCGGTCCAGAACATGGCCGAAAACGGCGTGGACGTGGCGCACTTCAAATATATTCACGGCACCGCAAATGTGCCCTTGGGCGAACTGCGCTGGGGCGAATGGGGCCGCGGCGCGGATGTCCATGCCAAGATGGGCACCCCTTGGGGCGAAGTCGATGGTTCGATCTGCTATGACACCATGGGCCCGGGGCAGAGCTGGACACGGTTTACCGGCATCTCCGAAACATTGCTGGTCGCCTGCATCACGCCGGTCGAGCTGGACCATGTCCACGTGCGGTTCTGCTTCACCCAGCCCAAGAGCCAGGCGAACGGTGAACGCGCCGGGGTAGCCAAGGCGATCATCCGCGACATCTGCAAGCAGTTCGATCAGGACAAGGTCGTCTGGGACCGGATGAGATACGAACCCAATGCCCTGATCTGCGAAGGCGACGGCCCGATCGCGCAATTCCGCAAGTTTTACGCGCGGTACTATGTGGCCGAGGGTGGCGACAATGTGACCCCACTGAAGGCTGCGGGCTAAGGCAATACGATCCTCCCCCTCTGGGGGAGGTGCCGAG
>NZ_MWLM01000064.1:0-1398 GCF_002198665.1 Novosphingobium sp. B 225 | reverse complement strand
GTCAGCGCTGCGCGCTGCCACCTCCCCCAGAGGGGGAGGATTTCCACTGCCCAGATCCTCCCCCTCTGGGGGAGGTGCCGAGCGCAGCGAGGCGGAGGGGGTATTGCCCAGCACCGCCGCCACCGTCGTATCCGCCAGATCGAGATAGACCAGCCCCTCAGCCAGTTTCAGCGCTTGCTCAAAACTGTCCGCCAGCCGCGTTTCGATCCCTTCGCGCACGGCGATGCGGTCCACCACCACTTCGATGTCGTGCTTGTACTTCTTGTCGAGCGCAGGGGCGTCCTGGATCTCGTAGAATTCGCCGTCGATCCGCACGCGGGTATAGCCGGCCTTCTGCCATTCGGCCAATTCCTTGCGGTATTCCCCCTTGCGTCCGCGCACGACGGGCGCGAGCAGAAAGGCGCGGGTGCCCTCGGGCAGCGCCATCACCCGGTCGACCATCTGGCTGACGGTCTGCGCGGCAATAGGCAGGCCGGTGGCCGGCGAATAGGGCACGCCCACCCGCGCCCACAGCAGCCGCATATAGTCATAGATCTCGGTCACCGTCGCCACGGTGCTGCGCGGGTTGCGGCTGGTGGTCTTCTGCTCGATGGAGATCGCGGGGCTCAGCCCGTCAATATGTTCAACGTCCGGCTTCTGCATCATCTCCAGAAACTGGCGCGCATAGGCCGACAGGCTTTCGACATAGCGCCGCTGCCCTTCGGCATAGATCGTGTCGAAGGCCAGGCTGCTCTTGCCCGAACCGCTGAGGCCAGTGATCACGATCAGGCTGTCACGCGGCAGCTCGACGTCAAAGCCCTTGAGATTATGCTCGCGCGCCCCGCGCACGACGATTTTGCTAAGCGACATGGCGCGGACGTGTTCCAGATTTGTTCACGGGATGCAAGAGGTGCCGGGTGGTGCCCTGTGGCTATGTGGGCAGGCGGCGCGGAATTCGCAAGCCAGCGCTGCAACGCCCTCGATTTGCGATCAGCCGCGCCCCATTCGTCGCAAAGCAATTGCCTGCCCTGCCCCGTACCCGGCATTGATGGCGGCGAGGAATGGGAGGGTCGCACCAATGATCAAACGGCTGATTTCCGGCGCGCTGGCGCTATGCTGCGTGCTGGCGCAGGCCCCCGCCCGGGCCGATGATCCCCACGACCCGACCATGCGCAGCCCCGCCGCCCGCGCGCGTGACCGGGCGATCATCCGCCAGCTCAACCTGCGCGAACTGGCCAAGGTCCGCGCCCGCGACGCCCGCTGGGCCCGCGAGAATACGCAGCGCCGGACCGAGCATGACGCGGCGATGGAGCGCTATCACCGCGATATGGCGCGCTGGCGGCAGGCGGTGGCGCGGTGCCGGGCGGGGGAATATCGCTACTGCGACGGCTGAACGCCCCCCCCCGCATTTCCCTTGCC
>NZ_MWLM01000063.1:10213-26366 GCF_002198665.1 Novosphingobium sp. B 225 | reverse complement strand
CCCCAGCGCCGCGCCCAGCGCCGCCGCCAGCCCTGCAAGTGGTGCCACATGAGCCGCCGGATCATCCCCGAAGCAATTGCGCGTGAACCGTGGCATGTGATCCTGCCGCTGTTTGCGCTCAACACATTCGGATCCATGGTGCTCTACTCCGCTGCGGCCGGAAACCTACAGCCCTGGGCGCTGCTCCACGAGATTCATTTCGCGGTGTTCCTGGTGATGGCCCTGATCATCTCGCGCCTCCCGCGTGAACTGTTCCGGCGGCTGGCCTTCCCGGGTTATGTCGTGCTGGTAATCTTGCTTGTGCTGGTGGAAGTGCTGGGCAAGGTCAGCGGCGGATCACAGCGCTGGCTCAATCTGGGCTTCATGCAATTGCAGCCATCAGAACTGATGAAGCCCGCGATCGTGGTGGTCCTGGCCCATTTCTATGACAACCTGCCCCCGGCGATGACCAAGCACTGGCGCTCCTTGCTGCCAGCAGGCGCGCTGGTGGGCGTACCGGCGCTGCTGGTGATCCTGCAGCCCGATCTGGGCACCGGCCTGTCGATCTGTGCCGGGGCCGCCGTGGTGATCTTCCTGGCGGGCCTGCCGATGTCGTGGTTCGTTGGCGCAGGCGCGGCAGTCGCGGTGATCGCGCCGCTTTCTTTCTTTACCCTGCTCCACGATTACCAACGCCGGCGAGTGCTGGTGTTCCTTGATCCGGAAAGTGATCCGCTCGGTTCCGGCTATCACATCACCCAGTCCAAGATCGCGATCGGATCGGGCGGGTTCTTTGGCAAAGGGTTCGGCAACGGTAGCCAGAGCCATCTTGATTACCTGCCCGAAGCGCAAACCGATTTCGCATTTGCCACTATGGCCGAGGAATGGGGCATGCTGGGCGGATTGTTCGTGCTGGCGATCTTCATGTGGGTCTTCCGCTGGGGCCTGCAGGTGGCACGCCGCGCGCCGGACCGCTTTTCCATGCTGATGGCTGCGGGCATGACTTTTACGATCTTCTTCTACATGGCGGTCAACATCATGATGGTGATGGGCCTGGCCCCGGTGGTGGGGATTCCGCTGCCCTTCATCAGTCATGGTGGTTCTGCCTTGATGACCAACATGATCTGCATCGGCACGATTATGGCGGTAGAGCGTTGGAGCAAACGCGGCGGATCGCTGGCCACGTAAAATTTTTTCGCTAGCCCCCTTCCCACGCCGGAATCTGCCGCTATAGGGGGCGCTCCCGGTGAATCGGGGCTGGCACCTGGGTGCCATGTCTGATCCGGTGTGGACGCATAGCTCAGTTGGTAGAGCAGCTGACTCTTAATCAGCGGGTCCTAGGTTCGAGCCCTAGTGCGTCCACCACCCCCTTCCCATCGCGAACGGCAAACAACCGCAGTCAGCGGTCAGCGCGCCGCTGTGCGATTTGGATTCGGGCGTAGCTGTTGAAGCGGATGCGGCCAGGCCGAAACACGAAAGGCCATCCTTGCGGATGGCCTTTTGTATAATGGCGCGCCCGGAACGATTCGAACGTCCGACCCTCAGATTCGTAGTCTGATGCTCTATCCAGCTGAGCTACGGGCGCGTTGGAGAGGCGCACATAGGGGGGCGATCCGGGCTTGGCAAGCGTCTATTTTCACCTTTTTAGCTTGTCCAGCACAGCCCGGGCCAATGGCACGTCAAGTGGGGGCATGGCGTGGTTCAGCAGGTGTTCCGGTGCGATCCAGGCAATCGCCTCGCCATCGAGGCACTGCACTTCGCCTTGCCATGCGCGGCAAGTGTAAAGCAACACGACATGTGGTTGATCGGCGCTGGTGGCAAAGCTGAGCGGTTCCAGCGCAGCTGCATCCAGCTGGATCCCCAATTCCTCTTCAGCTTCACGCAGCATGGCACATAGCAGCGTTTCGGCGGGCTCAACCTTGCCCCCGGGGAATTCCCATAGGCCGCCATGCGCCTTGCCGATCCGGCGCTGGTGCAACAACACCCGGTTTGCGGGATCGATCAGTGCCACGGCCACCACCGGAACGATTGTCGGAATTTTTTTCATGTTCCGCGCAATTCTCAACCAATTCTTAAGCACGACCTGCGAAATCGGCGACTTGTCCATCCATATTCCCGGAGAGGGGGACAATGAAGGCCTATCTGAAACGCGTTGTGAATGACAGCACTGGCACTTCGGCTCTCGAAATGGGGCTGATCTGCTCGCTTGTGGTTCTGACCATGCTTGGCGCGCTGCAGGGCTTCGGCAATGCGACGCAATCGACCTGGGAAACGATCAACAATGAATCAGCCAAGGCCGTTCAAAAAGCTCCCAAGTGATAACCATTTGGAAAGAAGTTTCCCCTAATTCGGTGATCGCTCGATCCGGAAACGGGAAATGAGCCGGGTACTTAAGAGACTGCAACAGGAGACAGACCATGAAGTTCATCAAGAAGTTTTTCCGCAACGAAGAAGGCGCGACCGCAATTGAATACGGCCTGATCGCCGCTCTGATCGCCGTTGCAGCCATCACCGCCATGAACGGCCTGGGCAACCAGCTCCAGTCGACGTTCAACACGACCTCGACCCAGATGTCGACCGCGAACTCGAAGGCTGCCTAAGCCTAAGGTCGCATACGACTGAACAGCGGGGGCGGCAGGGAAACCTGCCGCCCCTTCTCGTTTGCGCGAGGCAAAAGTTCAGTAAGTGACGATCTTGACCTTTTGGCCCACGGACAGAGTGCTGCCCGCAACCAATCCGTTGAGCACCAGGAAACGCTGCTGCTGGGCATCGGTATAGGCCATCTTGCTGGCCATCGACGCAACCGTATCACCCTTTTTCACCGTAACCACCAACAGCTTGCGCGGCTTGACCGCAGCCGCTTCAGCCACGGTGATCCGCCGCAGGGACTGGAACATCGGATTGAACACGTCTGCGCCGCCGGCCTGAACCACGGTCAGGAAGTGATAGGCCGTGGTGGCATCGAACTGATAGGCGAACACCGTTACATCGACCTGACTGTCGCCGTTGTTGACCCGCGTGACCGCATAGGCGGCGGGAATCCCGTTGACCGTGGTCTTGGTGATCGTGCCCGGATCGATTGCCTGCTTGCCCTGTTCGGTCAGCCCGGCAAAGGCAGCACGGACATAGGCGTCCAGATCACCGTCGAACTTCGCGGCGGTGAACTGTCCCTTGCCCGATTGCCCGCCGATGGTAACGGCATCAGTGCCATTCATCAGATAGAAGCCTGAAGGCGCTTCAAACCCCAGTTTCAGGTCCGGGTGCGTGAACTTGCGCCCGTCCACCACACCCTGTTTGGGATCATCGCCATAGGTCAGCCCGTTGATTCGGGTCAGGAAGGTGTCGCGATTCGTTACACCCTTGGCCCCGACCCCGGCCTGATTCAGCGCTGCCTTCACGCGGCTGGCCGGATCGGGGTGGGTCGATGCCCAGGCCGGAACCTGATTCGAAGCCCCCATCAACTGCGCATCCAGTGCATTCTGGTTGGCCAGGCTTTGCAGCACGGTGGACATCGCGCGTGGATCATAGCCGGCCTTTTTCAGCAGCATGATTCCGCCATTGTCCGCCGCAGTTTCCTGTCCGCGGGAATATTTGAGTGTGAGCAATTGGGAACCTTGCAGGAACCCCTGCTGGAGTACCTGCCCGACCTGGCTGTTGCCCAGCAAGACGCCCGAAAGGATCGCCAGGCCCGTGCCGATCACGGTATTCTTGGTCGCGGTCTTCTGGCGATTGGCCGAATCACGGGCAACCACGTGCCAAACTTCATGCCCCATCACCCCGGCCAGTTCCGCTTCGTTGTTCATCAGCGAAACCAGCTGGCGGGTGGTGTAGATATAGCCTCCGGGAATGGCGAAAGCGTTGTTGACCGAGCTGTTGAGCAGCGAGACGGTGAAATCGCCGCGCGCGTTGGACAGTCCGGATTGCACCGCCACGTTCTTGCCGATCGTTTCGACATAATCGGCGTGCGCGCCCGTCATCCTGCCGCCAAATTCGGCGAGCAGCTGGGGGTGGGCTTTGGCTCCTTCAGCCTTGTCTTTGGCGCTGATCGACTGGACCGCGCCATTGACCTGCGCCACCGGGGCAGCCTGGGGCGCGATCAGTGCAATCAGGGCCGCGCCAAGGGCGAGCGTGCGGCGATGGAACTGTGACATGGGAGGCTTCTCCTGCGACCGATTAACCATGGCTATGGCTAGGCCACCGGCAACCGATTGAAAAGCCCCAAAGGACGAAGCGAGATCAGCCCTCGCCGATGCGCAGAAAGCGTTCTTCGCGTTTGGCGCGCAGCTGATCCGGGGTCAGTTTGCCAAGTTGGTCCAGCTCTTCCCCGATTGCCTTGGCCAAGGCAGCGCTGGCCAGAGCCGGATCGCGGTGCGCGCCGCCGACGGGTTCCTTGACGATCCGGTCAATCACGCCCAGCCCCAGCAAGTCCTGAGCGGTAACCTTCATCGCTTCTGCCGCTTCTGCCGCCTTTTCATTGGTGCGCCACAGGATCGAAGCGCAGCCTTCGGGGCTGATCACCGAATAGACCGCGTGTTCCAGCATCAGCACACGTTCGGCGCTGGCCAGCGCGACTGCGCCGCCCGAGCCGCCTTCACCCACGATCACCGCGACCATTGGCACCGGCAGGGCCAGGCAGGCTTCGGTCGAACGGGCAATCGCTTCGGCCTGGCCGCGCTCTTCAGCCTCAACCCCCGGGAACGCGCCCGAGGTATCGACCAGCGTCACCACCGGCAGGCCGAACCGCCCGGCCATTTCCATCAGGCGGATCGCTTTGCGATAGCCTTCGGGTTTGCCCATGCCGAAATTGTGCTTGATCCGGCTTTGCGTGTCGTTGCCCTTTTCGTGCCCGATCAGCATCACCCGGCGGCCGTCCAGCCTTGCAAATCCGCCGATGATCGCCTGATCATCCCCGAAATAGCGATCCCCGCCCAGCGGCATGAAATCGGTAAAGCACTGCTCGACAAAGTCCTTGAAGTGCGGGCGCATCGGATGGCGCGCCACTTGCGTTTTCTGCCATGGAGTCAGCGCGGCATAGGTGCTGGCCAGCAGGTCCGCACCCTTCATCTCAAGGCGGCGGATTTCCGCGCTGATATCGACATCGCCCGCGCTTGCGGTTTGCCGCAGTTCGGCAATCCGCTTTTCCAGCGCGGCGACGGGCTTTTCGAATTCCAGGTAGGATACCATGCGAATTGCGCTAGCCCGCTCCGCCCCGCACGGCAAGGGGGGGAGTCGTTTCTGCCTTACGGCGGAAGGCATCACCGGCCCGCGCCCCCGGCCCAACCACCCGTTTAAGGTACCCTGTGGGTGGTTGGGCCGGGGGCGCGGGCCGGTGATGCCCTGTTTCGGCTACGCCGAAACAGCTAGGAACGCGCCAGCGGGTGACGCGCATTGACCAGCGCGACCAGCCGCGCGCTGTCGACATGGGTGTAGATCTGGGTGGTGGCGATATCGGCGTGGCCCAGCAGCGTTTGCAACACGCGCAGGTCTGCCCCGCCTTCGAGCAAGTGCGTGGCGAAGGCATGGCGCAGAACGTGCGGGCTGACCTTTTCGGGGTCGATCCCCGCCCGCCCGGCCAGTTCGCGCAGCAGCTGGAACAAGCGCACGCGGGTGAGATGGCCGGTCCCTGCGCGAGAGGGAAACAGGTGCCGCGCCCCTGCCCCGCCCAGCGCCAGCCACCGCGCCAGTGCCGCCTGCGCGCGGGCACCGACCGGGACCATGCGTTGTTGCCCGCCCTTGCCCGTCACCGTCAGAAACGGCGCATCGCGCGGCACGGCGTTGCGCGGCAGCGAAACCAGTTCGGTCGCGCGCAGGCCCGAGCCATAGAGCAGTTCGAGCAGCACCAGCAGCCTGACCGTTTCGGCGCGGTCCCCGGCAGCCTCTTCCTCGGCCCGGGCAAACAGTGCAGCGATTTCCGCATGGCTGAGCAGGCGCGGCAGAGGGCGGCGGCTGCGCGGGCGTGGCAGGCTGCCAGATGGATCGTCCGCGCGCAGCCCTTCGTCCTGCAGAAAGGCATAGAACTGCCGCAAGGCCGAGCATTTGCGCGCCAGACTGGCCGGTGCAAGGTGGGACCAGGCGGTGCCGAGCGAGGCCAGCGCTACACCGTCCGCCGCGATCAGCGCGCCAAGCTGTTCCTCGGCCCCTTCCAGGTCGCGGCGATAGGCGGCCAAAGTGTTCGCGGCTGCCCCACGCTCGGCGGCGAGCATTGCGAGGAAGGAGTCGATATCACTCGACAGCGGTCAACCCCGCGCCACCGCTTCGGCGGCGATCATCCGGGCTTCGGCGCTGAGGCCGACGCGGTTCAGCGCGGAGACGATGTGGTACAAGTGCAGGCTGGTCATCTTGTCCCAGCCATCGCCCTGCATCCCCAGCCCTGCCAGCAGCGCCACCAGCGACTGGTTGTTGGCATCGGCAGCGGCCTGGATCAACTTGGTCCACTTGGTCTGGCGGCCCAGATCGATTTCCAGCTTGGCGGCAAAGTCCTGCGCGGCGGCCTGATCGATCCGGCCCAGCCCGGCCAGACCTGCCAGCAGGAACCGCGATTTGCGGTAACCGTCCGAAGGATCGTTGCCGTAAAAGCTGCTCAGCGCGCCGCCATCGACCGGGGTGGAGCGGGCCGGCTGCGCCAAGGCAAGCTGTCCCCATGCAAGCGATCCGGTATCGGCCTGCGGGGCCCAGCGGAGCGCGTTTTCATCCAGCCCGGCTGCCAGCATCGCCGCGATCAGATCGGGCGCTTGCTTGGCAAAGGCAGCATCCACCGGCATCCGCGCGGCGGCATAGGCGGTCAACACCAGACGCGAATAACGGCTCTCAGCGGTTTTTCCGCCGTCCCACAGCGTGGTCAGCGCCGCCATCCGATCCTGCGGTGATGCGCCGACATAGGCGTTGCGCAAGGCATCGGCAGCATCGGCATAGTCGCCGTTGATATCCGACTGTTCGTAGATCTGGCTGTAGAGATCAACCATTGCCGAGCTCGACAGGATCCCGGCCGCGCAGGCCCGTTCCGCCGCAGCAGCGCGCGATACCAGCGGAACCATTGGCGCCAGCGCCGCCGAATAGGAATAACGCGCCGGGGCCTTGGCGATCAGTTCGGCCGGCGGTTCCAGCCCGACCGCCACGGTCAGGGCATAACGCCAGGGGGTCAGTTCGCCCACCCCGTCCCATTCGATCTTCACCGCGCGCCGCGCCTTGCCTGCCGCTCCGGCGTATTTCTGGGCCAGTAGCATGTCGATCTTGGGCCAGGCATTTTCACCCGCAAGCCGATCAAGCTGGGCCATACCTCCGGCGCTGTCGCCCTGGAAGGCGGTGCAGATTGCGCGCAGCACGCGCCAATCGGCATCCTTGCGCAGCCCGCCCTGGACCGACACGATCGGGCAGATCCCGGTCACATCTGCCGTTGCGGCATAGGTATCCATCGCTGCCTGGGTCAGCGCGGGAGAGAAATTGCCCGCATCAATATCCTGCACCAGCGCGCGCGCAATCGTGCCTTCGCCCATCCGCACCAGCAACGCGGTGCGGGCAGCGGCGAAATCGGCTGGGTTCATCCCGCTGGGTGCATCCAGCCGCGAAGCCAGCGCGCGCCGCAGCAGGATATGCCCCCAGCGTGAAACCAGCTGCCCCTTGTTGCCATCCAGCGCGGCCTTGACCAGTTCCGGGCTTTGATGCCCCAGCGAGGCCGAGGGCATTCCGCCTTCAAACGAAGCGAGTACGCCGACTTGCTTCAGCGATCGGCGCGCGGCGGCCGGCATATCGGAATGCGGTTTCAGCCCCAGCAACTCGTCCAGTTCGTCCGGGCTCATCGCCTCAAGCTCTTTGAGCGAGGGGATCCTGGCACCGGAAGGCATAGCGCCCGGTCCTGCCGGAGCTGTGGCTGAACCCGCGCCGGGCAGCGCCTGTACTACTGGCACGGATACTGAACCGCTTGCAGGTGCGGCTTCTGCCGGGCGGCTGGGCGGCGGTGTTGGAGTTACTGGCTGGCGGCTTGGCCGGGGACGATCAAAGCCCGGCGGCAACAATGATTCGGGGGCGTCCTGTGCCACGACCAGCGCCGAACTGAGCGCCAGCAGCGCCCCGCCGGCCAGCAGCGCCAGCCGCTTCACCGCGATACTCCCGGCAGGCTGACAGGCTCGGCCAGCGGGCGCAGCGGGCGCGCACCACCATCGATCCACGCCCAGGCGAAGAGCCCGGCGAGCACCAGCCCGGCCAGCCACAGCACCCCGTTCCTGCCAATCCTTGACCCCACACGCGACCTTTCAAGAGCAATGCTTGCGCTGCCGGTTAGCGCAACTATAGGCAAGCCCGCAATGGAACTTGACGAAAGTGCCCCAACTTCCGCCCAGATTGAGGCGTTGGCGCGGCGGATTGACCGCCCGGTGGTGCTGGTTGGCATGATGGGCGTGGGCAAGTCCAGCGTGGGGCGCAAGCTGGCCACACTGCTGCACCTGCCTTTCGTCGACGCCGATGAGGAAATTGAGCGGGCGGCGCAGATGCCGATCCCGGAAATGTTCGAACGGTTTGGCGAGGCTCATTTCCGCGATGGCGAACGTCGCGTGATCGCCCGCCTGATCGATGGCGAGCGCAAGGTGATTGCCACGGGCGGCGGGGCTTTCGTCAATCCCGAAACCCGCGCCCTGATCCTGGACCGCGCGATTGCGGTGTGGCTGGATAGCGATGTCGAAACCCTGCTGGAACGGGTTGGCCGCAAGGACAACCGCCCTTTGCTGAAACAGGGCGATCCGCGCGAAATCCTGACCCGGCTGCGCGATGAACGCCGCCCGGCCTATGAACAGGCCCCGATCCACGTGTTCAGCACGCGCGGCCCCCACAGCCGGACGATCGGCAAAGTGCTGAAAGGAATTGAGGCATGGCTGTAATCCCGGTCGACGTTGCGGGGCGTCCCTATCAGGTCGTGGTCGGCACTGGCCTGCTGGCGGACCTTGGCCAGCATTGCCATGGCCGCTTGCGCAAGCGCCGCGTTCCGGTGGTCACCGACGCCCGGGTTCACGCTGCCTGGGGCGGAACTATCGATACGGCGCTGGCTGCGGCGGGGCACGAAGCAGCCTGGCGGATCCTGCCCGCTGGCGAAAGTACCAAAAGCTGGGATCAGCTGACCGCGCTGGTCGACTGGTTGCTGGCCGAAGAAGTTGAGCGCGGCGATCATATCATCGCGCTGGGCGGCGGGGTGATCGGTGATCTGACCGGCTTTGCCGCCGCGATCGTCAAGCGCGGTTGCCAGTTCATCCAGCTGCCCACCAGCCTGCTGGCACAAGTCGATTCCAGCGTAGGCGGCAAGACCGCGATCAACACCGCCGCCGGCAAGAATCTGGTCGGCGCGTTCCACCAGCCCGCGCTGGTGCTGGCCGATCTTGCCGTGCTGGATACCTTGCCCCGGCGCGAGCTGCTGGCCGGCTATGCCGAAGTGGTCAAATATGGCCTGCTGGGTGATGCCGAATTCTTCCAATGGTGCCAGACCAATGCCGCCGCAATGCTGGATGGCGATGCCGCGCTGCGCGAATATGCCGTGGCCCGATCGGTCGCGGCCAAGGCGCAGATCGTCAAGGCGGATGAACGCGAAACGCTGGGCCTGCGCGCGCTGCTCAATCTGGGCCACACCTTTGGTCACGCATTGGAGGCGCAGACTGGCTTTTCGGATCGCCTGCTCCACGGCGAAGGCGTCGCGCTCGGCATGGTCCTTGCCGCGCGCTATTCGGCGCGGCGCGGGCTGATCCCGGCGGCGGACGCGGAACTGGTTGCCGCGCATTTTGCAGAGCTTGGCATGGTCAGCGAAGTGCAGGGCCTTGGCCTAAACTGCGATGGCCAGACCCTGGTGGGTCACATGCTGCACGACAAGAAAATGGACGCGGGCACCCTGCCCTTCGTGCTGTTCAGATCAATCGGTGAAGCATTTCTGGCCAAAGACGTGGCTCTGGATGATGTTGCCGCGTTTCTGGACGGACAGCTGGCGGGGTAGCGAGGCAGGTTGGACCACGCTTCCGCTCTCTCCCATTCAGGGGAGAGACACGAAGGCTTGGCAGCTTGTCTGCCTAGCCGGAGTTGAGAGGGGTGAGGTAGCGCACTCATCTCTCTGGGCCCTCTCCCAACCGTCTCCCCTCAAGGGGAGAGGGCTATCGATGCTCACCGCAAAACCATTTTCCTACATCGGGCGAATCTGTCACGCTCCGCGCCGTTCTTTCTCATCGTCGGCAAACAGATCGCAGCACGGCCTCGCCCCGCGGGTGCCAGGCCCGTGGCAGCAAAAAACCGTGGCCACGGCGCCCATTTTTTTCAAATCAGGCAATGTGTCACCTTATTCCGCATAAGCATCTGAAATTACACATAACATGCGGGTTACAGAGTGTCACCTTGGTGTAACCCTGTCCGTTTCGAGAATCGCAGAAATCCGCCAGTTCGATGCTGCTCAGGCGAACATGTGTCCGGCCTGTGTCACTTTATTTCCGGCAGCGCGATCATACCGGACGGCACCATAGCCGGATCACGCCAAAGCGGTACTCCTCCGCCTCCACGCTCAAGCCCGCGCGCTGGCACAGTTCCTTCAATTCGTCCCGGGTGAATTCGCAGACGTGATCGCTGTCCATGTAGAGCAGGTCGCTGCCCTGATCGATCCGGATCTGGTTGAGGTGAGTGGCTTCGAAATCTGGCACCTCGATATAGATCCGGGTGAAATGGGCGGTGAACCCGCGCAGGAACCCGGCGGGATCGTCCAGGTGTTCCAGACAGTGCGACAGGACCAGCACATCGAACCGCGGCGCCTGCGCCAGATAGGCACGCGCCTCGCCCTGTTCGAAAGTCAGGTCGGGGTTTTCCAGGCGGGCCTGCGCGATCAGCGCGGGGTTCTGGTCAATCCCGACCACATCGGCACCGCGCGCGGCAATCATCGCGGTAATTTCGCCATTCGCACAGCCCAGATCGAGCACCCGCTGGCCGGGGCGGATCGCATCGAGCAGGAACGCGCTGTGCCGCACCGGAAATTTCCCGCGTGCATACAGACCGTAGGCGTTTTCAAACACGAAGCGCTGGAAGATCCATTCGAGGTCCAGATAGAGCCGCACCTTTGCCCGGCGCGACAGGGGCAGCAAGCGGTGGACCTGATAAAGCAGCGAGGTCAGCAGATGGCGGGGCTTGGCCCGTGGGAACCTGATCCGCACTTGGGCTGGCGCATCATCGGGGAGGCTCATCCAAACACCGCGATCGACTGCATCCCTACGGCCACCGCAGCACCATCGGCGTTCCAGATTGCCATGTCCTGGCTGGAACACCCTTTTTCCGCATAGTTCCCGGCCGAACGCAGCAGCCACCAGCCATCGCGGGTCTGGGGCAGCGGGGTCAGCAGATTGACCAGCCAGGTCATCGAACTGATCGGGCTCCCGCGCGGGATCAGCGGCAGAACGCCGGGCGGAAGCATATCGGCGGTCAGCATCAGGCTGACCATCGGATCAAGCCCTTCGGCATCCTTCAGCCGGACCCACCAGCAAATTTCGGGCTTCTGGTGGCTCGATTGCGGCAAGGCAAAGCGGCGATCGAAGTTCTGACCAAAACTGGGGCCGACCCCATCTGGCAAAGGCCGCGCCGCATCGGGCGGGATCACTTCGGCCGGCATCGGCACTTCATGCAGATGCAGCGCGCTCTCGACTGGCCCCATGAAGACAAAGGTCGCGGTCAGGCCCACTCCGGCCTCGCTGGTCACTTCGGCACTGATCCAGCAGGCGTTCTTGCCCCGCCGCAGCAGGCGGGCACGCACTTCAACCTCACCCGCCAGCGGCCCGACAAAGCTGACCTGAGCCGAACGCAGCGGCGGCAGATCGTCAACCAGCCCTCGCGCAGCTTCCAGCGCCAGAGCGGCGGAAAATCCGCCATAGCTGGTCCGCCCCTGCATCCACGGCGCAGGAATTTCGGCGACGAACCCACCTTCGATCGGACGGCCGGCGGCAAGGGCTTGGGGCAGGCTCATTCCAGCTCCAGAATGATCGCATCCACCGCCAGGCTTTCACCCTGCTTGGCGTTGACGGATTTCACGGTGGCCGATTTTTCGGCGCGGAGGATGTTTTCCATCTTCATCGCTTCGACCACGGCGAGCGGCTGTCCGGCCTCTACCTTGTCACCCACGCCCACGTGCAGCGCAACCAGCAGGCCGGGCATCGGGCAGATCAGGAATTTGGACAGATCCGGCGGAACCTTTTCGATCATGTGCCGGGTTAATGGCGCGATCCGGGCGGGTAGGATCTGGACCTGATGGATCGCCCCGCGCGTGGTCATTTTCAGGCCCATGCGGGTCGGTTCGATCTTTACGCCATAGGTGCTGTCATCCGCCTCGGCGCTGACGATCCGGTCACCGGGGGTATATTCCAGCGCGAGGTCCACTTCCTCGCCATCAACGGTGATGGCCTCATCCAGGCTGACCAGGTGGGTGCTATCGCCAATCGTGATCGACCAGTCGTACGGCGGTTCCAGCTCTCCATCGAGCTGGCCGTCGATCTGCCGGGCGCGGTCGGCGCGGGCGGTGGCTATGAACCCGGCAATCGCGGCCAGATGCTTGCGCGTTTCGGCCGAAGTGGCGGCGCCGTGGAAACCGTCCGGATATTCCTCGGCGATGAATCCGGTGGTCAGTTCGCCCGACCGGAAGCGCGGGTGCTGCATGATTGCCGACACGAAATCGATGTTGTGGCCCAGCCCTTCGATTTCGAACGCGTCGAGCGCGGCGATCTGTTTGTCCGCCGCTTCATCGCGGGTTGCGCCCCAGGTCACCAGTTTGGCGATCATCGGGTCATAGAACATCGAAACTTCGCCGCCTTCATAGACGCCGTCGTCCACCCGCACCCCGTCCACGCCGCGCCGGCCATTGGCCTCGCCATCATCCTCCCAGCCAGCGACCGGCGGCTGATAGCGCACCAGTCGGCCAGTAGAGGGCAGGAACCCACGATAGGGATCTTCGGCATAGACGCGGTTTTCAATTGCCCAGCCATCGATCCCGATGTCATCCTGCGTCATGGCAAGCTTCTCACCCGCCGCGACGCGGATCATCTGTTCGACCAGATCGACCCCGGTGATGCATTCGGTGACCGGGTGTTCCACCTGCAGGCGGGTGTTCATTTCCAGGAAGTAGAAGCTCTCCCCGCTCGGGTCCGCGCCGGACACAATCAGTTCCACGGTCCCCGCCGAATAGTATCCGACCGCGCGGCTGAGTGCGACGCACTGTTCGCCCATCGCCTTGCGCATCTTGGGCGTGACGAACGGCGAAGGCGCTTCCTCCACCACCTTCTGGTGGCGGCGCTGGATCGAGCA
Source organism: Novosphingobium sp. B 225 (assembly GCF_002198665.1). GTDB lineage: Bacteria > Pseudomonadota > Alphaproteobacteria > Sphingomonadales > Sphingomonadaceae > Novosphingobium. The sequence goes on along the minus strand of NZ_MWLM01000063.1, from coordinate 13,094 downwards.
TTCGCGTTCGTTGAGATACAGGATGTTGCCGTGCTTATCGCCCAGGATCTGGATTTCGATGTGGCGCGGGTTAAGGATGAACTTCTCGATGAACACGCGGTCATCGCCGAACGAGTTGAGGCCTTCGCGCTTCACCGCTTCAAAGCCTTCGCGCACGTCCTGTTCGGTATAGGCGAGGCGCATGCCCTTGCCGCCGCCGCCCGCGCTGGCCTTCATCATCACCGGGTAGCCGATCTCGCCGGAAATCCGCACCGCATGTTCGGTATCCTCGATCTCGCCCACGAAGCCCGGGACCACATTCACCCCCGCCGCCTTGGCGAGCTTCTTGGACTCGATCTTGTCCCCCATCGCCGCAATCGCGCCGACCGGCGGCCCGATGAATTCGATCCCCTCGGCCGCGAGCTGCTCGGCAAAGCTGGTGCGTTCCGACAGGAACCCATAGCCCGGATGCACCGCCTCGGCCCCGGTCTGCTTGCAGGCCGCGATGATCTTGTCCGCGATCAGATAGCTTTCGGACGCGGGCGACGGACCGATATGCACCGCCTCGTCCGCCATCTGCACGAACGGCGCCCGCGCATCGGCATCGGAATAGACCGCAACGGTTGCGATACCCATCCGCCGGGCCGTCTTGATCACCCGGCAAGCAATTTCGCCACGGTTGGCGATGAGGATTTTTTTGAACATTGTTTGGTTCCCTATGCCTCGAGAGGCGGCATATTATGCCCCAGCAGCCGCAGCATATCCGCCGCGCATTCGACCACGTTGCTGCCCGGGCCATAAATCCCCTGCACCCCGGCCTCACGCAGGAAGTCATAGTCCTGCGGCGGGATCACGCCCCCGGCGGTGACCTTGATGTCGGGGCGACCGGCAGCTTTCAGATGGCCGATCAGTTCGGGGATCAGCGTCTTGTGCCCGGCGGCGAGTGATGAAGCGCCCACGGCGTCCACGTCCTTTTCCAGCGCCAGCTTCGCCGCTTCCTCAGGCGTCTGGAACAACGGCCCGCTGGTTACGTCAAAGCCCATGTCGGTGAACGCGCTGGCGATCACGTTGGCGCCGCGATCATGCCCGTCCTGGCCCATCTTGGCGACGAGCATACGGGGCTTGCGGCCAAGGCGGGTGGATACGGCCTCCACGCCTTCCACCACCTGCCGGTAGCGATTGTCATTGGCATAGGCCGCGCCGTAAACGCCCTTCACCGGGGTCGGGACGGTATCGTAACGCCCGAACACCGCTTCCATCGCGTCCGAAATTTCACCCAGCGTTGCCCGTTCGCGCGCGGCATCGACGGCCAGAGCGAGCAGGTTGCCGCCCGCTTTCGCCCCCTCGGTCAGCGCGGTCAGTGCGGCGCGGCATTTGGCTTCGTCACGGTTGGCGCGGGTCGATTTCAGGCGGGCGATCTGCCCTTCGCGCACCGCGTGGTTGTCCACTTCCAGCGTTTCAAGCCGGTCTTCGCTGGCGAGCCGGTACTTGTTGACGCCGACGATCACGTCCTCGCCCTTGTCGACGCGGGCCTGCCGTCCGGCGGCGGCTTCCTCGATCATCGCCTTGGGCCAGCCAGCCGCGACGGCCTTGGCCATGCCGCCTTCGGCCTCGACCCGCTCGATGATCTCCCACGCCTGATCGACCAGTTCCTGAGTCAGGCTTTCGATGTAGTAGGAGCCGCCCAGCGGATCGACCACATTGCACATGCCGGTCTCTTCCTGGATCACGATCTGCGTGTTGCGGGCGATCCGGGCGGAGAAATCAGTGGGGAGCGCAATCGCCTCGTCCAGCGCATTGGTGTGGAGCGACTGCGTGCCGCCCAGCATCGCCGCCATCGCCTCAATCGTGGTGCGGATGACGTTGTTGTAGGGGTCTTGCTCCTGCAAGGACACACCGCTGGTCTGGCAGTGCGTGCGCAGCATCTTGCTGCGTTCGTCCTGCGCGCCCAGCCTGGTCATCACCCGGTGCCACAGCACCCGCGCGGCGCGCAGCTTGGCCACTTCCATGAAGAAGTTCATGCCGATCGCGAAAAAGAAGCTCAGCCGCCCGGCGAACTTGTCGATATTCAGCCCGCTGGCGACGCCGTATTTCACATATTCCATGCCGTCGGCGATGGTGAAAGCGAGTTCCTGTACCTGCGTCGCCCCGGCTTCCTGCATGTGATAGCCGGAGATCGAGATCGAGTTGAATTTCGGCATCTTCTGGCTGGTGAAGGCAAAGATGTCCGAAATGATCCGCATGCTCGGTTCGGGCGGATAGATATAGGTGTTGCGGACCATGAACTCTTTGAGGATGTCGTTCTGGATCGTCCCGTCGAGCGCTTCCACCGGCACGCCCTGCTCCTCGCCCGCGACGATGAAGAACGCCAGGATCGGGATCACCGCGCCGTTCATGGTCATCGAAACCGACATCTGATCGAGCGGGATGCCGTCGAACAGGATCTTCATGTCCTCGACGCTGTCGATCGCGACCCCGGCCTTGCCGACATCGCCGACCACGCGCTGGTGATCAGAGTCATAGCCGCGATGGGTGGCAAGGTCGAAAGCCACCGACAGCCCCTTTTGCCCGGCGGCGAGGTTGCGGCGGTAGAAGGCGTTGCTTTCCTCGGCGGTGGAGAACCCGGCGTACTGACGGATCGTCCACGGCCGCCCGGCATACATGCTGGCCCGCACCCCGCGCGTGAACGGAGCGAACCCCGGCAGGCCCGGATCTTCGCGCACATCATCCGCCGTGTAGAGCGGCTTGACCGCGATCCCTTCGGGGGTGTGCCAGGTCAGGTCCTTGCCTTTGACCTCCTTGGAGGCGGCTGCTTGCCAGTCTTCGATCTTCGCCATCGTATCTCTCACTATGCTCTCTCCCCTTCAGGGGAGAGATACGCAGGCTTGCGGGCTTGTCCCGC
>NZ_MWLM01000063.1:0-10202 GCF_002198665.1 Novosphingobium sp. B 225 | reverse complement strand
CCCTCTCCCAACCCTCTCCCCTCAAGGGGAGAGGGCTAAACACTCACTTCCCCTGAAAATTCGGCTTGCGCTTTTGCAGGAAGGCCATGCCGCCTTCGGCCGCATCCGCGCTCGATCCGGCGATCCGCTGGCCCTCGGCTTCAGCCAGCAGAGTGTCTGACAGGCCGTGCTCCAGGCTGGTCAGGATGTTCTTGCGCATCGTCGCGTAAGACAGCGTCGGCCCGGCAGCGAGCCGTGCGGCGAGTGCGGACACTTCACCGGCCAGCGCGTCGTCTTCGGTGCATTTGTAGATCAGGCCCCAGTCCTCGGCCTGTTCGCCCATGATCTTTTCGCCCAGCATCATCATCCGCGTGGCGCGGGCCTTGCCGATCAGGCGCGGCAGGAACCAGGAGGAGCCGCCATCCGGCACCAGCCCGATGTTGACGAAGGCCTGCAGGAAGTAGCCGCTCTTGCTGGCGAGCACGAAATCGCCGACCAGCGCGATCGAGCAGCCAACGCCCGCCGCGGGGCCCTGCACGGCGGTGATGATCGGCATTTCCAGCCGGGCCAGCTTCAGGATCATCGGGTTGTATTTCTGGGTCAGCGCGATGTAGCTGCCCTGCCCGCCAGTCACCGGCCGGTCCCCGCGCGCCTGCAAGTCTGCACCCGAACAGAACGCCCGTCCCTCGCCCCGGATTACCAGCACCCGGGCATCCTGCAGCCGGTCCAGCGCATCAGAGATCTCGTCCGCCATGTCGAGCGAACAGGCGTTGAGCCGGTCCGGCCGGTTGAGCGTGATCGTGGCAATCTGGTTTTCGATTCCGAGCGTGATCGTTTCGTAGGTCATGCAGCAATCCTCTCTAAACTCGTCACCCTGAACTTGTTTCAGGGTCCATTTCTCGTCTTGGGCCTCTGTGCGGTTGCTCAGCGGAGCGGCCTCGTTTTCGTTCTTCCTCACACCCCCGGCCAAGCGGCCCGATGGACCCTGAAACAGGTTCAGGGTGACGGCGTGGGGTTAATTCGACCAGTGTTGGCCATCCTGCGGCACTTCCATAATCTCGGTCAGCACCCCGCCCATATCGCGCGGGTGGACGAAGAAGATCAGCGTGCCGTGGGCACCGATGCGGGGTTCACCCAGCACGCGTTTGCCGAGCGCTTCGAACTCGGCCTTGGCGGCGTGAATGTCGGGCACTTCGTAACACATGTGGTGCTGGCCGCCGGCCGGATTCTTGTCGAGGAAGCTCTGGATCGAGGTGTTGCCCGGCAGCGGCTCGATCAGCTCGATCTGCGTGCCGTTAAGCGCGCCATCCGCGCCCGGCGTATCGACGAAGCAGACCTTCACGCCCTGATCGGGCAGGTCGAACGGCTCATGAATCTTCGTCGCGCCCATGACGTCGCGGTAGAAGACGATGGAGTCTGCGATGGACGGCGTTGCCACGCCGATGTGGTTTAGGCGGCCTAGTTTCATAAAATCTTCAATCCATAGAGCAGGTTGTAGATTGGGCTTGTTCGAGTCCGGACATTGTCGAGGCACTGGGACCTTTCGACAGAACGCTCCGGACTCCATACCCCGCACATTTCCAGCTCGAGTGCGTAACGCTGATTTTCGAGCCGAATGATCGCAGACCCAAACCACAGCAAAGCCGCTATCAATACTGCGATGGATGTGTTCTTCGCCATCTCCAATCGTCACTCACAGCGGAATGTTGTCGTGCTTCTTCCAAGGGTTCTCGAGCTGCTTGTTCCGCAGCTTCCGCAGCCCCAGCGCGATCCGCCGCCGCGTGTTCCGCGGGTGGATCACCTCATCGATGAAGCCCTTGCTCGCGGCCACAAACGGGTTGGCGAAGCGGTCTTCGTATTCCTTGGTGCGTTCCGCGATCTTGTCGGGATCGCCGATGTCCTGGCGGAAGATGATTTCTACCGCGCCCTTGGCACCCATCACGGCGATTTCGCCGGTCGGCCAGCTGTAGTTCAAATCGCCGCGCAGGTGCTTTGAGCTCATCACGCAATAGGCGCCGCCATAGGCCTTGCGGGTGATCACGGTGATCTTGGGCACGGTCGCCTCGGCATAGGCGAATAGCAGCTTCGCGCCGTGCTTGATGATCCCGCCGTATTCCTGCGCGGTGCCGGGCAGGAAGCCGGGGACGTCAACAAAGGTCAGGATCGGGATTTCGAAGGCATCGCAGAACCGCACGAACCGCGCGGCCTTTTTGCTGGCATTGATATCCAGCACGCCCGCCAGCACCATCGGCTGGTTGGCGACCACGCCCACGGTGCGCCCTTCGATCCGGCCGAACCCGACCAGGATATTGCCCGCGTGGCTGGGCTGAATTTCAAAGAATTCGCCCTCGTCCAGCACCTTGCGCACCACTTCGTGCATGTCATAGGGCTGGTTGGCATTGGCCGGGATCAGCGTGTCGAGGCTTTCCTCAAGCCGGTCAAAGGGATCGTTGGTTGGCCGCTGCGGCACGCCTTCGCGGTTGTTGAGCGGCAGGTAATCGATCAGGTCGCGCGCGGTCAGCAGCGCCTCGATATCGTTTTCCAGCGCCAGATCGGCGACCGAGGTCTTGGTGCTGTGCGTTACCGCGCCGCCCAGTTCCTCTTGCGTGACGATCTCGTTGGTCACGGTCTTGACCACGTCGGGGCCGGTGACGAACATGTACGAGCTGTCCTTCACCATGAAGATGAAGTCGGTCATCGCGGGACTGTACACCGCCCCGCCCGCACACGGGCCCATGATCAGGCTGAGCTGCGGCACCACGCCGCTGGCCAGCACGTTGCGCTGGAAAATCTCGGTATAGCCACCCAGCGAAGCGACGCCTTCCTGAATGCGCGCGCCGCCGCTGTCATTCAGGCCGATCACCGGCGCACCGACTTTCATCGCCGCATCCATGATCTTGCAGATCTTCATCGCGTGGCGTTCCGAAACCGCGCCGCCGAACACGGTGAAATCCTGCGCATAGGCATAGACGAGCCGCCCGTTGATCGTGCCGCTGCCGGTCACCACCCCGTCGCCTGGGATGGTCGTTTCGGGCATGCCGAAATCGACGCAGTTGTGTTCGACGTAGCTGTCAACTTCCTCGAAGCTGTCTTCGTCGAGCAGGATGCTCAGCCGTTCGCGCGCGGTCAGCTTGCCTTTCGAATGCTGCGCATCGATCCGCTTTTGACCCCCGCCCATCCGGGCAGCAGCGCGGCGGCGTTCCATTTCGGCGATATTTGCGGACATTTTGGCTCCGTCCTGAAATTGCAGGAGTGCTGGATGCGGCGGATTGGCGGCAATGTCCAATGTGAATTTGCAAAGTTGCGAAGTGCATGTTTGCAAACCCTCGCGAAGCGCCTTATCTTTCTCCGCGCCTCCCTTTCTTCCTCTGCGCCTCTGCGTGAANTCACGCAGAGGCGCAGAGGAAGAAAAGAGGCGCGGAGGACCAGTTACCCATGTCGAAGCGGCGCATCTTTGCTGGAGATAGATTAAGGGCGCTCCGCGCCGATAGGGGGCTTAATCAGGCGGCGATGGGGGAGCTGCTGGGGATCAGCACCAGCTACCTTTCTCAGCTGGAACACGATGACCGCCCCCTCACCCCGACGCTGATCGAACGGCTCAGCCGCGCTTTCCCGCTCGACTGGCGGGAGATTGGCGCGGGGCAGAGCGAGACGCGGCTGGCGGCGCTGCGTGAGGCCAATGCCGATCCGTTGTTCCCCGAACCGCTCGATCCGGCGCAGCTGGCGCGGTTTTCGGAGCAGCAACCGTTGCTGGCGGACCGGTTCATAGCGCTCCACGAAGCCTATCGCCGCAGCGGACAGCGCCTGCAGATGGTGGACGAGGCGCTGGCGAGCGAAAGCAGCACAGGGGCGCGGCTGCCGTGGGAGGAAGTGCGCGACTGGTTCCACCTTGCCAACAATTACGTCGACGGGATCGACCGCGCGGCCGAGGCATTGGCGCGGCGGCTGGGCGGGCGTTCCCCCGCGACCGGGGCGATCGAGCAGTACCTGAAGGACGCGCTGTCGATCTCGCTGATCTACACCGGGCAGGCGGGACTGCGCAGCTATGACGCGGAAATGGGCCATCTGGTGATCGACCCCGGTCAGCCCGCCGAAAGCCGCCGCTTCCAGCTCGCCCACCAGCTCGCCGCGCTGGCCTTGAAGGACGAGATCGCGGCGGTGATTGAAGGCACGGCGCTACGCAGCCCGGCCAGTCGGCAGCTGCTGTTCGTCGGCCTGTGCAACTATGCCGCGGGTGCGCTGCTGATGCCCTACGCCCGCTTCCGCGCCGAGGCGCGCGCCGTGCGGCATGACATTGACCGGCTGGCGCAGCTGTTCGGCACCAGTTTTGAACAGACCTGCCATCGCCTCTCAACCTTGCAGCGCGAAGATGCGCGCGGGGTGCCGTTCTTCTTTTGCCGGGTCGATATGGCCGGGAACATCACCAAACGCCACAGCGCCACCCGCCTGCAATTCGCCCGGTTCGGCGGGGCCTGCCCGCTGTGGATCGTGCATGAGGCAGTGGCGATCCCTGACCGGATCCTGGTCCAGCTGGCCGAAACGCCCGACGGGGTGCGCTATGTCTCGATGGCCAAGGGGCTGGTCAAACCAAGCGGATCGTATGATCGCAGCCCGCGCCGCTATGCCGTGGCGCTGGGGTGCGAGGCGGAACACGCCGGGGAATTCATCTATGCCGATGGACTGGACCTGACCGCGGATCGCGCCGCGACAAGGATCGGGATTTCGTGCCGGATTTGCCCCCGCCCCGACTGTGATCAACGCGCCTTTCCGCCGAGTGACCGGGCGATCAGTGTCGATCCGGATCAACGCGGGGTGGTGCCGTACCGGTTGGTTTAGAAGGGCCCCTCCGTCAGTCCCTGCGGGACTGCCACCTCCCCATTTGTGCTTCGCAAAAATGGAGAGGGTTCAAGCGCTGCGTAAAGTCCCTCTCCATTTTTCCCGCAGGGACAAATGGGGAGGTGGCCCGCCGCAGGCGGGTCGGAGGAGCCGCTTAAACCTTCACAATCCCCCGCTCGATCAAACTACGCGCACAGTCCACCGCCGTCTCCTCCGGCGGGCGCGGCTGCCAGCCCAGCACCGCCTGCGCATGGGCGCTGCTCATCGCCCGCGTGCGCCCCAGTTCCCCCAGCAATTGCCGCAGCGGCGGCATGAACAGTGCCATCACCCGCACCAGCCAGTTGGGCATCACCCGGGTTGGCACCTTGCGCGCAGAATCGCCCATTTTCTCGCGCAGCAACCGCGCGACATCGATGATTTTGAAGAACGGGCCTGAGCTGGCGATAAAGCGTTCACCCCGGATCGTGTCGGCGCTCGTTTCCAGCGCCAGCACATGCAGCGCGGCGGTATCGCGCACATCGACGAGGCAAAAACCCACGTCGGGGCAGGCCGGAACCTTGCCGCTCAGCAATTGTTCGAAAGTCTCCACCGAAGCGGCGAAATCGCTGCTGGCGACGGGGCCCAGCACGGCCACCGGGTTGACTGTGCAGAACGCCATGTCACCGCCTTCAGCCAGCACCCAATCGCGCGCGGCGCGTTCGGCAATGGTCTTGCTTTTGATATAGGGCTGAACGCCGGGCGCATCGGGATTGGTCCAGTCAGCCTCGGTGTACTGGGTTTTGCCCGCCGGATGGCCATACGCGATCGCGGCGGCAGAGCTGGTCAGGACCACATGCCCAACCCCCGCCGCTTTGGCAAAGCGCAGCGCCCGCAAGGCCCCTTCGCGTGCGGGGACGATCAGTTCATTTTCATCCTTGGGCACGTCCGCCGGGAATGGCGAGGCCATGTGGCACAAGTGAGTGCAGCCCGCCATCGCCTCGGCCCAGCCGGCATCGTTGGTGAGATCGGCAGCGAACACTTTCAGCGTTTCGGGTGTCCCGCCCAGCAAGGGCCGCAATTCCGCCTCGCGGCTGAGGCTGCGGACCGTGGTGTGGACCGTCCACCCCCGCCCCAGCAATTGCCGGATCGTTTCACCCGCGATGTAACCGCTGCCGCCGGTGACCAGTACTGTGCCTGCCATCAAACCCTCCCCTTCAGAACCGGATCAACACCGAGCGCGCCAGCTTGGGCGAGATCGAGTGGACCACTTGCAACAGCTTGACCAGGCCGACATTGGCCTCGTCCGCATTCCGCTCCATCGCCGCCACGAACTGCCGCGCGCATTCGGCGGCGGGCATTTTCCTGTTGTCGCGCCCGGCGGTCATCTTGGTTTCAACCACGGGCGGCAGCGCTTCCAGCACGTGGATATTGCTGCCGCGCAGCTGCCGTCGCAGCGCCTGGGTATAGCTGCGCAGTGCGGCCTTGGTCGCGCAATAGACCGGACCGCCCGCGCGCGGCGCAATGGCGAGACCGGAAGTGACGTTCACGATCATCGCCTCAGGCCGCGAACGCAGCGTGGGCATCAGCGCGGTGATCAGGTGGATCGGGGCGTTGAGGTTGAGGAAGATCCCGGCATCGGCGGTCGGCAAGTCGGGCAGGTCCTGATTGCGGAAATCGTGATCAGCGCTGGTCCCGGCGTTGTTGACCAGAATGTCGATCGTGCGCCCGGCCACGGCGGCGATCAACGCAGCGACGCCTTGCGGCGTGCCCAGATCGGCCTCGATCACTTCAAACCCGTCGGCCCGGGTCGCCGCGCAGCGCTCAGGATTGCGGCCCGAGGTGATGACGGTAACGCCCTTGTCCCGCAATTGCCGGATCAGCTGCGCGCCGATCCCGTCCGTCCCGCCGGTCACCAGCGCGGTCTTGCCCGATAGCTGCACGGCCCGTTCTCCCCTGTTGTTTGCGCAGGAGACTAGCCGATTGGTTGCGACATGCAACCTAGCGCATCAGCACCAGCTCTTCCGCCATGCTCGGATGCAGCGCGACCGTTGCATCGAACTGGGCCTTGGTCAGCCCCGCCTTCACCGCGATGGCCGCGGCCTGGAGCACTTCGGCGGCGTCGGGGCCGAGCAAGTGGACGCCCAGCACCCGGTCGCTTGCGGGATCGACCACCAGTTTGTAGAATCCGCGTTCGGCCTTGGCGGCGAACATGTTCATCATCGGGCGGAAATCGCTGGTGAAGACTTTCACATGGCCGTGGACTGCGCGGGCCTGCTGCTCGGTCAGCCCGACCGAGGCGATCGGCGGCTGGGTGAATACCGCGCTGGGAATGCAGTCATAGGCGGTCGAGCGCGGCATATTGCCGAACACCGTATCGGCAAAGGCATGGCCTTCGCGGATCGCCACCGGGGTCAGCTGCACCCGGTCGGTCACATCGCCCACGGCATAGATGCTGGGGCACGCGGTCTGGCCATATTCATCGACCGGAATCTCGCCATTATGGCCGAGGGTGATGCCGACACCTTCGAGGCCCAGCCCATCGGTCTTGGGCTTGCGGCCGGTGGCGACCAGCACGACGTCCGCCGGGATTGGCTCACCCTCGCCCGCATGGACCAGCAGTGAGCCATCGGCCTGCTTTTCGACCCGGCCGATCGGGCGGTTGAACGCAAATTCAATCCCCCGCGCCTGCAGGATCGGCAGCAAGCGGTCGGTCAGATCATGGTCATAGGAGCGCAGGATCTTGTCGCTGCGGTTGACAACGGTGACGTGGCTGCCCAGCGCGTTGAACACGCCCGCAAATTCCAGCGCGATATAGCCCGCGCCCTGGATCACGATCCGTTTGGGCAATTCGGGCAGATGGAACACCTCATTTGATGTGATGCAGTGTTCCACCCCGTCGATTTCCGGCAGAACCGGCCAGGCCCCAACCGCGATCAGGATCACCCTGGCAGTTACTTCCCGTCCCGAGGCGAGCCGCACCGTGTTAGGCCCGGCTACAGTGGCGCGCTCGTGAAAATGCTCCACTTTGTTGCTGTCGAGCGTCGAGGTGTAGGCGCGTTCGAGCCGGTCAACGTCGCTCGCCACGAAATCGCGCAGCTTGGCCCAGTCGAACGTGGCTTCGCCGATGGTCCAGCCATAGTTCGCCGTATCCTGCAATTCGTGGGCAAAGTGGCTGGCATAGACCAGCAGCTTCTTGGGCACACAGCCGCGGATCACGCAGGTCCCGCCCACGCGGAATTCCTCGGCCACGGCCACGCGGGCCCCATGCGAAGCCGCAATCCGGCTGGCACGCACACCGCCAGAACCAGCGCCGATTACGAACAGGTCAAAGTCAAAGTCTGTCATGGGTCGCGATATGGCGCGGGCGGGCCCGGTTTGCCAAACGGTTTTGGTGGTTACTGTGATAGATGGGGTTGTGTCGGCTGAGGTGGAATAGTTCACGCAGAGGCGCGAAGGAAGAAAAGGAGACGCGGAGATACGCGATTGCGGCGAAGCCGTCATCCCGTTCAAACGATGCGTTTTCCGCAGCTCTTATTGAGGAGGCGGCTGCGCCGCACGTGCAGCCTCTCTGCGCCTCTGTTCTTCCTCCGCGCCTCTGCGTGAACTATTCCCAGATCTCCTACTTCACCCCAGCCTCGGCCAGCAGCGCCTCGGTGCTGGGATCAAAGCTGACCCCGCCAGCCAGGATCGACTTGGCGATTTCCTTGCCAAGTTCCACGCCGAACTGGTCAAAGCTGTTGATCCCCAGCAGCACACCGTTCGCGAAAGTACGGTGTTCGTGGAACGCGATCAGCGCGCCCAGTGTGGCGGGGTTCAGGTCTTCGCACAGGATCGTGGCGCTGGGCCGGTCGCCGGGATAGTTGCGCGCGCCGTCGCTTGATGCGCGCCCGGCCATCAAGGCCGCGCCCTGCGCCAGACAGTTGGCGAGGAGGTTGCGGTGGTGTGCCGGATCAAGGCTGTCACCCGGAATGATCGCGGCGATGAAATCGACCGGGACCAGATTGGTGCCCTGATGCAGCAACTGGAACACCGCATGCTGCGCATCGGTACCCACCCCGCCCCAGGTGATCGGCGCAGATGGGCGGCCCAGCGGCTGGCCATCAGCTGTCACGCTTTTGCCGTTCGATTCCATTTCCAGCTGCTGGAGATAGTCCGGCAGGAGCCGCAACCGCTCGTCATAGGCAAAGCAGGCGCGGGTCTGGGTACCGCGCAGCTGGGTGTAGTAGAGATCGGCAAAAGCCGCGCGCAGCGGCAGATTGGCCAAACCATCGCTTTCGAAAAAGTGCTGATCCACCGCCGCCGCACCGTCCAGAAATTCGGCGAAGTCCTGCCAGCCCAGCGCAAGTGCGATCGGGAACCCGATCGACGACCACAGCGAATAACGCCCCCCCACGCTTTCCGGGAACGGCAGCACGCGGGTTTCATCAACGCCCCATTCCACGGCCTTTTCGGGGTAAGCGGTCAGGGCCACGACCCGGCCATAGGGATCGGCCACGCCGCCTGCCTTCAGCCAATCGAGCGCGCTGGCCGCATTGGTCATGGTTTCGGTGGTGGTGAAAGTCTTGCTGGCAACCGCGATCAGGGTGGTGGCGGGATCGCAGGCGCGCATGGCTGCTTCCAGCGCGCAGCCATCGATATTGGCGACGACATGGACATCGACCTTGGCCCCGTCGCGGGTCAGCGCATCAATCGCCAGCGCCGGGCCGAGCGCGGAGCCCCCGATGCCGATGTGGATCAGATGCTTGACCTCACCCAGCGCGCCTTCGTGGATCGCTTCGACCAGGCTTTTCATGCGCAGATGCAGCGCGTGGGCTTCTTCCACGCTGGTATCCCGGCCCACGCCGCGCAGAGTGGTATGTTCGACCGCGCGGTGTTCGGTAACGTTGATCACATCCCCCGCCAGCATTGCTGCACGTTTGCCGGTAAAGTCCATCGCTGCGGCAAGCGCCTCGAACCCGGCCATATGCGCGGCATCGAGGTGGGTCTTTGACCAGTCAAACCGGATCGCCCCGCCCGGCAGGTCGAGCCGGGCCGAAAGCAGTTCAAGCCGCATCGGATCAGCGAACAGCGCTTGCAGGCTTGGCTTGTCGAGCGCCGCAAGGGTGGCCCAGGCGGCAGTGGCGGCTTCGGTCATTGATTTGCTCCACACGAGGGGATGGCTTGCCCCGGCCTATGCCGCGCGCGGGGCGCTGCGCCAAGTGACGAATACGTAATTAGTGGGCTGTGGATTTTTGGTTCACGCCGCTGCCAGAACCTGACCCAACTCCAGGTCTTCGCAGCCGCGCAAGTCCCGTTTCCGCACCACTTGCAGCCCAACCGTGCTATCCCCATAATACACCAAAGTGCTTGACGCGAAAGGCCCGGATCAACATGGACGCCTTGATGAGTGAACAGACCCCCACCCCTGC